>JANQPR010000101.1 GCA_028285385.1 Phycisphaera sp.
TCACGCCTCCGACCTCCCCGCAGGCCACGAGCATCACACACAGCGAGGCAACGGCCAACACCGGCCAACGACGCCGGCCTTCCGCGCCACGCCGCCCAAAACGATGTTGCTCCGGATCCACGGCCGCGATTCTAGATCGAACGCATCGGGCCCAGCGTACGACACCTGATCCCGGCCCGTCGACACCGCCCGGGCTACCATCCCCCCATGCTCCGTGAAGCCGGCAGCGCCCAGCGGTACCACGACTACAAGCAACGCACCGCCGAGCGCCGCGAGAACAACATCCTGGTCGACAACCGGGGCAACGAGGTCAAGGCCCGCCGACACCGCGGGTTCTTCGCGCTGTTCGGCGCGTTCTGGGACCTGCTCGGCCCGCACCGCCGGGTGACGCACCTCGCCCTGGGCGCGTTGACGCTGTCCGTGATGTTCGGGCTGGTCCCGCTGTACGCCACCAAGATCGTGATGGACAACGTGCTGGACGACCGGCCGCTCGGCCCGTGGCTGGCGCGCTTCCTGCCGGCGCACGACCAGCCGTACACGCTGCTGCTGGTCCTGGTCAGCGGCGCACTGGTGCTCACCATGGCGTCCGTCGCGTTCGGGCTGTGGGGCCGGTGGCACGCGACGCGCATCGCCAAGCGGGTGCAGGTCGAATCTCGCCGGCGGCTGTTCGACCACGCGTCCCGGCTGCCACTGCACCGCGTGATCGAGCTGAAGTCCGGCGGCATCGCGGGCCTGCTGCGGGACGACGCCGGCGCGATCGGCGACCTGATCTTCGGGATGATCTACAACCCGTGGCGGGCGATCGTGCAGCTCGCCGGCTCGCTGATCGTCCTGGCCCTGGTCGACTGGAAACTTCTGGCCGTCGGGCTGGCCGTCTTGCCCGTCGTGTGGATCACGCACCGCACCTGGATCTCACGCATCCGGCCGCTGTGGCGCGACATCCGCAAGACCCGGCGCGAGATCGACGGCACCGCGACCGAGACCTTCGGCGGGATGCGCATCGTCCGCGGCTTTTCCCGGCAGCGCGCCGAGTCCACCGCGTTCATGAAGCGCAACGACTTCATGGTCCGCCAAGAGCTGCTCGGCTGGTGGTGGATGCGCGGGGTCGATACCGCGTGGGCCGTGCTCATCCCGACGGCGTCGTCGGTGCTGCTGGTGTACGGCGCGTGGCGCATCCTCGGCGACCGAGCGGCGGTGGCGGCGGGCAACCTCGACGGCGCGGCGGCCCTCACCATCGGCGACCTCACGGTCTTCCTCGCCTACCTCGCCGCGCTGCTGGGCCCGATCTCGACGCTCGCCGCGACGGCCACAGCGCTGCAGAACGGGTTGGCGGCTCTGGACCGGGTGCTCGACATCCTCGCCGAGCCGCGCGAGTTCCGGGAGCAGTTGAAGCCGCACGAAGCCGGGGACGACAGGCTGCCGCTCGACCACGACCTCGTCGCCGGCCGGATCACGCTCGACCGCGTCGGGTTCATGTACCCCGGCACGACGCGGCCGGTGCTCGACGACGTATCACTCAAGGCCGAGCCCGGCACGACCGTCGCCCTCGTCGGCCCGTCGGGCGCGGGCAAGACGACGCTGTGCAACCTGGTCGCTCGGTTCTACGACCCGACCACCGGGCGGGTGTTGCTGGACGGCGTCGACCTCCGCCGGTACGACGTCGACCGCTACCGCGCGCTGCTGGGCATCGTCGAGCAGGACGTGTTCCTGTTCGACGGCTCGGTGATGAGCAACATCGCCTACGGCCGGCGCGACGCCACGCCCGAACAGGTCCGGGCCGCCGCCCGCGCCGCCAATGCGCACGGCTTCATCACCGACCTGCCCAAGGGCTACGACACAATGATCGGCGAGCGCGGCGTCAAGCTCTCGGGCGGGCAGCGGCAACGCCTCGCCATCGCCCGCGCGGTCCTCGCCGACCCGAAGGTGCTCATCCTGGACGAAGCGACGTCGAACCTCGACAGCGAGAGCGAGCGCTTGATCCAGGGCTCGCTGACCAAACTGATGCGCGGCCGAACGAGTTTCGTCATCGCGCACCGCCTGAGCACGATCATGCACGCCGACCAGATTGTCGTGTTGCGTAGCGGCCAGGTCGTGGAGCGCGGCACGCACGACGAGCTGATGCGCAGCGGCGGCGTGTACCGTGCGATGGTGCAGACGCAGTTCGCCGAGTTCGATCCCGGCAACAGCTTTGACATAGAAACCCCGCCGGTTGTCAAGGGGGAAGTCGAGCGCGACGACGAAAAATCTTCTTCTGAAGTTTGACCAAAAGTTGGCGTTCGCGACGCGTTTGGCCGAGGTATAATCGGCGCGGCAACGCGGAAGCGACGCCGTGGTGTGCGAGGTCGAGGCCTACATGCGCTCGAACCTTTCGGACCTCAAGGGGGCTGAGATCGGGCACGACGGCCAAGCCGCCCACGAGCGGAAGGCCCGGACGACCCGGGGACGCACCCACTTACACTTGAGGTTCGAGTTCATCTGCCTCCGGCCCCGCACACCACGGCCTCGCGGACGCACCGCCGCTGAGTCGCGACCTGACACGTGGTTTCATCTCTACGCCGGCTTCTGTCGACGCCAGACGTGGGAACGCCAGACTGGGTCCGTCGAGACGTCTTGGGAAGAACCGCCGCTCGCCCGCGGTTGGCGTGGTGGAGGATCCCCCAGACGCCGCCTCCGGCGGGACCGGTACCATGACCCGCATGGCCAGCCAGCCTGACGCGCGCCAAGTCGACCACGCCTACCGGCACGCCCCGTTGCGTGGCGTCGTGGATCTGTTGGTCAACAGCTACCAGGCGGACCCCAGCACGCAGCACATCAACGCGACGTTCCTGCCCAGCCGGGCCCGGGTCATCGAGTTCATCGAGTGCCTGCGGTGCCTGACCTTCCCAGGGTTTTTCGACGAACAGCGCATCACCGACGCCAACCTCCGCGAGCACACCGAGCGCCGGCTCAAGCACATCGACCACGTGCTCTACGAGCAGGTCCGCCAGGCGTTGCGGTACGCGCTGAACCGCGACGCCGACGGCCGGGGCGACGACTGCGACGACTGCGACCGCGTCGCCCGGGAGAAGACCGACGCGTTCCTGAAGCGCATCCCCGAGGTCCGCCGGCTGCTGTCGACCGACGTCCAGGCCGCGTACGACGGCGACCCCGCCAACACGCACCCGGACGAGGCGATCTTCTGCTACCCGGGCTTAGACGCGATCTTCACCTACCGCTACGCCCACGAGCTTTACAAGCTCGACGTGCCCATGCTGCCGCGCATGATGACCGAGGCCGCCCACAACGACACCGGCATCGACATCCACCCCGGCGCGACGATCGGCGAACGCCTGTTCATCGACCACGGCACCGGGATCGTCGTCGGCGAGACCTGCGAGATCGGCCGGGACGTCAAGCTCTACCAAGGCGTGACCCTCGGCGCACTGTCGCTCAAGGGCGGGCACGACCGCTGGGAAGGCCGCAAGCGCCACCCCACCATCGAGGACGGCGTCACCATCTACGGCGGGGCCATCATCCTCGGCGGCAACACCGTCATCGGCCGGGGCGCGACCATCGGCGGCTCGGTCTTCATCACCGAGTCCGTCCCGGCCGGGCACACCGTGACGATGAAGCAGCCGCAACTCAACTCGCGCCCGCCACGCGAGAAGAAGACCAACGAATCCAACGGGTTGTAGTTCAACGCTCAGCCGCGTTGTGTCACGACCCGGTTAAGCCAGTCGACTCGAAATATCGGAATAGTCTTGCGGCAGCGGCGACACCGCTTGGATGTCGTCGACGGCGATTGACGCCGCGTGCAGCATCTGCCTTTGAGCCAGCGCCGCGATTCCCGGTGGCGCGTAAGCACCGTCACCCAGCAGCGGGTGCCCTATCGCCGCGAACATCACACGCACCTGGTGCAGAAACCCGGTGTGCAGATCGACCTCGACTTCCGTGGCGTGCTCTGCTTGCCGCAGTACCCGCCACGCAAGCGAGCAGCGGTACGCGCCGTCGGTGTTGCGGGCGACTTCGACGACACGGGCCGGGTGGTGTTGCCGAACATTGAGCCACGCTTCGCGTTGCCCGTCACGCTCGACCCCTCCAGCGCACAGCGCGCGGTAGGTCTTGCTGACCCGGTGCTCGGCGAACGCCGACCGCAACGCCCGCCACCGCGCATCGGTTAAGGCGAACAGCACAACGCCGGTCGTGTCGCGGTCGAGGCGATGAACGACGCCGCTGCGGAGTTCGCCCTCGTCACCCACGCCGACCACCCCCGGGAATGCGGCCGCAACCTGCCCGAGCAGCGTGCCCGGCTCGTGGTGCCTCAGCGGGTGAATCGCGACCCCGGCCGGCTTGTCCACCGCGACCCAGCCGTCGCCCTGGGTCAAAACGCGCAGCTCCCCGGCGCTTCCCGCGATCCAGCCCCTCGGCAACGCCCGTAGCTCAACGCGCTGCCCCGGCCGCAGCGAGACGCCGCCCTTGCCCGCGGGCACGACCCGGCCGTCGAGCCACACCCCGCCGGCGTCCAGCCACCGCCGGACCTCGGCACGGGACGCGTGCGCCTTCGTTGCCAGCCATCGGTCCAGCCTTTCGCCGGACGCGTCCGGGCCGACCGCCCAGCGCCGGGGTGACGGGTCGTCGGGCTCGGGCGGCAGGGGTCGGGTCGTCACGGTGTCGCCTTTACGCGAGAAATCGAGGGGACGCGCCGCTCAGCACGCCCCGCCGGATCGGCCGATATCTACCATGTGTCGGTGTCGACCGCCCCGCTCAACCCGCCCGTGACCGCCGCGCCGGAAGCGCCCGCCGCGTCGTCGGTCACGTCGCCGGAGTTCGGCTCTCGGGCCGGGCTGGGGCCGCGGATGCGTCGGGGTTGGACGGTGCAGCGTCTGGTGATCGGGGCGGCGCTGGGCCTGCTGGCGGCGGCGGCGTGTTATCGGGCTTGGGCGGACATCTTGTGGATCGCCTGGCACGACGAGGAGGCCAGCCAAGTCTGGCTCGTGCTGCCCGTGGCGGCGTGGCTGGTCTGGGGCCGGTGGCCGGCCATC
>JANQPR010000138.1 GCA_028285385.1 Phycisphaera sp.
TGGTGCACGAGCTGGTGGACCTGGGCGGGCAGCCGGACGTGCTGGTGCTGTACTTCGTGGCCGACCTGACGCGGAAGTTCACGGTCGCCGCGGCGATGCGGAGCCAGGGCGCCAACGACGCGCAGATCGGCAAGGCCTTACGGCTGTGGGGCGCGGGGTCGTCGTCGTTCCACACCGTCAGCCGGCAACTCGACGAGGCGGCGGCCCGTCGCCTGCTGGACGCGGCGCTCTCGGCCGACGCGCGGAGCAAGTCCGGCCTGGGCACGGCGACCCGGAATCTCGAAGGCTTGTGCGTCGCGCTGGCCGATAGTCCGTGAGACGCCGGAGGCGTCGGGGGTGTACCGTGGGTAGGAGTGTGGGCTGGATTGACTGGAACCTTGTTCGCATGGAGGCGACATGGCCCGGATTTGGATGAACGGCAACGGTGGCGGGGCGGACGTGTTGCGCAGTGGGGCGGTGACGTTCGCGACGGCGGCGCTGCTGGCGGGGTTGATCGGTTGCGAGGCGACGCCGACCCCGGGCGCGCGGCCGACCGCGACGAACGCCTTCCCGATTTCGGCGGACGGGAACCGGGCCGGAGGCGGAGTGCCGTCGTTCGACCCGGAAGTGTTGGCGCAGCTGGACGCGATGAAGACGCAGCTGGGGGCGCCGCAGCGGCCAACGGTCGTGGCGTGGGCGACGCCAGACGACGAACTCGGCAACGCCGCCGACGGTGCCGGGCACGGCTGGCCGACCCCGCCGGAGCCGGTGCAACGGGAGGTGATCGAGGCGACCGTGACGCCGCTGGACCAGCGGGTCGACGCGTCCGCACCGGAAGACGCCAACGGGCTGCTCGACACCGATCAACCCGCCGCGTCCTCCGCCAATGGCAACGCGGTCGCGTCGTTGTACGACGAAGCCAGTTCAAAGCCGGAGCCCGCCGTCGCGCCGCGCAGCCGGGAGGCGTTGCTCGCCGAGTTGCACGAGCGCCTGTTGCAGATGGAAGCGCCCCCGCTGCGTCGTGCGTTGGCGCTCGCGGGGTTGAGCTTGGCCGACCCGACGCGCACGCCCGATGAAGCCCTGCTGAGCCAGCTCGACCCCGGGCAGCGCGCCCTGGTCGAGGCGTACGCGGCGATGCTGGTCGACCTCGCGCAGCGGATTGACGCCGGGCAGGTAGACGCGCTCGACGCCGAGACGGTCGCCGAGTCGCTGGCCGACCACGCCGGGGGCGAGACGGTCGCGTTGCGCAACGCGACGCTGTGCCGGCGGGTGAGCGGGTTCGGCGTGTACGAGCCGTTCGACAGCGACACGTTCCTCGCGGGCCGGGAGAACCGCGTGATCGTGTACGCCGAGATCGACGGGTTCGCAGCCGCGCCGCGCGCCGACGGCGTGCCCGGCTACGAAGTCAAGCTCGAGCAGGAGGTCGTGCTCTACAACGAGGCCGACGGGCTGGCGGTCTGGCGTCACCCGGCCCAGCCCGTGCACGACCTCTCGCGTCGCCAGCGGCGCGACTTCTGGGTCGTCCAGATGGTTGCCATGCCCGCCAACCTCGGCGTCGGCAGGTACCGGCTGAAGATCCGCGTCACCGACCAGCTCGGCGGCACCGTCGACGAGACGACGCTCCCCGTTCGGATCGTCGCCGACGACGCCGCGCGGCGGGCGCTGCCGGCGACCGACGACCAGGGCGAAGACGCCGACAACATCCTCAAGGTGTTCGAAGCGCTGCAGCAGACGAAGCTGCCGAACTGAGCCGGGCCCGGGGTGCAACCTGCAACGCGCGGTTGGATGCCGCGCGTTCCGGCCGTGCTATTCTCCCTCATGCCCGAGGCCGACCACACCGCCAACCCGATCGCCGCGACCGCCCTGGACCGCGCGGGCGCCGCCGGGTTCCTCGTGGTCATCTCCGGGCCGTCGGGCGTGGGCAAGAGCACGATTACCAACGCCGTGCTCGACCGGCTCGACGCCGTGCTGTCGATCTCGATGACGACCCGCCCACGCGCCGCGACCGACGTGGACGGCGAGCACTACCACTTCGTCGACGAGCCGGCGTTCCAGGAAGCGATCGCCGCCGACGAGTTCCTCGAGTGGGCCAAGGTGTACGACAACTTCTACGGCACGCCGCGTGCGTTTGTGGAGCAACGCCTTGCCGAAGGAAAGGTCGTCGTTCTTGAAATCGATGTCGAGGGGGCGATCCGTGTCCGCCGGCAGATGCCCGACTGCTTCGCGGTATTCATCCTGGCCCCGGACGACACGGCGCTGCTCGACCGGCTGCGGAGCCGGAAGCGCGACGACGAGGCGACGATCCAGCGGCGCTTCAGCCAGGCCCAGGCCGAGATCGCTCACGCCCGCGCGAGCAACGTCTACAACGCCTACGTCGTGAACGACGACTTCGACCGGGCGGTGGACGAGGTCACGGGCCTGATCGGGAGCGAGATGCAGCGCCGGCGAGGGTGAGCCGTCGGTGCGGTCAAACCCGGTTTGGCCTCTCGTTTTTGGCTTTCCCGATCGGCTGCTCCGCCGCGTTGCCACGCAACACCGTCTCCCGATTCGCGCCCCGCCGCGATAAGCTGTCCCCATCATGCCCGGCGTCCGCAGAGCCCCGGCGGTCTTCCTCGACCGCGACAACACGGTCATCCACAACGACGGCGACCTCGGCGACCCCGACGCCGTGGTCCTGATCCAGGGCGCGGCGATGGCGATCGCGTCGCTCTGCGGCCTGGGGTACAAGGTGGTGGTGGTGACGAATCAGGGCGGCGTCGCGCGCGGCAAGTACACCGAGGCGGACGTCGACGCCGTCCACGACCGCATCCGTGAACTCGTCGAAGAATCCGCCAACGGCGCGCGGATCGAGGCGTTCTACTTCTGCCCGTACCACCCCGAGGGCGCGGTCCCGGAATACACGCGCGAACACGACGACCGCAAGCCCCGCCCCGGCATGCTGCTCCGCGCCGGGGACGAGCACGGGCTGGACCTGTCGCGGTCGTGGATGGTCGGCGACCAGTTGCGCGACGTCGAGGCGGGCGTCGCCGCGGGGTGCCGCACGGTCTGGCTGACCAACAAGCCGCACGAGCGCACCGACGCCGACCCCGAGCCGGACCACACGACGCGGTCGCTGGTGGAAGCCGTGCGGTTCATCGCGTCGCAGCGTCACACACGCGACGAGCAGGCGTCGCCGCCACGCAACACCGGCCGGCGCTTCGACGCCGAGACGATGGCGCAGCTACAACAGCCCAAGCCGCCCCGGGACGCGGAGGAACACGGCGAACCAGCCGGTGGCGACGCGACGCCCCGCGCCGCGGCCCGGCCGTTCCGCCCGTACGACCTGCCGCCGCCGGAGGAGGACTCGGACAACACGGCATCTTCCGATGCGGCCGCGGCCCGCACGCCCCGCTTGCGCCTGGCGCGGATGGTCGAAAGAGTCCGGCCCATGTCCGCGGGACAACGGCCCCAAGCCGAGGCAGCGTCGACTCCCGACGAGTCCCACGGCGAACCCGCGCCCGAACCACAGACTCAGGTCGTCTCGTTAGCGCTGTCACCGGAAGCGGAGCAGGAGGAAGCCGATGTTCGACAGTGTCCGGTTACGCCGTCGGAGTCACCGGAGCAAGCCGCCGAGTCGCTCGACCGTCCAGAGCCTGCGAGCACTTCCGCTGAGAGCCCGCGCCTGCTGCGGATGATCCTGCAGGAGTTGCGCGGGCAACGGGGCACGCACGGCACGGACACCGGGCCGGTCACACTGATCGCGATCGTGTTGGAGGCGGTGGCGGTCGTCGCTTTGCTGGCCGGGCTGTGGCTGGGCGCGGCCGACGTGGACGGCGTGCGGGACGATGGCGTGTTCTTCCGTTGCCTGGGGGTCGCGGTGGTGGTTCAACTGGGCGTCATCGCGCTGCTGTTGAGCCGAGGTCGGCACTGAACCGGGGAATGATCGCCCCGAGACGCTCGGGTACCATGCCGCGATGCCCGGCCGGGACACCGCCTCCATCCGCCGACTGCTCGTGGTCATGCCGACGTGGTTCGGCGACATCATCATGGCCACGCCGACGATCCGCGCGCTTCGCCAAGCGTTGCCCGACGCCTTCATCACCGCACTGACCCCGGCCCCGCTTGTCCCGTTGCTCGACGGGCTGCCCGACGTCGACTGCGTCATGCCCGCCGCGCCCAAGGACAAGGGGTCGGCGTTCTTCGCCCAGGCGCGCGAGCTGAGAGACGGTGCCTTCGATGCGGCGGTGCTGCTGCCCAACAGCGCGCGGTCAGCCATGCTCGTTCGGTTGGCGGGCATCTCCCGGCGGATCGGGTACGACCGCGACGGGCGCGGCCTGCTGCTGACCGACCGGCTCATCCCCCGGCGGAACGGCAAAGAGTTCCTGCCCGTGCCGACACTGGACTACTACCTGCAGCTCGCGCGGTACCTGGGCGCGGCCGGGGACGACCCGGCGATGCGCGTCCACGTCTCCGACGACGCGGACCGGCGCGCGGCACAGCTATTGGGTGACGCCGACGGCCGCGAGGCCGTGCTGCTCAACCCCGGGGCGCAGAAGTTGGAGAAGCGCTGGCCGACCGAGCGGTTCGCGCAGCTCGCCGACCGCTTGGCCGAGGCTTACGGCGTGGCCGTCGCGGTCACCGGGTCGCCCGCTGAGCGCGACGTGCTTGACGCCGTGATCCGCGCGGCCTCGTGCCAGGTGCTCGACCTGCCGAAACGCGGGATGGACCTGCACGTGCTCAAGGCCATGACACGCCGCGCCGCGGTGCTGGTCACCAACGACACCGGGCCGCGCCACTTGGCCGCCGCGGTGGAGACGCCGGTCGTGACGCTGTTCGGTCCGACGACGCCGGACTGGACCGAGATCGGCTACGCCAAGGAGCGGGCCGTCGTAGCGCCCGACGCCGGGCAACCCGGGAGCATTCGGCAGATCACGGTGGACGCCGTGTTCGACGCGGTGTCGGGTTTTTTAGGGGCAGCGGGGGCGGGGCAACCGGTTGAGCGCGCTGAACGGGTCGCGGTGGGGTCGGCGTCGGCGTGACAACGGTGGCGACCAACCCGCCCGTAGCCCGAGTCAACACACCGCGCCCGATGCGGTTGGCCGTGGTGATCGAGCGGTACGACCCCGACGCCGGCGGGGCCGAGAAGTCGACCGCGCAGATCGTCGACGCGCTGCTCAACCGCGGCCACCACGTCACGCTTATCGCCGGCAGCGCGAAGCCCGACGTCGTGCCGCCCGGTGTCGAGTTGCGGCGGTACGCCCGGAAGAAGAGTTCGTCCGTGTTTCGCTTGCTCGGTTTTGCGCGTTGGGCGCGGCGCGAGCTGGAGCACGGCGGCTTTGACGCGTCGCTGTCGATCACGGTGGCCGTGCCCGCGTCGGTGTTGCAGCCGCGCGGCGGCACCGTGCGGGAGACGCTCGACCGCAACGTCGCGATGCGCCCCGCCGGTTGGAAGCAGAGCAAGAAACGCCTTGAGGTCGCGCTCGACGCGAAGCAGCGGCTGTTGCTCGCGCTCGAACGGCGGACACTGCGCGACCCGTCGGTCCACGCCATCGCCGCGGTCAGCGGGTACGTCGTCGACCAACTCGAGCGACACTACGGCATCGCCCCGTCGCGCTGCCGGGTGATCCCCAACGCGTCGGTGATGCCTGAGGTAACCGACGAGCAGAAGCGGCGCTGGCGGGGCGCGATCCGCACCAGCTTCGGCATCGCTGACGACGCGACCGTGTTCCTCTTCGCGGCGCAGAACGCGTGGCTCAAAGGCGTACAAACGCTGCTGCCGGCGATGCGGTCGGTGATTGACGCGGGCGTCGTTCGCGACCCGGTGCTGCTCATGATCGGCGGGACGGACGTCGGGGCGCAGGAGCGGGCAGCCGACCTTGGGCTGCGGCAGCACGTCCGCTACCTCGGGCACAGCCGGGAGATGCCGGCCCTGTTCGCCGCGGCCGACGTGACCGTGCTGCCGAGTTGGTACGACCCGTCGAGCAAGGTCGTGCTCGAGTCGCTGATGATGGGGACGCCGGCGATCAGCACCGCGTTCAACGGCGCGAGCGACCACCTGCGGCGAACCGACCAGAATCCGGACACGCCCGTGCGCGGCCGGGTGATCGCCGACCCGGGCGACGCGGCGGCGCTGGCGGTGGCGATGACGGAGCTGAGCGACCCGGCCGAACGGGCCCGCTGCGCGGCGGTTTGTGCCGGGCTGGCGGATCATTTGTCCATGACCCGGCACGTCGATGCGCTCGGAAGACTGCTGGCCGAGGCGGCGGCGGCCCGGGCGGGCTGAGGACTGGTCGGCAGGCTGATCGGAGCCGGGTTTGCGGGCCTGAGGCCGGTTCGGGTACACTTCGTGGCTCGACATTCCTCGGCCGAACCCGCGAAACACCCGCCATGCCCACGATCAACCAGCTCGTCCGCAAGCCCCGCCGCACCCCGATCGCCAAGTCGAAGGTGCGCGACCTCGACCAGTGCCCGCAGCGGCGCGGCGTCTGCCTGCAGGTCAAGACCGTGACCCCCAAGAAGCCGAACTCGGCGTTGCGGAAGGTCGCCCGTGTCCGGCTTTCCAACGGCAACGAGGTGACGGCGTACATCGGCGGCGAGGGGCACAACCTGCAGGAGCACTCGATCGTGCTCGTCCGCGGCGGCCGGGTCCGCGACCTGCCGGGTGTGCGGTACCACATCGTCCGCGGCGCGTTGGACAGCCTCGGCGTCGACGGCCGGAAACGCGGCCGGTCGAAGTACGGCGTGAAGAAGCCCAAGGGCTGAGTGATTCGGCTTCGTCAGACATTTGTTTTTTCATCCTGCGGCAGTAATCGTCGGCCGGTGTTCGGCCGGCGGTGAACGCGAGAGTCCCACGGCGGGTGCCGTCCGGTCTCGACCCAGCCGCCCCCGGAGTACAAACCCATGGGACGTGGATTCACCAAGTCGGAAGAGCAGCTCAAGCCGGACCCGAAGTTCGGGGACAAGGTGCTGTCGCGGTTCGTCAACTGCATCATGCTCGACGGCAAGAAGACCCGCGCTCAACGGGTGGTCTACGACGCGCTGCAGGAGATCGACGACAAGCTCGCCCGCGACAAGGAGCACGGCGAGTTGACCGCGATCGAGGTCTTCCGCAAGGCCATCGAAAACGTCAAGCCCAACGTCGAGGTCCGCTCGCGGCGTGTCGGCGGCACGAACTACCAGGTCCCGATGCAGGTCTCGCGGAAGCGGCAGCAGTCGCTGGCGTTCCGCTGGATCATCAACGCTTGCCGGGGCGAGAAGGGCCGGCCGATGCACATCAAGCTCAGCCGGGAACTGTGGGACGCCTACAACAAGGAAGGGCGGGCGATGAACACCCGCGACCAGACCCACCGCATGGCCGACGCGAACAAGGCCTTCGCCCACTTCGCGTGGTAATCACGCCCCGCTCGAAAAACTCCAGACTTTCCCGAAGCCCGCGCCGCGACGGCGCGGGCTTCTTTTGTGTTGCCCTACAATCCCCGAATGGCCGAGGTCGCACGCCGATGCTGGTTAACGTTCGAGGGCGGCAAGCAGAACGAGCCCTGCCTGTGGAAGATGTCGCGCCAGTTCCCGGGCGTGCTCTTCGACATCCGGCAGGCATCGGTGCAGTCGGAGATGGGCATCATGAACGTCCTCTTCCAGGGCGAACCCGACGACATCGACCAGGCGTGGGCGTACCTCCGCGAGCAGGGCGTCAAGGTCGACCCGGTGGACAACGGCGGGTGAGCGTGACCGTCCGCGCGTTCCGTGAAGCAGACCGAGTGGCGTTGCTCGCGCTTTGGGAGGCGTGCGGGTTGGTTATGCCGTGGAACGACCCCGGCAAGGATCTGGACCGTAAACTCGCGGTCGGCGACGGCGGGCTGCTGGTCCTGGAGGAAGCCGGTGTAGCCGTGGGCACGGTCATGGTCGGGTACGAGGGCCACCGCGGCTGGTTGAACTACCTCGCGGTGTCGCCAACGCACCGACGCCGGGGATGCGGCGAACGCCTGGTCCGTGCGGCGGAAGACTGGCTCGCGGAGCGCGGCTGCCCGAAGGTGAACCTTCAGGTGCGCACGGCGAACACGGCCGCGGCGCGTTTCTACGAGGCCGTGGGTTTCCGCGTCGACGATTGCGTGAGCTACGGCAAGCGACTCATCGACGACGGGCCGGGTGATCATGAGTCGAGGGCCAAGTCGTGAACCCGGACGGGCGATACGACCGGCAACAACGGCTACCGTTCGTCGGCGAGGACGGCCAGCGGCGGCTGCGCGAGTCGGTTGCGCTGGTCGCGGGGTGCGGCGCGCTGGGCACGGTGATCGCCGAGACGTTGTGCCGGGCGGGCGTTGGCCGGCTGGTGATCGTGGATCGCGACACGGTCGAGTGGTCAAACCTGCAGCGGCAGGTGCTGTTCGACGAGGCCGACGCGGAACTAGGCTTGCCCAAAGCGGTCGCGGCACAGGCGAAGCTAAAAGCGATCAACCGGGACGTCGAGGTTGATGCCGTCGTTGTCGATCTCAACGCCGGGAACGTCGAAGCGATCGCGGGCTGCGTCGAAGCTGATGGCCGGCCTCGTGTCGGCGTGATCGTCGACGGCCTCGACAACTTCGAGACGCGGTACCTGCTCAACGACGTGGCGGTGAAGCACGGCGTGCCGTACGTCTACGGCGGCGCGGTCGGCACCACGGGCACCGCGATGGCGGTCCTTCCACACACGGCGGCCCCGGAAGTGGAGCAGCAGCGACGCGACACGCCTTGGGAGCAACTCGGACTGGCGACGCCCGACCTGCGTGACCTGTTCGAGACGATGCCCACGCCCGGGTCGCAGCCGACGTGCGACACGGCCGGGGTGCTCGGGCCGGTGGTGCAACTGGTCGCGGCGTGGCAGTCGGCCGAGGCGATCAAGGTGTTGCTCGGGCAGTGGGAGTCGGTGAATCGGAAGCTCTTGAGCGTCGACCTCTACCGGAACACCGTCCGGCAGTTCGACGTGTCGGGCGCGTACGACGCGTCGGCGGGGGTCTGCTCGAAGCAGCGCCGGTTCGAGTTCCTCGAGCGGAGCGGCGGCGGTGGGGCGGTGACGATGTGCGGCCGGGGCGCGGTGCAGGTGGCGCCTGCGTCGCCGGCCAGGGTCGACCTGCACGCCCTCGCAGAGCGTTGGCCCGGCGTTACGCGTGAAACCAAAGCCAACCCGTATTTTGTGCGCGGCACCTTTGAAGACGCGGACGCCGAGTTCGAGTTGACGGTGTTCGAAGACGGCCGGGTGATCGTCAAGGGCACGACCGACGCGGCACGAGCGCGTTCGCTGGTGTCACGGTACGTCGGCGTGTGACAAGAACCGCTTGTTTTGCTGGGCCGGTCGCCTCGATCAGTCGCGGCGGAGCAGCTGTTCACGTTGGATCATGACGCGCAGCGTGTGGCAGACCAGCTCGATCTGCGTGTCGTCCATCTGTGGGAAGAACGGCAGGGCGATGGTGCGTTGGCTGGCGCGTTCGGCGACGGGGAAGTCGCCCGCGGCGTGGCCGAGGTGCTGCTTGTAGAACGGCTGGAGGTGGATGCAGGGGAAGTAGTTGCTTGCGCCGATCTCGTGGCGTTTGAGCCCTGCGATGATGCGGTCGCGCTCGACGTGGCCGTAGCTGGCTTCGAGGCGGGGCACGAAGACGAACCAGGACATGGTCGCGTCGGTACCGGGCTCGGCGGTGGGCAGGACGAGGTCGTCCCAGTCCATGAGCCGTTGCATGTAGCCACGGACGACCCGGCGGCGTTGCTCAAGCATCTCGTCGAGGCGTTCCATCTGCGCGACACCGAGCGCCGCGGCGACCTCGGAAAGCCGGTAGTTGTAGCCGAGCCGCTCGTGTGACAGCCATGACCCGACGCTGTTGTCGGCGCCGGCGTGTGCGTTCACCGCCCGGCCCTGGTTGCGCAGCGACCGGCACAGGTCGGCGACGCGGTCGTCGTCGGTGACGATCACGCCGCCCTCGCCCGTGGTGATCTGCTTGTTGGGGTAGAAGCCGAACACGCTCGCCCGGCCGAACGAACCGGCCACCTTTCCGTTTGCGGCGACGCCCCCGAGGCCTTCACACGCGTCCTCGACGAGCGCGAGCTCGTGCTTCTGCGCGAGTTTCTCCAAAGCGGCAAAGTGCGTCGTGTTGCCGAACACCTCGACGGCGAGGATGGCCTTGGTGTTCGGCGTGATGGCGGCTTCGACCTTGCGGGGGTCGAGGTTGAGCGACTTCGAGCACACGTCGACGAACACGGGCTTCGCGCCGACCATCAGGATCGAGTTGGCCGAGGCGATGAACGAGAACGGCGTGGTGATCACCTCGTCGCCGGGCCCGATCCCCAGCGCGAGCAAGACCGCGTGCAGCCCCGCGGTACCCGACGAGACGGCGACGCCGTGTTTGCGGTTGCAGCGGTCGGCAACCATCTGCTCAAACAGGTCCTGACGGGGCCCGATGCTCAGCCGGCCGCTGCGCAACACGGCGGTGACGGCGGCGACCTCGGCGTCGGTGATGCTCGGTTGACTGAGGGGGATGTCGCTCATGGGCGCGGGTTCGGCGGGCTTCGGTCTGGCGTCTGACGCGAAGGGGAAACCGCAGATCGTAACGCGTCGATCGCCCCGCCGTGCCGGACGAGAAGCCAGGCACACCGCACCCGCAGCGCGACGTCGTCCGTTCCGCCGGCCGCGCCGAGCGCGAGCAGCGCCGCGTCGTCGGCCGTGAGCGACTCGGTGTGCTGGGCAATCAGCACCGTGCATATCAGTTGCTCTCGGGTCCGTTCGGACTTCAGCTCGTGTGCCACGTCTGCCGCGGTCACACTGCCTTCGCGTAGCAGTCCGAACAGCACCGCCTCCCGCCAGCCGGCGTTCTCCCCGGACTGTCGTTTTGACCACAGGCTTTGGATGTCGGCAGCGGCTTCGGTCGGCCGACGCGCCACCCAGCCTTCCGTGACCCGCACGAGCGCTTCCTGCTCCCCGGCCACGCCAGCCGTCTGGCCTTCTTGAGAGAGCAGCGCCGACGCGAGGGCGGCGAACACCGCGTCGTCCGCGTCTCGGTCGAGCCAACGCAGCAGCCATGCGCGTGCGATCGGGTGTTGCGTGCCGTGCAGTTCCAGAAGCAGTTGCGCGATTGCGTCGGGATGAGAGCGTTGCACGCAGACCGCCGACCCGGTCCGGCCGATCAACGCAAGGAATGGGTCCGACTCATCGGAGAGGGTGACGAAGACGACGTTCGGTGTCTCGGGCAAGCCGCGCAGTGCGACGAGCGCAAGGCGGGATCGCTCGGCCGGTGTGCCGGCGGACTGGTAGGCGTTGGCCCACGCCCTGTCAGCGGTCGGGGCGCCGACGCCCAGCGCGGTGCGCAGTGCGAGCGGCCGGAGGTCTTCGTGACGCGGCGCGGAGGCGACTTCGACGGCGAAGGCGCCGGCGGTCGTGAGCCCCGCGGCGTGGGCGGTCTGGAGCAGCAGAGCGAGCGTCGCTTCGGGCGTGGCCGGGTCGTCGAGCAGTGCGTGCAGCGCTTCGGTGCCGGCGGGTTTGCCCGAGTGGTTCAGCAGCAGCGCCGCCATCGCGCGGTGGGTTGGGTCTGGTCCGCGGACCAAATCGGACAGCCAGGCGAGATCACCCCATGGGACGCCGCGCTTCGCAAGGTCGACG
>JANQPR010000151.1 GCA_028285385.1 Phycisphaera sp.
CGCCGGACAGCCGGCTGTACGACCCGCGGCTCGGCGGGGGCGCGATCCTCGACGTCGGCTGCTACCCCGTGCAGTTCGTCCGCCGGCTCGTCGGCGTGACCCTCGGCAAACCGTTCGCCGACCCGGAGCGACTGCGCGGTGTCGGCCGCCTCGGCGAGACCGGCGTGGACGAGTGGGCCGCCGCAACGCTGCGGTTCGAGAACGACGCGGTCGCCGAAGTCTCCACGTCCATCCGCTGCACGCTCGACAACACCGTCATTGCCTACGGCTCGAAAGGCAGCATCACGCTGCCCGACCCCTGGCTCAACGACCGCAACGACGCCCAACCCGGCCGCATCGAGGTCACGGCCGAGGGCAAGACCGAGACGATCGACATCGCGTCGGAGTTCAGCGCGTTCGGCTACGAAGCGTTGGCCGCAGCGCAGGCGATCGCGGAGGGGAAGGCCGAGGTCGACGCGATGACGCCCGACGACACCCTCGGGCAGATGCGAACGCTCGACGCGTGGCGGCGTGAACTCGGACTGAGCTACCCGCAGGAAACGCCCGACGGCTTCCCGACGCCGATCCACGGCCGACCGCTGAAGCGCGCCGCAGACCACCCGATGCAATACGGCCGCGTTGAGGGCTGCGACAAGGACATCTCCAAGCTCGTCATGGGTTGCGACAACCAGCACACGTTCGCGCACGCCGCCGTGATGTTCGACGATTGGTGGGAGCGCGGCGGCAACGCGTTCGACACCGCCCACCTGTACTTCGGTGGCCGGCAGGAACGGTTGCTCGGGCAGTGGCTCCGGTCGCGCGGCGTGCGCGACGAAGCGGTCGTGATCTGCAAGGGGGTGCACACGCCGTGGAACTGGCCGCAGATGCTCGCCGGTCAGCTGCACGAGTCGCTCGAGCGCCTGCAGACAGACCGCGCCGACGTGTACCTCATGCACCGTGACAACCCGGCGGTGCCCGCGGGCGAGTTCGTTGATGTTTTGCACGAGCTCGCGGATCAAGGCTTGATCGGCGCGTTTGGCGGCAGCAACTGGAGCACGGCTCGTATCGCCGAGGCCAACGCCTACGCCACGCAGAACGGCAAGCGCAAGATGTCCGTCGCGAGCAACAACTTCTCGCTGGCGCGGATGGTCAAGCCGGTGTGGGACGGCTGCGTCGCCGCGTCCGACCCCGGCAGCGTCGCGTTCCTCCAGGAGCACGGCCTGGCGAACTTTGCTTGGTCCAGCCAGGCCCGGGGCTACTTCGTGTCACGCGACGCGGTGGGGCTGCGGGACGAGTGGAGCGCCGACGGCCCGTTCGAGAGCGAGGACAACCGCGAGCGCCGCCGCCGCGCCTTCGAGTTGGCCGACGCCAAGGGTGTCACCGCGATCAACATCGCCGCCGCGTACGTCCTGGCTCAGCCGTTCCCGTCCTTCGGCCTGATCGGCCCCCGCACGCTCCACGAGACCGCGACGTCGCTGCCGGCGCTGGGCGTGGATCTGAGCGAAATGGAGTGTGCGTACCTCGACCTTCGGGCTGAGTCGCCGAACGGTTGATGCCCGTACGATCTTCCGATGGGCGCGCTCCGCCGCTCGCTGCTGCTTCACGCCAACCGCTGGCCCGTGACCGCCACGGTCACGCTGGGGACCGCCGTGGTGCTCGCGGCTTGGCTTCTTCCCGCGGCGCATTTCCGCTGGCGAGCCGCGGGCCTCTCCAGTGGCGAACGTGCGCGGCAGGCGGCGTCAATCGCCTGGGCGCGCTCCTCGGACGAGGCCGCGGGCCATGTCATCGCTCATGCCGACGCCTTTCTCCGTGAAGCAAAGCCATCGATCACGTTTCGTCAGCTAGTTGAACTTCTTCAGGATCTCGGGGCGTGGGACCGCGCAACCGTCGGCCCTGACGCGTGGATGCGCTGGACTCAAGACTTCACGAGCAGCGGCGACCCCGCTTTGCAACGCTTCGCCGTCGAACGTCTCCTCGACGCCGCGGACTCAAAGCAGTCGGCGGACCCGTGGTACCCACTCGGCCGGCGGTTCGCGGACGACGCGTTGTCACAGCTTGCGAGACTGATCGAGTCGGAGCACGAAACGATTCGCCGCGGCGCGTGGCTCGCGGCACACGCTTGGGACACAAAAAACCCGCCGGCCGGACCTCCCGTGTTCGACCGGGCGGTGATCCGTGATTCCGCCACGGGTGCGCTTGATCCACCAGTCGGCTTGAGCGCCAAACAACGTCGCCTGTGGATGATTGAACAAGGTCACATCCCCGCAGGTACAAGCAGCGTCGCAGTTGATGACCTGTCCGCGTTGGAGCAAACGCTGCTAGTAAGGTTGCTCCCGGCCGAAGGCAGACTCGATGCCCTGATTCCCCTGCTGACTCACGAAGAGCCGTGGACAAGGGCGATCGCCTGCACGGTCGCTGCTTCGTCGTTGCCGCTCGACCAGGCGCGTCGCGTTGCCGTTGAACTCACACGTCGCGTCGACGCGACGGAGCGAGAAGCCGGCTGGCTCATCCTGAATCTGATCCACGACCGTCTGGCATCGGAAGAGACCGCCAAACTCAGTCAATCCACCCGGATCGTCCGTGGCATCAACCGGACCGCCCCGTTGCTCCGCGACCTTTTCGAGCGCTCGGGCTGCGCCATTGCGCCGCTGGCCGGCAACTTTCGCCACCGCTACGAAGCCGCCCTTGAACACAAAGGCTTCGCTTACCCGACACTGCTCGTCGGGTTGCTTGGCGCCCGTGAGCGCGCGGGGTGGGACCACGTGCTCGGGCCGTTCGGGCTGTCGGACGACGAGCTGATCACGCTGCTGGACCATTACCGATTCGCCTGGGTGCTCGACGCGTTGATGCCCGCACCGGAAACGGGCGCGCCGCGCTTCCCGCTGTGGGTCGACCGCGAGACGCAGCTCGAAGCGGTTGCGGCGCTGCGCGTCTGGTACGTCCGGCACCGTGCGGCGTGGACGCACGACTGATCGCCGACCTACCGTGTCCGGATGAACACCCCCGCGATCACGCCCCCGAAGACCGCCGACACGCAGCACCCGATCCTCGACTGCCTCGCGCAGCGGTGGAGCCCCCGCGCGTTCGCCGAGCGACCCGTGGAACCCGACAAACTCCGGCAACTCTTCGAGGCGGCGCGCTGGGCGGCGTCGGCGTTCAACGAGCAGCCGTGGCGGTTCGTCGTCGCGACCAAGGACCAGCCCGAGCCCTTCGCGCGCGTGCTCGGCTGCCTCGTCGAAGCCAACCAGTCGTGGGCCAAGCACGCCCCCGTGCTCATGATCAACTGCGTCAGCGAGGTGTTCGCCAGGAACGGCAAGGCGAACCGCTGCACCGAGCATGACCTCGGCCTGGCGATGGGCAACCTCTCCGCCCAGGCCACCGCGCTGGGGTTGGTCGTCCACCAGATGGCCGGCATCGATCAGGAAAAAGCAAAAGCAGACCTCGGCATCCCCAGCGGCTTCCACGCCTTCAGTGCCGTCGCGATCGGCTACCAGGGCGAAGCCTCCAAACTCGAAGAAGACTGGCAACGCGACGCCGAGGCCGCCGAACGCTCGCGGAACGCATTCGACGCGTTTGTCTTCGGCGGAGCCTTCGACCAACCTACCGATCTCTTCCGAGACTGACGCCATGGCTGAGTCGGACGCTTCGAGCCTGCCACCGCCCAAACCGCCGCTTGCCAGGTGCGCACGGCCGGCTCGGGCATCCGGCACCTTCCTTCGACATCTTGCCCCCGTGCTGACCGTCGGCTCCGGCTTTGCCATGCTCATTGGATTCGGCTGGTACCCGTCATTCTACTACATGATCGACTGGTTGCTGATCGGGCCGTTCGCCGTGATCGCGCTTCCGATCGTGATTGACGCGTGCTTGAAGCGTCGTCGGCGCCGGCTCGGCAAAGGCACACCACTCAGAACTCGGGGCGACCTGCCTACCGGGCTGTGGGCCGGTCTGTCTCTCGCGTTGCTACTCGCCTGGCAGACCCGGGCGCCGATGCGTCTGGCTTTCCTGTTCTCCAAGCCCCAGCTCGAAAGCCGGCTCCTCGTCGAAGGCCCGACCCTGAGTCCGACGCTCGCCGACAACATCAAGTTCGGACCCTACGAGATCGATGTCGTGTGGACCCGACAGAAACTCGGATACCAGGACACGGAACCGGCGAGGTATCTAAAGCTCATCCTGGCGGACGATATCGAGTCGGGTTTCGTCTATGCGCGTGACCCCGCCGCCATGGGCGGTTTCTTGTACAACTCAGGAAACCGGGGGCACCTGATCGGGCCCTGGTACTGGTTCACCGAAGACTAACCGCGGTCAACGCTCCGCTTCGAGGAACGCCCGGCACCACGCCCCGATTTCGTCGCGCACCCGGCGGAAGGTGGGCAGCAACTCCTCCTCCGTCTTCGTGCCCGTCTTGTCGTCGGGGTCGTCGAAGGCGTGATGGATCGTGCGCTCCGCGCCGGGGAAGACCGGGCAGGCCTCTTGTGCGCTGTCGCACACGGTGACCACGGCGTCGAAGCTCTGATTGGCATACCGATCGACGTGATCCGAGGAGTGGCCCGCGATGTCGACGCCGCGCTCGGCCATGACCTTGATCGACAACGGGTGCACGCCCTTGGGCTGCGTGCCGGCGCTGAACACGTCGACCGATTCGCCGAGGACCTCCGGGCCGAGGTGTTGCAGCCAGCCGTGCGCCATCTGGGATCGGCAACGGTTGCCGGTGCACAGCACGAGGTAGCGCTTCGGGGCGTTGGTCATGGTTTGGCTTCCGTGGGGTCGGCGTTGCCGTTGCTCGGCCGGGTCCCCAACCATGCCGGGACCGCCAGCGCCGCGCCGAGCGTGGTCGCGACGAGGTAGAGCCAGAGGTGCTCGTACACGCCGGACGCCACGGCCGGTCCGAGCGACCGCGCGGGGTTCATCGAGGCGCCGCAGATCGGGCCGGCGAACATCGCTTCGAGGCCGACGGTGCCGCCGATCGCGATGCCGGCCATCAGCCCCTGCTCCTTGCTCCCCGTCGCGACGTGCAGGATCACGAACATCAGGCCGAGTGTCAGCAACAACTCCAGCCAAAAGCTCTGCATCACACCGCCCGCCGGCTGCGTCACGCCGAGGCTTTCGACGTCGGGGAACAAGACGCGGAGCGTGAACGCCGCCGCGAGCGCCGCGGCAAACTGCGCCGCCACGTAGCCCGGCACGCGGTCCCACCCGAAACGCCCCGCCAGCGCGAACGCGACCGTCACCGCCGGGTTGAAGTGCGCCCCGCTGGTTTCCCCCACGGCGTAGATCATCACCATGATCACCAGGCCGAAGGTCAGCGCGACGCCGACGTGGGTCACCGCGCCGCCGCTGACCTCGTTGATCACGATCGCCCCGCAGCCCGCGAGCACCAGCGCGAAGGTCCCGACGAACTCGGCCAGCCATCTCGGGTGTTCGCCGGCAAGACGCATCGCGGGGAGCATAAAGGACGAGCACGTCGCGTGGTACACGCCGCCTAGGGCGGCTCCGCCACTGGGAGGACGAGGCAACGCGGATCGAGAGCGTCAACTGGGATGGATTCACCCTTTAAAAGGAAAAACCCTGATGCGGAGTGTGGTCTGATTTAACCGAACACTAATCGGACGGGGGGGCGTCTTCTGCTTCAAGGAGCCGCCAATGCATCGGCGTCGCAATGACCTGCCCGACTCCTCCACCAGCGCGCGGCTGGAGACGGGCGATGAGATCCACCTGACGCTGTTTGATCCGCGCCTGCCCGACTTGTTCAACGGGCGCGGACCGATCGTTGGCGGCTCACAGAGTTGTCGGTGCACGGTGGCGGTACAGCGACAGGACGGCGACGGCCTGTTGGTTCGGCTGCCGACGTGCCCGGATGCGCGGGCCTGTTTCTGCCCCGGACGGGTGCTGCACGGGGCGTGTGAGACGCCGCACGGGCGGATGGGGTTTGACGTGGAGGTGCTGACACCGCAGGAGGCGGACAGGGTGTCGGACGGCTCGGCGAAGCTCTCGCTGCCCAAGGCGATCCGCAATGCGAACTATCGCGGGACGTTCCGGGTAAGGTTGGCCCCGGCGTGGGTGTGTCGGGTGCCTATTTGCCCGCGTGAGTCGGGCGAGGCGTGGTCGGCGTTGCGGGAGTCGTGCTCGTCCCACCGGGAAAGTGACGAACTCCAACTGTCCGAGGCGGCACGGGGGCTCTTCGTGGAAGGATTAATCACGGACGTGAGCCTCGGCGGCGTGGGTCTGGCCGTGCGGGAATCGCCCGCGTTCACCGAAGCGACGGTGGGACAAGTGGTGTTGCTGCCGGTTCTGTTGCCTGACCTGCCGAAGCCGATCGCGTGCCGAGTGCGGGTGGCCTGGCTTCGGCGGGTCGGCGAGCGCATCGTGCGGATGGGCGGCCCGTTCGATACGAGCGGCGACCGAGCGTTGTCGAAGCAACTGGAAGACGAACTGGGTGGTTGGATCCTGGAGCGGCAGCGGGCGGAACTCCGGCGGGTGTGCCGGTGACGACGCTCCCGGCATCGGGGCCCCACTCGTAGACGACCTGGGCGTCGTGGTTGGCGGCGACGACCACGACGTGCGTGCAACAACGGCGGGCAGCAAGGCGCGGGGGGCGACGGTGAAGCATCTCAGGACCTCCGTTGGGGTCTGGTGGTGCGCGCCACGCCGTCCGGCCAATCCGCCGCGCAAGCGCAGCTTGACGAAGATCACGGTGACGCGGCCATGGAACTCGGGAAAGACAATCGGTATCCAGACCGGCCGCACCGACAGCTTGGGCAAAACACAACCCACGGCGACGAGCCGTGGGCGTGTCCGGGTGTTGCTTGGGGGTTGGGCGTCAGGGGCGGCGGCGGAGCATGGCGAGCGCCCCCAGGCTCAACAGTGCGGCCGTCGAGGGTTCGGGGATGCTGATGGGTTCGCCAAAGATGAAGTCGTCCATGACAACGACGTCGTACCCGAAGGCGCCGTCGGTCGGGCCGATGTCGAAGTTGCCGGTGGTGATGATGGCGTAAGCCAGCGCCGCGGTGTCGAACGCCGCACCGGCGAAGGACAAGCCTTCGTCGGCGGCTTGGACGGTTTGGCTGAGCAGCAGGTTCCCGCCCAGGCCGTAGTAGTCGATGGTCGTGGTGTCGGGGAGGTCGACGTCGGCGAAGACAACGCCCAGACCGTCGGTCGTGGCGGGCGTGGTCTGGTCGGCGGCGGAGAAGAAGTCGACACGGGTCACGTTGCTGCCACGGGGAGTGAAGATGCGTTCTTCGCTGAAGGCCTGGAACTCGGCTTCGTAGGTCGGGTTGATGTCGGCGAAGCGGATGGCGGTACCGTCGTCGACGTCGCCGCTGAGCGCGAAGCCGGTGCCGGGCGTGCTGAACTCGATGCCGCGGGCACGGGGCGCGGCGGTGAAGTTGAAGAAGTCGCCGGGGAACGGGTTCGGCGAGGACACCGCCGCGGGAGCGGCGTCCCAGTTGATCTGACGGCGGCCGTCGGTCAGTTCGACCGGAGCGGGGGCGTTGAGGTCGCCGAGCGCGGCGCGGAAAGCGTCGACGGTGGCTTGGATGGCGGCGGGGTCGGCGCCGGCGGCGCTGAACTCGGTGATGGCGGCGGCGGGCGTGGCCGACAGGCCGAGCACGGCGACACACGCGGTGGTGGGGACGGCGAACGGATTCTTCATGTTGGAACTCCCTGGGTCCGGGTGAGAAACGGGTGCCCGGTGCGCCTCGGCACCGCGGCAGAGATCGCGCTCACGCCCTAGCCGGTGACTGCCTGGGCGAGGGGGATTTCGTGCGGGCGGTTGTGACTTTCTGCTCTCCCCTCCAATGTCACGGCCAGCGCGGTCGATTGCACCTCTCCCAATCTTTCCGTGATGCCAAGCCAGAGGACGCCGCTGAACTCGGATTGACCCGCTTACATCGGGCGTGCCGCCGCCGGATACAGGAGGCGGCAAACATGCGGGCAAGCCCTGCAATATCCAGCGCTCCCCGAGACATCAGGGATAAGGCGGATGCTGTGTTAGCCTGTGAGACGATGTGCGGCGGAGTTCAGTTCGAGGATGCCCCGCGTGGTGATGGTTTGGTGACGGCGGGAGCTATCACGAAGGAACGTTTCGCCGACTGCTTCCGGGCGGCGTACCCGGTGTTGCTGAGCATCGCGGTGGGGCTGACGGGGAACCGCGCCGACGCCGAGGACGTGGTGCAGGACGCGGTGGTGGTCGGGTTCCGCAAACGGGCCGACTACGAAGACGGCACGAACTTCGTCGCGTGGATGGCGGCGATCGTCCGGAACGTCGGGCTCAACGACCGGCGCAAGCGCCGGCGGCGTGAGGCGCTGCCGTTTGAGGAAGGGCAAAGCGCCGCGCGAGAAACGGAGCCGGGGCTGCCCGTCGACCCGCGGACGGGTGAGGTCCGACCGGGGCAGGACGCCTTTGACGACCGGGTGCAGGACGCGCTGTTCCAACTCACCCCGGTCGCCCGCGCCTGCCTCTTGCTACGCACGATTCACGACCTGGACTATCAGACCATCGCGGAGATGCTGGAGATCCCGAAGAACACGGCGCTGAGTCACGTCCACCGCGCCCGGCAGACGTTACGCAAGCACCTGACAGAGACGGACGCCAACCGCGCGGACCGAGGGGGCACGCATGAGTGACCGACACCCTCCTGCCACCAACCTGGACCGCTACCTGGACGGCTTGATGTCGGACGAGGAAGCGGCGGCCTTCCGCGAACGCCACGCCGCGGACCCGACGGTCCAGGCCGAGATCGACCTGCAAGGGTCAATCGATGCGGTGCTCGGCAAGCTGACCCAAACCGATCCGGAACACCTCGACGCGTGCCTGCGGGCGGGTCTCGACGAAGACGACGAACCGATGTCAATCGTGCGGCGTCGCCAAGGCCCGACGCGGCCGTGGTGGATCAACACGGCCGCGCTCGCAGCGGTGGTCGTGCTGGCCGGCGTCGCGGCGTGGGTGTGGTTCGGCGAGCCGTCCACACCGCCGGGATCGACTTACCGCACCCCACAGACCGTGGTCGTGGCCGAGGTGTACGACCTCGCGCTGGCCGGTGGGTTCGAGCCGGACTGGGTCTGCGAAACCGACCAGGAGTTCCGCGACACGTTTCAGGCCCACCTCGGGCAAGCGTTGTCGCTGCGCGACCTGCCCGACGACCGCGTCGCGCTGGGGCTGTCGTACCTGGCCCGCGCTTACACACAGTCGGTGTACCTGCTCGCGGAAGCGCAGGGCCAGCCGGTGCTGGTGTTCTTCGACCGCGAGTCGATGCTCCGACACTACGAACTCCACCCGCCGGCGGGTCTCCACCTGCACCGCGGGCGCGTCGGTCGACTGGTGGTGCTGGAGCTGTCGCCGCTCGAAGAGGCCGCGTTCCTCGACTACATCGAGGCCGTCGAGGACGCTATGGACAACTGACTCCGACCCGTGCGGTCTTCACGGGCTCAGTAGCGGACGCCCGCGGCGACGACGCCGCTGCCTTCTTTGATCGTCACGACGCCGGTGTCTTTGTTGAGCTCGAACGGGCAGGTGCTGCACTGAATGCGGCGATCGCTCGGCTCGACCCCTTGGAGCCGCGGGTCGTCTTCGCCACTCGCAAGCACGGGCTGGTCGTCGGCGTCGAGACGTTTCTTCAACAGATCGAGGATGAGATCATCCAAACCCAGCGGCTCGGCGACCTGGTAGGTCGTGCCGGGATGGTCGGCGGCGGCCTGGGCGGTGAGGCTGGGGATGTCGCGGGTCCAGTGCTTGCCGCGGGCCAGAAAGAACGGCAGGACCACGATGTGGGTCGCCCCACGCTCGACGCACGCGGCGTACGACGCGGCGATGTCGGGCATCGCCAGTTCCATGTGGGCCGGCTCGACAATGGAGCAGTCCCTCGCGAAACGCACGGCGAACAATGCGGCGACTTCCTTGAGGCTGTCGTTGCTTTGAGCGCGGCGGCTGCCGTGGTCGCAGATGATCACGCCGGTGACGCGGTCACCGGCCGGGCGCGAGCCGTTGGTCGTGGGTTGCGGGTGAGTCATACCGGAGTGTAGGGACAGGGTTGGCCGTGCGTGGGGCTATGGACGCAAGAGATGGCTTGCGTCACTGCTCGACTTTTTCGCTCCAGGCCTGCAACATCGCCGCAACCGCGGCGTTGAGGGCGGGCTGCGTCCCGCTCTGGTTGGTCACGGCCAGAAACGCGACCCCCTTGTCCGGGGCGGCCCAGACCAAGGCGCGGTTCATGGTGTTGTCGCCGGCGTGGGTAAGGGCCAAGGCGTTTTCGCCTTCCCCCGCCCAACCCCGGGGCAGGGCGATCCAACCGAGGGCGTAGGTGTCGTCGTCATGCGGCGGGTGGGTCGGCCGGTGCAGTTGTTCGTAGGTGTCGCGGGTAAGAAACGTGCTCCCGCCTCTCCGGCCTTTGAGGTGTTCGGCGAGGAAGGTAGCCCAATCGGAGAGTGACATGTGGATCGTCCCGGCGGGGGACATGACGGGCAGGTTGTCTACGGCCGGGCCGTTGGTCGGCGTGGGTCGGCCGTCCCGGGTGTGGGGCCAGGGCTGGTCGACCCTGCTCGGCGTGCCGGTGCCGCCAAAGCCGGCGGTGGAAAGGCCGAGCGGTTGGAAGACCTCGGTGCGGGCGAGCGTCTCGAAGGACTTGCCGGTGGCTTGCTCGGCGATGTGTCCGGCGAGGGTGTAGCCGAAGTTGGAGTACAAGTAGGCGGAGCCGGGCGCGTGGAGCAACGGCGTTTCGAGCGCTTCGCGGAGCGCATGGCGCCGGGCGGTGGTGGGGTTTCGGTGCTGGGTGTAGGCAGCGAGCGTGAAGTTGGCCGGTAGGCCGGATCGGTGCGACAGGAGTTGGCGGAGGGTAATGCCGCGGTGAGAATCGGGCATCCGGCGGGCGAGCCGGGGGAACGATTCGCCGAGCGTCTGGTCGAAGCGCAGGACGCCGGCCTCGACGAGACGGGCGATGACGGTGGCGGTGACGGCTTTACCGCACGACCCGAGGTGCCAGAGGTCGTCGTCGGTCGCGGGGGTGGGGTCGCCGCGCCGACGGACGCCGGTGGTCACGAGCGCCTGCACGCCGTCGTGCGTCACCACCGCGGCACCGAGTGCGGGCAGGTCGTGCTCGACCCGGGTGGCCTCGATCACGGGGCGAAGACGCTCGGCCGTCGGGGCCGCGGAGGCGACACGCGGGGTGGCCACGGGAACCAACAACACCCCAACGATGGCGATACCAATGGCAAAACGTCTACGGCTCGTGCACCGGAGCGGGAGCAATCGCAACGATGATGTATCAAAGGGATGAATCATGGTTCACTCTACCGATCGGAAGCACCCGCGGGTGACAACGCCTCAACCGCGGCGTGATCGGCTCAACCCGACGCCGCCGCGGCTCGATCCGCTTCAACCGGCACCTCCGGCAGCGCGTCGAGGAACCGCCGACCGTAAGGCTTGGTGGTCAGTCGCGCGTCCAACACCAGAACCCGGCCGCGGTCCTGCTTGCTGCGGATCAGCCGGCCGACGCCCTGTTTGAACTTCAGCACGGCTTCGGGCAGCGTGTAGTCGGCAAACGGGTTGCCGCCGCGGGCCTGGATGCGCTCGCAGCGCGCCTCGATCATCGGGCGATCGGGCACGGCGAAGGGCAACCGGGCGATGACGACGAGGCGTAACGCGTCGCCGCGCACGTCGACGCCTTGCCAGAACGAGTCGGCCCCGAGCAGCACCGACCGGCGGTCGTGGCGGAAGCGTGCGAGGAGCTCCTTGCGCTGGACGCCATCACGCCCGTGGACGAGCAGCGGCATCGAACGGCGGGCCAGGTGCGGCGCCAACGCGTCCGCAAAGTCGCGCAGCAACGCGTAGCTGGTGAACAGGACGAACGCGCCGCCGTCGGTGTCGTCGAGGTGACGGAGCAGAGCGGGGACCGCGGCGTCGACGTAAGCGCGGCCGCCGGGTGCGGGCAGGTCGGCCGCAGTCACAAGCTCGGCCTGAGCGGCGAAATCGAACGGCGAACCGAGCTGCAGCGTGACGGGGTGATCCAACCCGAGCCGGGACATGAGGTGCGCAAACGGGTTGGGGTTCGGGTCGGTGTTCGATTGAACAGGATCATTGAGATGCGCCGCCCCGGTCGCCAGTGTCGCCGACGTCAACACCACCGGCAGCGGGCCACCGCGCGCGGCGTTCGCGTTGAACAGGTGTTGCCGGAGCAACCCGCCCACCTCCACCGGGGACGCGGCGAGTTTGATGCGCGGGAACCGCGACTGCTGCGAGACCTCCAACCAGTAGACCGCGTCGTCGAGCTTCTGCTGGTGCAACGCCTCGAGCGTCGCACCGACCGACGCGGCACGGTCGGCGTACGACCGCAACTCCATCCGGTCTTCCTCCGCTTCGACCGCGTCGGCCAGCCGCTTGAGCTTCATCGACAGCTTCGCCAGCTCCGGCGACAGGCAGTCGTTGACGTCCGCTGGCTCGGTGAGTCGGCCGTTGTGTCGGTCGCCTCGCTGCTCCTGCCAGTACAGCAGCTCGTCGAAGAACTGATCGGACGCGGCCCGCGTGTCACCGACGGCTGTCGCCGCCTTGTTCCACGGGTCCGCGTCGACCTTCCCGGTCAGCGTGGGCAGCAGGCCCCGGCCCTTGCGAGGGTGCAGCAGCCGGGACAGCAGGTAGTGCACCTGGTACCGGCTGACGGCGCTGCCGAAGTGGTC
>JANQPR010000167.1 GCA_028285385.1 Phycisphaera sp.
CGACCTCGTGCTCCAGAACTGGGGCACCGGCACGTTCACCGGCGACGAGAACGCACTGGTCGGCGGCGGCCCGTTCGACGGCACCGTCGACCAGAACGAACTCGACGGCGTGCTCCAGAACTGGGGCAGCACCAGCGCCCCCGACTTCGACGGCGCCGCCGTGCCCGAGCCCGCGGCCCTCGCGCTGCTGGGCGTCGGTGGCCTGGCCGCTCTGCGTCGCCGCGTCTGATGTTCCTCCTCCTGAAGCGAGTGCCCTCACCGGGTGCGTGCTTTTCAGTTCGAACCCAACGCCACCCACTACCCCCTCCCGATCATGCTCCGATTCGTCATCGTCCCGCTGCTGTGTGCGCTGTGTGTCCTGCCCTGTCTGGCTGACAACGCCGTGCCGCTGATCGATGGGTACGACCCCACGTCGTTCAACGTCCCGATCCACCGCGGCACGGACGCCCGCAGCACGATCGTTGCCGTCAACGGCCAACCGTTCGAGCGTGCCGTCCGTGTCGCCGTGAACACGAAGACCGACCCGGTCTGGGCGGCGCAGATCATCTCGTCGGCGGCGACGCGTACGGTCGTGCCCGGCGACGTCATCGAGGGCGAGTACTACCTCCGCGCCGACCCCGTCAACGGCAGCACGCCCGAGATCGTCGGCTACTTCCGCTCCGAGGCCGACGGGTTTCACCAGCTCGTCTGGCTGGGCACCAGGCCGACGCCGCGTTGGACGAGGCACACCTTCCGGGTCAAGGCCGACCGGTCGTATGAGCCGGGCGACCTCGCGGTGAACCTGCACCTGGGCCAGACGGCGCAGGTGGTCGAGTTTGCGGGCCTGCGCGTCACCGTGACCCCGGGCCAGGGCTCCGTCGACGACGCGGCGGCCGAGCCCGAACCCGTCGACAACCCGATCGATTCGGCGCTGCTTCAGCGACTCGGCGCCGACGCGACGCTGCTCATCGCCGGCCACCGCCCCGCCGACCTCGCCGGCCCCGGGCCCGACCCCGACGCGTCGCTCCGGCTGATCCATGTCGAGGGGCAGGCCTTCACGCAAGCCGTGCGTGTCACCGTCGGCAAGACTACCGACCCGGTGTGGGACGCGCAGCTCACCTCGCCGTCCACGGCCGGCCCGGTCCGCCGAGGCGACGTCTTGTTCGGTTTGATCGACGTGCGCGGACAGTCAGACAAGGAGTCCGGCGGCGGGCAGTACACCGCGTGGCTGCAATCCCCGGGCAACGCCGACCGCGGCTGGACCGAGTTGCGCCGCTTGGCCGGCGCGCCCGGGCCCCGTTGGCAGCGTCGCTTCTTCGCGACGCGCGCGACGGAAGACTTCGACGCCGGCGAGGTTAACCTCGTCCTGCACCTGGGCGTGATCCCGCAGACCGTCGACGTGGCGAACATGCTGTTGTGGAACCTTGGCCCGGACGCGGACCTCGCGGCGTTGCCCACTACCCGGTTGACGTACACGGGGCAGGAACCCGATGCCCCGTGGCGTGCCGAGGCGCAACGCCGGATCGACCAACACCGCAAGGCCGACCTCACGGTGCGCGTCCGCGACGCCGACGGGCAACCGGTCCCGGACGCGCGGGTGCGGGTCACGCTGGACCGGCTTGATTTTGGTTTGGGCACCTTTATCGGGAACCGCCGTGGCGCGGTCTACGGCGACACGCCCGACAGCCAACGTTTCGCCGAACATGTCCTGGCGTACTTCAACCGCGTGACCACGCCCTGCTACGCCGCCGAGGGCTGGGGCTGGCCCAGCCCGGAAAGCAAGACCCATCAGGTCCGGACGCTGCAGTGGGCCGTGGCCAACAGCCTGCCCGCCAAGGCGCACACCGTGGTCTGGTCGCGGTTCGACTGGTCCCCGCGCGAATACACCGAGGCCCGGGACGACCCGGCCCGCCTCAAGGCCGAGATCGACGCCGACATCCGCGAAGTCGTCGGCTGGGTGACGGAGTACGGCGCGGAGAGCGTGGACCTGGTCAACGAATCGAATCAGTTCCGTCAGTTTGAAGAGGTCATTCAAGAGCCCGGCCTCCGCGCGTCGTGGTTCAAGGCCGCCCACGCGGTCTCGCCGAGCCTGCGTTTGGGGATTAACGAACACACGATGCTGTCCGGCGGCGGGCTCAACCGCGCGAAGCAGGACGGCTACGCCGACGTGATCCGGGACCTGATCGACCGTGACACGCCGCTGCACTTCATCGGGATGCAGGGCCACATGGGCGAGGACTTCACGCCGCCGACGGTGATCTGGGAGGTCCTGGACCGCTTCGCCGAGTTCGGGTTGCCGATCACGATCACCGAACTGGACATCAACACCGAGGACGAGCAGACCCAAGCGGACTACCTCCGCGACTTTGTCCTCGCGGTGTTTGCGCACCCCGCGGTGGAGAGTGTCACGCTATGGGGCTTCTGGGGCGGCGACATCTGGATCCCCCAGGCTGAGTTGTGGCGCGAGGACTGGTCACGCACGCCGGCCGCCGACGCGTGGGTCAAGTTGGTGACCGAGACGCTGCACACCGAGGAGTCTCTGGTCACCGACCGAGACGGGCAGGCGAGCGTCCGTGGCTTCCGCGGGACGTACCGCATCACGGTCGAACACCCGCAGGGGCAAGGACAATCCACGACTCGCCTGGACGCAGACGGTACCACCGTTGACATCACGCTCAGCGAAAGCCGCCAGACACGGATCGAACGGTGAGTGCTGCCAAGACCCGAAAGGACGCGAACCGAACGGCGCGATGCGCGATCGTGGGCGGTCTTTGGTGGCCGGAAGAACGGGCTCGGTCGATTCGTTACTCCACTGCTCTCGTCGTGCTGGCCACGGTCGCGATGACGCTGGCGCCGACCGAGTTCACGGTTGCCGAGGCAACAGGCCCGGCTGAGGACGGCGACGGATCGGTAGTGGTGTCGCCGAAGCCGACGCAGTGGCACCCGGTCACGCTTGCGCTGCGCGGGCCTCACGCGGAAGAGCGGGGTCTTACGCTCAACCCGTTCACGGGCTACCGCTTCGACGTCATCTTCGAACACGAATCGGGCGAGCCGCGGTACGTCGTGCCGGGCTACTTCGCCGCCGATGGCCAGGCCGCCGAGACGTCTGCCACCGCCGGGAACCGGTGGCGTGCCCACCTGGCGCCCGACGTGCCGGGCACGTGGACCTATACCACACGCTTCTTCGTTCTCGACGGGATGGGCGATCGACCACTGGCACCCTTCGACGGCGTGACGGGTTCGTTCGAGGTCGCGCCGACCGACAAAGACCCCGTCGCCGACCGACGCGACTTCCGTGCTCGGGGCCGGCTTGAGTACGTCGGCCGACACCACCTGCGTTTCGCCGGCGACGGGAGCTGGTTCCTGAAGGTCGGCGCTGACGCCCCCGAGACGCTCCTGGCGTACTCGGATTTCGACGACACCTACACGCTGCGCGACTGGGTGCCCGTTCGCGATTACTCCCCTCACCGCAACGACTGGCAACCCGGCGACCCCGAGTGGCAGGGCGGCAAAGGCCGCGGGCTGATCGGTGCCCTGAACTACCTCAGCGACGCCGGCGCGAACGGCATCTCGTTCATCCCCTACAACGTTGCCGGCGACGGGCGGAACGTCTGGCCAATGATCGCCCCCGACGAGAAGCTGCGGTACGACTGCTCCAAGCTCGACCAGTGGAACGTGGTGTTCACCCACGCGCAGGCGCGTGGCCTGCACTTGAACTTCAAGCTCCAGGAAACCGAGAACGACGACAACCGACTGCCGGACTACGAGGAAGACCCGCCAGACACCGTCCCCGCGTCGTTGGACGGCGGTCAACTCGGCCCCGAACGCCGGCTGTACCTGCGCGAGTTGATCGCCCGCTTTGGCCATCACCTCGCGTTGACGTGGAACCTGGGCGAAGAGAACTCGCAGACGCCGGCCGAACAGCGGGCCATGGCGCGGTTCATCCACGAGACCGACCCGTACCGGCACCCGATCGTCGTCCAGACCTTCCCGCACGAGCAGGAGAAGGTGTACGTCCCCCTGCTCGGAGACCGTTCGGAGTTGACGGGCGCCGCGTTGCAGAACGACTGGGACCGCGTACACGAGTTGACGTTGCGTTGGGTCGAGGCTTCGGCCGAAGCGGGCCGGCCGTGGGTCGTGTGCAACGACGAGCAGAACCATTGGACGACCGGCGTGCCGCCGGACACGGGCTACCCGGGCTACACCGGCTTGAAGAAAGACGGCAGCCCGGTTGGCTACGACGAGCACGACATCCGTCAGCGCACGTTGTGGGGCAACCTGATGGCCGGCGGTGCGGGCGTCGAGTACTACTTTGGCTGGGAGTTGCCGCAAGGCGATCTGTTCGCGGACGACTGGCGAAGCCGAGACAACTCCTGGCGTTTCGGCCGGGTCGCCATCGATTTCTTCCACGACTACGGCGTGCCGTTTTGGGACATGACCAACCGCAACGACCTGATCGCCAGCACCGGCGAAGCGGACGGGCGGACTTGCCTTGCCGGAATCGGCGGTGGGCCCTATGTCATCTACCTTCACACCGCACACGCCGTACGGCTTGATCTTCGTGACCGAGACGGCCCATTCGAGGTGCGCTGGTTCAACCCGCGACACGGCGGACCGCTTCAACACGGCAGCGTCGAGACGGTTCGCGCTCGCGCCGTGGTGGGGCTCGGGTCGCCGCCACCGGTCGCGGAGGCGGATGAAGCCGGAAACGACTGGGTCATCTTGGTGCGTCGGGCAACACCGTGAGCAGGCCGGCAGACGAGGGGGGTGGCTGAGGCAGAACCGGCCACCCGTTGTGAGTCAAATGGTATCTTCGCTGGCGGTCGAGCGGCCAAAGGCGTCGCCGATCCAGCTTCACCTAAGTCGGGATTACGAGCTTGTGCCAGACGGCGTCCAGCACCACGACTACGTGTTCCCGGGTCCGTCGCCGTGGCGTGCCCGGCAAGGCGGCGATAGCGCACGCGCTGGGGATCGCCGTGCATCTCTGCGGAGACATCGCCGACGACTTCCCGCTCGACGCGGCGCTCACCCGGCTGCGGGCGCCCGAACTGGCGGTGAGGTGACCCACGCCCCCGAGACAGCAGCACCATGAAGCACTTCCTTGGCATCGACGTGGGAACGGGCAGCGCGCGGGCGGGACTGTTCGACGCCGACGGGCGTCGGATGGGGATGGGCGTGGAGCCGATCGAGATGTGGCGGCCGCGCTCGGGCTACGCGCAGCAATCGGGGAACGACATCTGGCGGGCGGTGTGCGTCGCGACGCAGTCGGCGTTGAAGGAGGCCGGCGTCGAGCCCCGTAGCGTTGCGGGGATCGGCGTCGACGCGACGTGCTCGCTCGTGTTGGTCCGGGCCGACGGCACGCCGGTGTCGGTCGACCCCGACGGCGACGCGCAACAGAACGTGGTCGTGTGGATGGACCACCGCGCGACCGGCGAGGCCGAGGCGATCAACGCCGGCGACCACGAGGTGTTGCGCTACGTCGGCGGACGGGTCTCGCCGGAGATGCAGACGCCCAAGCTGCTCTGGCTCAAGCAAAACCAGCCGGAGCGTTGGGCGACGGTCGACCACTTCTTCGACCTGCCGGACTACCTGACGTGGCGGTGCACGGGCGACGCGACGCGGTCGCTGTGCAGCACGGTCTGCAAGTGGACGTACCTGGGGCACCGCGCCGGCGACGGCTGGGACCAGCCGTACTTCGAGGCGATCGGGCTGGGCGACCTGGCCGAGGAGGGCTTCCACCGCGTCGGCACACGGGTGCGCCCGATGGGCGAGGCGCTGGGGGCGGGGCTGACCGTCGAGGCCGCGGGTGAACTCGGACTCGCGCCGGGGACGGCCGTGGGCGTGTCGATCATCGACGCCCACGCCGGCGGCGTCGGGTTGTTGGGCGGCGACGCGGCCGGCTTTGACCGCCGGCTGGCGCTCATCGGCGGGACGTCGTCGTGCCACATGGCCGTCTCGCCCGAGCCACGCTTCGTGCCCGGCGTCTGGGGGCCGTACCACTCGGCGATGATCCCCGGGCTTTGGTTGAATGAAGGCGGGCAGTCGGCGACCGGGGCGCTGATCGACCGCGTCGTCTTCGGCCACGCCGCCAGCGCCGAAGCCCGAGAGCTCGCCACGCAGCAGGGCGTCAGCCCGTACGAACTTTTGAACGACCGGCTCGCTGCGCTCGCGCAGGGCGCGTCGATCGATGAACTCACCGCGGACCTCCACGTCGACCCGGACTTCCACGGCAACCGCTCGCCCCACGCCGACCCGTCGCTGCACGGCACGATCGCGGGGCTCCGGCTCGAACAAGGCCTCGACGAGCTGGCGCTGCTGTACCTGGCCACCGTGCAGGCGGTCGCGTACGGCACCCGGCACATCATCGAGGCACTCAACGCGCAGGGCTACGCCATCGACACGCTCGCGGTCTGCGGCGGCGGGACCAAGAACCCTGTGTTCCTGCAGCAGCACGCCAACGCGACCGGCTGCACGCTCCAGCTCGCCGCCGAACCCGAGGCGGTGCTGCTGGGATCGGCGATCCTCGGTGCCGTCGCCGCGAACGAACACCCCGACCTGCCCGCGGCCATGGCCCACATGAGCCAGATCGAACACACCATCGCGCCGCAGACCTCGACCGCCGACTACCACGACCGCAAGTACCAGGTCTTCCACCGTATGCACCACGACCAGCTCGCCTACCGCGAACTGATGGCATGACAACAACTGGCGGCAGGCGGCTTCCCGGTGGCCTTGAACACCTCCTGACCGGATCACTCACCGATGCAAGCCCTCGTCCTAGAACCCGACCTCGAGTTGAACCTCCGCGATATCGACCTGTCCGTCGAGGAAGCGCTCGGCGCGCACGATGTGCGTGTGCAGGTCCACACGGTCGGCGTGTGCGGTTCCGACGTGCACTACTACCAACACGGCCGGATCGGCCCGTTCGTCGTGCGCGAACCGATGGTGCTCGGCCACGAAGCCGCGGGCACAATCATCGAAGTCGGCACGGGCGTCACGGACCTGCGTGTGGGCGACCGGGTGTGCATGGAGCCCGGGATCCCGGACCCCAACAGCCGGGCCACGCGCGAGGGCCGGTACAACCTTGACCCGGCCGTGCGCTTCTGGGCGACGCCCCCGGTGCACGGCGTGCTGCGCCCCAGCGTCGTGCACCCCGCGGCGTTCACGTTCCGGCTGCCCGACAACGTCTCTTTCGCGGAGGGCGCGATGGTCGAGCCGTTGGCCGTCGGGATGCACGCGGCGAACAAGGCGGCGCTGACGCCCGGCGACGTGGCCGTGGTGCTCGGTGCCGGTCCGATCGGGCTGGTCACGGCGCTCGCGGCGTTGGCGGGGGGCTGCGCCCGCGTCATCGTGACCGATGTCGTTGCGCCCAAGCTGACGCTTGCGGAGTCGCTTAAGCCCGGCGCGATCACGGGCGTCAACGTCGCCGACACGCCGGCCCGCGTCGCGGTGGACAACGCCACCGACGGCTGGGGGGTGGACGTCGTGTTCGAGTGCAGCGGCAACGCCCGCGCCGCGGCGGGGGTCTTCGACCTGATCGCGCCCGGCGGCGTGGTGGTCTACGTCGGGATGCCCGGCGAGCCGATCGCCTTCGACGTCGTCGCGGCTCAGGTCAAGGAAGCCCGGGTCGAACACGTCTTCCGCTACGCGCACGTCTACCCGCGAGCGCTGCGGCTGATGGGTTCGGGGCAGCTCGACGTCAAACCGTTGATCACCGACACCTTCACGTTCGCGCAGAGCCGGGAGGCGTTCGACTTCTGCACCGCCATGCCCGATACGAGCGTGAAGGCGCAGATCACGCTGCCGCAACTCTGACTCGTTTCGTTCGTGCCTTTGACCGAGTTACCCCAAGACGTTGGAGATTTACACGATGCCGAGCCCGTCAGCAGTTCAACACAGCACATCCGGGACGCGAATCGGCGACGCGGAACGCCCGTTGGGCCGGCTCGGGCTGGGGTGTTGGGCGTTTGGCGGCGAGCAATGGGGCGGACAGGCCGAGGCGGACTCGCACGCCGCGCTCGACGCGGCCATCGCCGGCGGCATCACCCACCTCGACACGGCCCGGGCCTACGGCAACGGCGCGAGCGAACGGGTGCTCCGCCCGTTCCTGGACCGGCACCGCGACCGCGTGTTCCTCGCGACCAAGGGCAACGCCTGGAACGCGGACCCTGCCGAACTCCGTCACGAACTCGAAGCGAGTCTGCACGACCTGGGCGTCGACCACGTCGACCTCTATTACCTCCACTGGCCCAAGTCCGACGCCGACATGAAGCCGCTTTTGGCGGCGATAGAAGACGCGCGGAGCGGGGGCCTGGTCCGTGCGATCGGCGTCTCGAACTTCAGCGTCGAGCAGATGCGCGACGTGTCGTCCGTCGCTCGGGTCGATGCGCACCAACTCGGGTACAGCCTGCTGTGGCGTCCGGCCGAAGAGGAAGTCATCCCATACTGCCTCGAGCACGGCATCGCCGTGGTCAGCTATTCAAGCCTCGCGCAGGGCATCCTTACCGGCAAGTTCGGGCCGGACGTGCCCGCGTTCCCCGCCGGCGACCAGCGTCCGGACGTTGCGCTGTTCGACCCCGACGCCTGGCCGCACATCCACGACGCGGTCTCGCAGATGAAGCGGCTCGCGGACGCCGAGGGCCAGCCGCTGGTGAACCTCGCCGTGCAGTGGGTGGCGAGCCGTCCGGGTGTCGCGTCAGTGCTGGTCGGAGCGCGGAACGCACGGCAGGCGCAACAGAACGCGGTGACCCTCGCCCGGCCCGTGTCTGCCGACACGCTCGAGGCCTTGACCCGGATCAGCGACGAGGCCTGCCGCCACCTCCCGCACCAACCCAACATCTTCGGCTTCAACCCGTGAGCACGACCGCCGCCGAGACCGTGGCAGGGCGAGTCAGAAAGTTGACACTCGCCGGCGGCGTCGCCGCGACGTACCGAGTTGCTGACCCCGGGTTCCGTGGCCCGCGCCGCGTCATCGTTGCGGTGCACGGCACCGGCGGGAGCGGCGGCGAACTGATCGCGCAACTCCGTGAGGTCAATGCAGCGGTTTTGGGGCGCGACACGCTGCTGCTCTGCCCGAGCTTCGAGACCCCGTACCAATACCTGTGCCCCCGCGCCGACGAGGACTTGCTCGCGATGTGTCGTGTGTTGGGCGAGAGGTTCGAACTGGTGGACCCGCTGCAACTGTTCGGGTTTTCTGGCGGCGCTCAGTTCGTCCATCGCTTCGCCGCGCGGCACCCGGCACGGGTCGGGGCGTGCGTCGCGTTCGCCGCCGGTTGTTGGACGAACCCCGACGGCGAGCCGCACGGCATGCAGGTCGACGAAGACTGGTTTGCGCAAGAGCCGTGGAACGACCCCCGAGTACTCGCCGCGGCGAGGGAACCCGTCACTGACCGTGAGGCCTACCGGCGGATTCGCTGGTGCGTCGGCGTCGGCGACCGGGACCACTTCGCTCGACAGCGCAGCGCCGCCGTGTTCCACCGCGCCTTGCTGGACTTTGATTGCGAGGCACGCTGGGTCTCGTGGGCCGGAGCGCACGACCTCCCCAGCGGGCGACCGCTCCGTGACGCGATGGCGTTCCTCGGCCAGGGCGAGCCGGTCACGGCGCACGCTGGCTCATTCGGCGAAACCTTGTGACCGACACCTCGCCCCGATCAACCCTCTTTGCGTCCGCCGTTTCGGCGGGGTTGTTCGCGTTAGTCGTGTGTAGCCCGCACGCCGCGGCTTTCGTTGTGAGCAACTTCAACAGCAGCGGCTTCGACTACACGTGGGGCGGGTTCGGCCAGACGGTCGGGCCAACGTCCGTTCGTCTCGTCGACGCCGACAACGGCTGGGGCGGCGCAACGATCGACTACGCCAGCCCGATCGACATGAGCGCGTTGACTGCGCAATACCTCGAGGTCGACTACTTCACAAACCCGTTGCACGCCTCGGACAGCTTCTCGCTCGAGTTCTACGACACCGCCGACCGCAGCATCAAGTTTGCCGTGCCCACGGCGGGTTCCGGCGCTCCGCAGACCACGACCTTACCCAACGCGTTCGGCACCCCGGCCGACGGTGTCGGCGATTACGCGAACTTCGACTACGGCAACGTGCGGAGCTTCACCGTCATCGGGCAATGGCAGGGCACGCAGCCGTTCGACCTCGACATCGACGAGGTGCGTTTCACCGCCGACGCCCCGCCGCCCTACGCCGGCCACGCCCCCGACGCGGCGTGGCGCGCCGAGGCCGACGCCCGCATCGACCAGCACCGCAAGGCCGACCTCTCGCTCAACCTGTCACGCCCAGGCGGCGCGCCCTTAAGCGGAGCGCTCGTGCGGGTGCGTCAGCAGGAACACGCCTTCAAGTTCGGTTCCGCGGCGCAGGGGTGGCGTCTCGCCGGGACGGGCGCTCAGCACGAAACGTATCAGCAGAAGGTTGAGGAGTTGTTCAACCTGATTACGCTCGAGGCCTCGCTGAACTGGAAGGCGTGGGAGGGCGAATGGGGGCCGAACTTCACCCCGGACCGGGCGCTCGCCGGGCTGGATTGGGCCGAGCAAAACGGCATCGATGCCCGCGGGCACAACCTGGTTTGGCCGGGATGGCGGTGGCTGCCGGACGACCTCCGGGACCTCGATAGCGACCCCGCTGCGCTGGCTCAGGCCGTCCTCGACCACATCGCCGTCAAGGGTGCAGCGACGCAGGGCAAGGTCGTGGACTGGGACGTGGTCAACGAGCCGCTCGGCAACCGTGACCTGATGGACATCCTCGGCGACACGGTGGTCGACGACTGGTTCGCCGCCGCCGCCGCCATCAACGACGCCCGCTTATTCCTTAACGAGACCAACATCGTCACGAGCGGTTTCGACAAGGCCACCCGCCGGGCCGCGTTCCTGGCCGAGCTTCAGGGGCTTCAACAGCGCGGCGCGCCGCTCGACGCGATCGGGATCCAAGGCCACTTCCGGCGGGACACGCTGACTGGGATCGAAGAAGTCTGGGACGTCCTGGACCAGTTCCACAACGCAACGGGCCTGCCCATCACGATCACGGAGTTCGACTTCGAAACCGACGACGAGCAACTCCAGGCCGAGTACCTCCGCGACTTCATGACGGCGGTGTTCGCGCACGAGGGCGTCGACGCGTTCGTGCAGTGGGGGTTCTGGGAAGGCGCCCACTGGCGGCCCGACGCGGCGTTGTACCGCGCCGACTGGTCGATCAAGCCCAACGGCCAGGCGTATCTGAACCTCGTATTCGATCAGTGGTGGACCGACGAGACCGTCACTCTCGATGCCGACGGCGAGGCGCGCCTGCGGGTGTTTCAAGGCGAACACCTCGTGGAGGTCGAGGTGGACGGCGTGGTCGAGACCTACCGCCTCTCGGTCGGGCCGAACGGTTACACCTTGTCCGAAGCGCTGACGCAGGCGGCCGCGGCGGGCGACTTCAACTTCAACGGGCAGGTCGAGCAGGGCGACCTTGACCTCGTGCTCCAGAACTGGGGCCGTGACGTCCACGCGACGGGCGTGCCCGCCGGCTGGGTTGCGGACGTGCCGTCGGGGTCGATCGACCAGAACGAACTGGACCGGGTCCTGCAGAACTGGGGCGTCGTCAACGCGCCGCTGTCGACACCATTGCCGGAACCCGCGGCGCTGGTGGTGGTTTTGGCCGTCGGCTGTTGGGGACGTGGCACGCGCCGCGACACCCGCGGTCGCGCGGGGCTGTGCGACCATCAATCAAAGTGAGCTCCAAGATCGGGGCGTCGGTGCTCGTCGGGTGAAGCCGGGACCGCGAAATCGGGTGCGCCTGCGTCCCTCGCTGGCGATGAAGATCGCAGCGTGAAGTCGAACGACCGGGGATCAACCGGCGGGTCGGTCGTCTGCGTGGGCGGCGGCGCCTGACGGAAGCCGGGGTCGGCGTCGACGGTGCCCGGCCCGAGCGGGAAGTCGGGGTGGGGCTCACCGCCGTGCACGAGGTTGTGGCTGATGGCCGTGCGCTCGGACTGGTACCCCCCGATCGCGCGTTTGCCGGGCGCGGGGACGATGATGTTGTTGTGGGTCCGGACGTGATGGGCGCGGCCGATCTCGATCTCGTTCTCGATGTTGTCGCGCAACGCGTTGTGGTAGAGCGTGTTGTGGAGGACGTCGATCCGGTCCGACTCGTAGAGGTTGATGCCTCGGCCGCCGTTGAAGAAGCAGACGTTGTGGGCCACGAGGATGCGCCCATTATATTGTCGGTCGTAGCCGTCCTGGGTGATGTTGTCCTGCGTGTTCTGCAGCGCGTCCATGATGATCCCGTTGCCGTCGGAGAACTTCCGCATCATCCAGAACCGGGTGAGGTTGTCGTTCTGGTAGCAGGTGTTGCCGCGGACGACGGTGCGGTACACGTTCTGCCGGTCGTCGAAGTTGGCGCTGGACCAGACGGAGATCGCGCTGCCGCCCCAGGGCGTGTAGAAGCTGGTGTGGTGGACGGTGTTGTCTTCGATGAGGACGTAGTCGGCCCGCGCGGTGGCGATCCCGCCGCCGGAGCAGTGGTGGACGTGGTTGTTGCGGATGATGACGTGGTGCGGGAACGCCGGGTCTTCGCCGCCCGACGTGCCCAGGCGGATGCCGACGCCGAAGAACTCGTTGCGGTCGTAGCCGTCGCCGGTGAAGGCCTCGGCGTGGGCGTAGGCCTCGGCGGGGTCGACCTCATCGTTGCGGCCGTCGATCTCGAAGCCCTCGATCACGACGTAGGCCGCGCCCTCGACCTTGATGCCGCGGAGGCTGTTGAACTCGATGAGCGGTTTTTCATCGGGGTAGTTTGCGAAGCGGACCCACCGCTCGGCGGTGCCGCCGCGTCGGATGATCAACGCGGCCATCTCGCCGGGGCGGTCGGCGTTGCGGTAGGTGCCGGCGCGGACGAGCACGGTGTCGCCTGGTTCGACCCGGTCGGCGGCGGCCTGCAGGGTGAGCGGATCATCAAGCGTGCCGGCCGCGTCGGCGACGCCGTCGGGCGCGGCGATGAGCGTCCGCCCGTCCAGGCCTCTCGCCGCGATCTGCACCGCGAGCACGCCGGCCCTAGGCGCGGTCTCTGTTGCCACGGCGGGCTCGGCCTCCGCGAGTCCGACCGTCGCCAGAACCATCGATACAACGCACAGCAGACGCGCGAACGCGCGGAAAGCACCGGACCATCGAGTTGTCATGACCAGAATCCTGTGGGTAGGCAGGAACGGGCGGGGCGGCGACCCCAGTCTCCCGGCCCTTGCGGCGCGGCCCGGGCGACGCCGGTACGCGGACTCCGTCTATCACTGTAGGGTCCTCGCGCTGTCCCGCCAAGCACCTTCCGTGGCAGAGTTATGCTTTCGATCACCCGTCCACACACAGCGCCCGACAGCCGCCAGCGTCGTATCGGGCAGATGGGCCCCAAGTGCCTGAGACTCAATGGGCTTCCACGCGAGTGGAAAAGGAGTCAGCCGAGCTCGAACCGGCGGCCTGCTGCTTGCAAACCCGAGCTTTGCGATAGCTGACCGGCCGTAAGATTAGCAGGGTGGTTCCGGCGTTGCAGCGATTGCGATTGGTGACGGATTGCGCGGCAAGAGCGGACCCGAACCATCATGGAAGATGTCAACTACAAGCATGATGCCTTTGTGGATATTGCCTCCCAAGACGAGCCACGAGCAAGAACATTTACGACATCGGCGACCGACCTTGCAGAGATCAATGCCGAACTTGAGTTTTGGAGACATCGTACCGGAGAGCCGGGCTTCGCAGACTTCCAGTCCGCTCTTGGACGGATTCCGGAATGAAACTCACGATGCGCTTGAGAGCATTCGCCATCTCGAATCCGCTCAACTTCCTGAAACCGTACAAATCAATAGAGCCCATGGCGCCATCAATGCGGTTTTCAAACGGGGTCTGCCTCGCAAGTTAGCGTCGTCGGCGCAAATCTCTCATCACGAGGCGAAGAGCCCAAGTTAGACCTGAATCTGACTCAAGCTGCGAGAGCCTCCCCGTTCTCTCCAGGCGCGTCGGTAATGACCGCGATCTCATCGTGCTCCAGGTTCGCACGTGAAAAACGGCGGAGCCGCTCCACCATGATGGGGGCCAACGTCTGTCCCTTCGAGAGCAAGAGCATCCCGTCGGTCGTCAGGATGTCTTGATCCAGGTCCATGCCAGGTTTTAGCGCGCGTACCGGAACGCAAATACGGATACGACTTGCTTGAGCGGCCCGAGCGGCGGAAAGTTGATCGAACGAGCCTGACGCCGCATCCAGGATGCGAGAGTCGTACAGCTTTGGCTGGAGTCGAAGCGAGTTGAGGGCCGCCACCTGATCCCCATTTTTCGCACGCGTCTCGCGTTGTAGATCTACTACGAATCGCAGAATCCTCGCCCCCACAGCTGCGCGCGTCACGCCATCCGTGGCCGTGAACTCGTTCGGCAAGTGACCCGGTTCTCGCTGTCTAGCGACGACCTGGGCAACTTCGTCCAACCGAGGGATGTGACGCAAGAGGCCGGCGCCGGACTCAGCGCAAGATTCGAGGACTTCGTCGCTCAACGACTCCCCATTGCTGGCCTCCGACACGACCAAGAAGCCCAGGAGACACAACGAAGCCGCCAAGGGCAGCCGCCAATCAGCGCTGAGGCCCAAAGCGTTGCTCAACACCTGAGAATCGTGGCGAATGTCGCCTCCCATCTTGCCTAGTTCGGGGTGCGACAGTGTCATCGCCTCAACAAGCAGTTTGACGCTGCCCGACAACGTGTCGCGGAGCAGGACCTTTTCCGACTGAATCAGTTCGTAGTGACGGAGCCCCGCCCGGATCGTGTGCTCAAGCATCTCGGGGGAACATGGCTTATTCAAGAACCTAAAAACTTGGCCTTCGTTGATGGCGTTTATCGCGGTCTCTTGGTCCGAGTTCCCGGTGAGCATGACGTACACGGAATCGGGGTGTTTCTTCCGTGCCCCTCGGAGGAAGGCCACGCCGTCCATCCGGGGCATACGCATGTCAGTGAAGACCACCGGGAACGGCCCCGACTCGTCAAGGATCTTGAGCGCGGCCGCTCCGCCGTCCGCCGTCGAGACGTCGTAACTCTCGCAAAGGGTTCGCCGATAGCCGGACAAGACGTTGGGTTCGTCGTCGACCATTAGGATTCGGGGCTGGCTGTTCATGCGGCTTTGCTCCCAGTCGTTGAGTACAGGCCAAGAGAATCCAGCCACTCATCCGCCGGCGTGATTCTGGGTACAAGCAAACTGTTCTGGTAGGAAGAACGGGCAAGGTGAACGTAGGGGAGCGGGTGACTCAGTTCCCGGACGTGCCCTCGTTCTGGTTCGGTCTGGTGCGCGACGGCCTCGACGATCTCGTCGTCGAATCCCCAAAGACCCAAGGCGTAGGCCCCAACGGTCTGTTGTGTTACGCCGAGTTCCATTGCCTCTGCGTCATTGAGCGTCGTTCGACCTGAGGACGCCTCGTCGACCGCCGACGCAAAACGATCGGGTTCACTATGCGCCAGGATCGCGCGGCCGATCACCGACAGGGTCCCGGCCAAACGGGCTGCGTCACACACGGCCACGGGCTGTCGGTTGACACGCGCCAAGTCGGCGGCCAGGGCGCCGACGTCCGCACTGGCCTTCCATAGCTCGGCGATGCTCGAACTGGACCGGCTGTCATCTGACAAGACGTCGAACACCCGGCCGGTTATCGCCAGTTCGCGCAGATTGGCGGTCCCGATGAGGACGATGGCGTCTTTAACCGCGCAGACGTGCCGGGGTAGGCCAAAGAAAGCCGAGTTGACCATCTGGAGCAGTTTCGTCGTCATGCCGATGTCGCGTTCCACGACGCGGCCGATCATCTCAGCGTCGCTGTCCACGTCATCCAGTGCAGCGAGCAACTCACGATAGATGTCGGGCACGACCGGGAGCGACCCTAAACTCGTGGCCAAGGCGCTGCGCGAACCAAACTCCATCTGGGCCGCCAGCCGCAGCGTCCGGGTCACGGCGCGGTCTAGGGCATCTGGGGTGCAAGGCTTCTGTACGAACTGGTGGACCGCGCCGATGTTCTCCATTAACTCGGCTTGATTCGTTTGGCCGGAGAGGATGAAGCGGACCGTGGCCGGCCACCGCAGCCGGATCTCACCGAGTAGAGCAGCCCCGTCCATGCTCGGCATCCGCATGTCGCTGATCACGACGTCCGCGGGGCGCTCGTCCATCAGGCGGAGCGCGTCCTCGGCCGAGGGCGCGAACCTCATCGACCAGTCTTCGCTCTTGTCGAAGAATGACCGGCGGAGCCCATCCAAGACCCGCTTCTCGTCGTCGACGAAAAGAACCTCTAACGATTCCTCCGATCTCATGCCGCTTCCCTTAATGGTTCCGCATCATCCAAAGGCAGACGGATCACAAATGTTGTCCCCTCCCCGGGGACCGTGTCACAGCGGAGCTGGCCGCCATGTTTCTTGGTGATAATGTCGCGGCTGATCGCGAGCCCTTGCCCCGTGCCCTTGCCGACATCTTTGGTCGTGAAAAACGGGTCGAAGATATTCTCACGGATGTCGTCCGGGATGCCGCCGCCGTTGTCCGACACGTGGACCTCGGCCGCCCCGTCCACGGCTGCGGTGCGAATCACGATGCGACCACCGCCCGGGGCACCCTCAGCGTGCTCGTGGATCGCGTCCGCGGCGTTGACGACCAAGTTCAGGATGACTTGGTTGAACTCGGCAAGGTGGCAGGGCACAGGGGGCAGAGCGGGGTCCAGTTCGAGGTCCATGTCTGCGGCGTATTTCCACCGGTTGTGACAGACCGTCACGGTCGAATCGATCGCCTGGTTCAAGTCTGCCTCCTCTTTTTCTTCCGACCCCGGATGCGAGAAGTCTTTCATGGCCCTGACTATCTTGGAAATCCGGTCCAACCCTTCCAAGGACTGGTCGATCGCGGCCGGGATTTCCTGTCTAAGGAAGTCGTACTTGACCTCCTTTAGCGTCGTGCGGATCTCTTCCGTTCGCTCCTGCCAGCTCTTGGCGGGGGCATCGGGATCGATCTGCTCGGCGTAGCGGTCGAGCACCCGCATCATGTTGCTGAACTGCTTCTCCAGGAACCGGGTGTTGTCGCTGACGTATTGGGTCGGTGTATTGATCTCGTGTGCGATCCCCGCGGCGAGTTGACCGATGGACTCCAGCTTCTGTGCCTCGACGAGTTGATTCTCCAGCAGCTTGCGCTCCTCCATCTCTCGGGTAAGCGCGTCGGTCTGCGCTTGGAGCTCCTGAGTGCGCTGAAAGACTTCCTTCTCGATGGTGGCGTTGACCAGTTCAAGGCGGGTCCGCCGTTCTGCCATGATCCGGACCTCACGGGCGCCGCGGATGCAGCTATACGCCAAGAAAATGTCCTCGAATAGGACCCACCCCGCGTGTTCAAATGCCCTCCACGGGGCCGCGGCGATCACGCCGAAGACGGACTCGGGCCAGAACACCCCTCGAACGAGGTGGTCGACCGCAACGACCGCGGTGGCGGGAACGAGGACGCGCCAGTCCCGGTAGAACGCGAGGAACGCCAAGGAACCGAACACGTGGAAGTGGGTCTCGATTCTTCCGCCACTCAGGTGGATGAATAACCCCGAAAACATCACTTGAGCGACCGCGATCGTGTGCCTCGTGATTGTCTTGCCCGGGCACCTCAACGCAAGGAAAATCGGGAACGCTGCCAACGTCCCGCCGATCGCGATGGCTGAATACACGTGGACGTGGACGGAACTCTCGGCCCCGATCCATGTGCGTGGGGTAATGATGACCGCAGCCAGGACTGCCGCCAGAAACTGCAGCGCCATCAGACCGGCAAAGAGTCGGTCGGTCCGGGAATGAATTTGCCTCAGGTGTTCGCGAGCCGCTTCTTCGGATTGAATCTCTAGCAACAGCTCGTCGATCTGGTGCTGCTCCATCGCCTCAGTCATGGTTGGCACCCTCCGTTTCCGCGGCAGATCGATGATTGCCCAAGTCACAGCCGAACACCGGCGTGGTTCTTCGTGGCGGCACACGGCCGGTCACAATCGCCACGACCGAGTCCGAGCCCAGGTTGTCGCCGGCGTGCCCACGACCCGAGGTGATACCGCCCCAGAATCGCGCGGCCCCGTCCGCGTCGAACAGCACCACGGATCCGGAGACGTGGCATCCCAGGGCAGCGGCTGCGTGCCCGCCCGGGTCCGGCTGGACGGTGATGCCGGGGTATCGCGTCTTCAGGCCGAACGGATCGCCGCGCGACCACCCGGGCGCTTCGTCCTCCGGTTCGTACTCAAGTACATGACATTCCAACCTGCCCTGAGCGCGGACGAGAAGGCGCTCCAACTCGTAGACCGAGGCCGCGGTGCAAGGGCACTTCGGATGTACTGCCATGACCAGCCGGAACGACTGCTTCGAGTCGGGGGCCGCTTCGCCAGCAACGCGAGGCGGTTCACCCAAGCGGCCATCCTGCTGGGCGTACCCATAAAGCGAGACGAGCAACAAGGAAGACAGCACCCCCCATAGCGCAGCACCGCACCACGGCAGCCAGCGCGCAGATCGGCTGCGTCGTCGATACACCCTTGCCCGAGTGGTGCTTTCGATGTCTACACCTCCCCCGGAAGTTCACGGCGACCGCGTCGCCGCGCCGAGGTTGCCCTGTGGCACACGATCAGATGCGCCACACAGAACCGTTGACCATTCGCTTTTGGAATGCTCTGCTCGTGATTCGTTGCTGGGCAACCAGATGCGGACACGGGAAAGGGTTCCAACGCCTTGGTGGCGTGAGCGGGACCCCTCCCGAATCGACATCGGACAACGCAGTCGGTGGCTTTAGGCGTACGCCCCACGTTTGCTCGTCGCATTTGGCGGACACTGCCTGATCTCGTTGTCTGCAGTGGAGCAGCCGTTGCCGGCCCCGGCTACTCCCTCGACCTCGTCGCTCCTACGCTGGCCGCCGAGCCTGCGACGTGCCCGCACCCGGCCGGTGGCTCTGGTTGCTCTGGTTCAAGCACTGCGGCCAACATCACTGGCATAGGCCAAGGCCCGGGGCACCGCGAGGCGCACTGCCAGTGCGTTACGCCGTACGCGGCGACGGGGTACAACCTCGCGCTCGACGGTGCAGCAACGCCACCGCCACAAGAACCAGTGCAGACGATTCGGGCACGCTAGTACCGCGGAAGTTGGGGACGAACGTGGATCCCCAGTTCTGTAGCACACCGTCGAGTTCATCCTGGTCGATCATGCCGACGGGCAAGTCGTTTGCCCACCCGGCCGGCACGTCATTCGTGCTGTCCTGTCCCCAGTTCTGGAGTACGAGGTCGAGGTCGTTTTGATCAACAAAACCGGAGGCGTTGTAGTCACCGGGTACTTCGTCGTCGCCGAGCGTAGCAACCCATGCTTCGGTAACTCCGCTTGGATTTGAGCCATATCCGACGATCGTGTTGCCGTCGTAGCTGGCGTCCCAAGCGGTGATGAGGTTCCACCCGTCAACGGCTTCTTCCAATCCGGCATCGATCAGGATTTGCTTAATCGGTCGGATCGTTCTAGCCGAATCCCAAAGGACGGCCTGCAACCCGTTGGCATCGGACCCAACTCCAACAATCACGCTTCCATTGCCTGACACGCCAAGCGCTTCACTTGTGTTGTTCCCTCCTGGAAGGTCGCCCAACCCCCGCATCCCGCTCTCGTCGGTCCAAACAAATCCTTCCCGGATCACAAGGCTTTCGTCATCCAAGCCGGAGACGCTGGAGCCGACGACCACCGTTCCATCGGCCGAAACCGCTATCGCCGTGCTCGCTTTTGGTCCGCCTGGCAAGTCACCTAACCCTTGCATTCCATCTAAAGCCGTCCACACAAATGCTTCGTTGCCGTCCACGCCCGCTTCGCCAAAACCGGACCGGCTGAATCCGACCACAACTTCGCCATTTGCCGAAACATCTCGGGCCATACTTCGGTAGGCGCCGCCAGGGAGATCGCCCAGCCCGACCATGCCTTCAGACCTGCGCCACCGAAACGCCTCGTCGCCCTGGCTCGATCGGCTCCAACCCACGGCTGTTGATCCGTCTGCCGAAACCCCCCGCGCGTAGCTGGCAATCGCGCCCCCCGGCAGGTCGCCAAGGCCAACCATGCCATCGTCGGGGGTCCATACGAAGGCCTCGTCGCTTCGATAGTTCGCTCCGCCCAGATCCGAGTTCGAGTGACCGACCACGGCCAAGCCATTGGCAGAGATGGCATACGCCTGACTCTCGATCTTCCCGCCGGGTAGGTCGCCCAATCCGATCAGGCCTCCGCTGCGTGTCCAAAGGAACGCCTCCTCGCTCCGACGGCTCTGGTTGCTGTGCGTAGATAGGCTCCACCCCGAAACACGCATCCCGTCGTCCGACACTCCGAGCGCAATACTTTGCGTGCCCCCACCGGGCAGGTCGCCCAAGCCTTGGAACGTTGCGGCGAGCCCAACCGGGGCCATCCCGACCAGCGCGATGAGGCTAGCGCTTGCAGTCAGGGGTTGCCGCGGCGTCGTCAGTTCCAAAATGGAGATGCCCCCGTGCATTCCCCCAAGCTATACCTCGGCTTGCGGGAAAACAAGAAGAAAACCGGGCGCAGACCGCCGGAGAGTCGTGCCGGGCGGTTGCTTTCGGCTTGCTAGCGTGAATGCACTCATTTGCGCGGCTGGATCGCCACCGCCTGCATCGCCTGTCCCGGCGTCTTGTCCTCCCGTCGTACCGCGAGCCGGATGAGCGGGTCGAGATGGGCGTGTCTCGTCCAGAGGCTGGGGCGAGCGCAAAAAGCCCCAAGCCCGGCAAGGGCCTAGGGGTGTTCGGTGCGGCTTCTCGGCTTTGCATCCGGGTTCGGGCACGCCGTGCCTTGTCTCGCCTCGGACCGGCGGTTGATCGTGCGGCGTAGCCGCCGGCCCCGGTGCTGCACTCCGACCCGAAGCTCACGTCGCGGCTCTACAACGACGCGCGGCTGATGGACTTGGCCGGTGCGGCGTCGAAGTTGCCGGCGTTGGGCGACGCGGGTGGTGGCAATGTGGTGTCAATGCCGGGGGCAAATCGCGCCACAGGATTCAACACGATTCAACACGGCGGATCGGGCGTGCGTGCCGTAAGTGCTTGAGATTCAACAGGGTTCCACAAGATTCAACAATGGAGCCAGCCGGGCTCGAACCGGCGACCTACTGCTTGCAAAGCAGTCGCTCTCCCAACTGAGCTATGGCCCCGAGACGAACATCGTAGCAGGGCGTCGCGGCGGTCGGCGCCCCGGGAATATCGCCGCGTCGGGACGGTTGTGGCCTACGCTTGACCGCACAATCACCGTTGCCGTTAACCGGACCCGCCCGACTTCCTCCCCGGAGCTCAATCGATGAACCCGACCCGTCTCGCCCTCGCGTCCACCGTGGCCGCCGCTTTCTCCGTCTCGCCGTTCGCCTCGGCCGAGCCGACTACGTTCGACTTCAAGGACCCCAAGGGCGTCAACGGCGTGACGTTCATACTCGACTCCGAGCTCGAGCCGTTCGTCGGCATCGGCGGCGGCATGGAAGGGGTCGTCAGCTACGACCCCGAGCAGCCCGAGAGCTTCTCCGGCGAGATCAGCATCGCCGTTGACTCACTGCAACTGGTTAACGGGCGGATGACCGACGTCATGCTCGGCGGCGACTGGCTGGACGTGGCCGAGAACACCCGCATCACTGTGACCTTCAACGAGGTGCTGGGCGTCGAGAGCGCCGGCGCACACGACCACGACCACGCCGACGGCGAAGAGCACGACCACGCCCACGGCGGCGAGGGCAAGATGCTGCAGGTCGCCGGCACGCTGAGCTTTGCCGGCATCGAACTGGAGAAAGAGTTCAACATCCACGCGACGCACATCGCCGACGGCGGGACGGAGCGCGGCGGCGGCGAGGGCGACCTGCTCGTGCTACGCAGCATGTTCGAGGTCAGCCGGTATGACTTGGGGATCCAGCCGGACACGGGCCCGGAGAAGGTCGCCGAGGCGATCCGCGTGATCGTGCCGGTGGCGGGGTATTCGCAGTAACCCGTTAGCCAGCGAGGACGCCGCGGGCGTTCATCGAATGCTGTGAAGTGTTTGTTGGCCCTCACCGAATGGAGTGACCCTCATGCGTGGTGGCATCGTGAGTGGAGGTGCGCTGTTGCTGGTGGTCTTGGTTTGCGGCGTGTTCGTCGCAGCGAGTCACGCAGAATCGGCCGCCGGCGGGGACGCGCCTTCATCCCCCGCCGAGCAGTTGATCGTTTTCATCGACTCGTCGGGTTCGGCGTTGCAGGTGCACTTCCGCGACGAGACGCTGCCGGAGTTGGAAGCGTTGGCCGACGAACTCGGCGTGGCGCTGTCGGTGGTCGACGTGTCGGAAGCCGGTGGCTCGCCGCCGGGCGTGGGGCTGACGCCGTTGATCGCGTTTCAGAACTGGCGTGGCCGGTCGATCTACCAGGGCCGGTACGAGACGCTGGACCGCGTGCGTAACTTTGTGCGGACGGCCCGGTTCATGCCGCAGGGCGACGACAAGCTTGTGCGTGAAGCGTTGCCGGCCTGGGACCGCGGGCGGGCGACGCTGGTGACGCCGATCAAGGTCACGGCGACGCGGGGTCCCGGCGCCGATGCATTCGATTTGAAGCCCCCTGCGATCACGGGACATCTCGCGTCGGGCATGGAACGATTCGAGGTGGCCGAGCGCGTCGAGCTCGGCCGCAGCGACCGGCAGTGGTACATGGACTTCCACCCGTACGTCGCCGAGGACGGCACGCTCTTCGTCAGCAGCGAGCTCTACTCGCAGTTCCATTGCCACGAACCGGTCGCGTCGTGGCTGGACGATCCGGTGTCCGGCCCGGTGGATGAGCCCGAGCAGGTGTTCGCGGCGGCCGCCGCTCGGGCCGAGGCCGAGATCGTGCGCCTTCTCGCCGAGTCTGAACTCGGCGACGGGTTCGATGTTGTGGAAGTGCCGGAGACGTCGTGGGAAAACCTCGGCTTCGCGTTGCCGGAGCGGCCGGCGGGCAACACCGTCGACGCGGGTGACGTCGAGTTGGTCCGGTCGTGGCGCGTGGACACCGCGGCCCAAGAGCAGACACCGGCCGTGCAGTTCGCGTTTCCCGCGCCGCTCGATGGTTACAGCGGCGAAGCGACCGACATCACGGGCGAGGTCGTGCTCGGCGACGGTCTGAAACTCGCCGACTCGACCGGCACGTTCACCGCCGACCCCGCGTCGGTCACCATGGGCGAGTCCGATCTCGACGCCTACATCCACAGCGGCCTGCTCGAGGTCGGCAAGTTCGATTCGTCGTCCTTTACGTTCGATCGTGTCGACGTCGACGAAGCGTTCGCCGACCAGCCGATGTCGTTCGGCACGATCGTGCCCGCGGTGCTGCACGGCGAGTTCACGATGAAGGACGTCACGCTGCCGTTGTCCGTGCCGATGAGCGTCGAGGCGTACGTCGGCGACGATGGTCGGCCGCGGCTGTCCTTCACGGGCTCGTGGTCGTTGGACCTGATGGAGCACTACGGCATCGAGGGCCCGCCCGGCGACGACGCCATCCGCCACACGCTGCGCTACGCCTGCCGGATCGTGCTCGAGCCCGCGGGCGAGTGAACCGTCTGCCTAGATTGTGGGCCGGGGCTTCGGCGGCTTGTCGTTCCCGCGTCGCTCGGCGAAGAACTCACGCAGCACCTCGGCGCACTCGCTGGCCAGCACGCCGCCGGTGACGTCGAGCCGGTGGTTGAACCGTGGCTCGGTGCAGAGCGTGTGCAGCGTGTCGACACAACCCATCTTCGGGTCGGTGCAGCCGTAGACCAGGCGTGAGACCCGCGCATTGACCATCGCGCCGGCACACATCGGGCAGGGCTCGAGCGTGACGACCATCGTGCACCCGTCGAGCCGCCACGTGCCGACGCGTTGCGCCGCTTCGCGCAGAGCGAGGACCTCGGCGTGGGCCGTCGGGTCCGCGTCCGTCTCCCGCCGGTTGTAGCCCGTGCCGATCACGCGGCCATTGGCGTCGACCACCACCGCGCCGACCGGCACCTCACCGACCGACGCGGCGTGCGCGGCGAGCGACAGCGCCTCACGCATCCGCGCTTTGTCCTGTGCGGTCGGGTCCGGTTCCGCCTCGGCCATCGGTGGCAGCGTACCGCACGGGTATCTTGAAGCGATGCGGATCGTGCTGGCTCCCGACAGCTTCAAGGACGCGGCGTCCGCCGCGGAAGCGTGCGACGCGATGCGTGCCGGGGTGGTGCGTGTCCGCCCCGACACGAATGTGGTGCGCTGTCCGATTGCCGACGGTGGGGAAGGGTTTGCCGAAACGCTAACGGGAGTGCTGGGCCTGACCCCGCACGTTTGTGCCAGCATTGACCCGCTTGGTCGGCCGCTCCAGCCGAGCTTGTTCCTCCCCCTCTCGTCCGAGCCGCAAGGGCCGCGAAACGATGCCGCGGTCGAACTCGCCGCCGTCGCCGGCCTTCAACTTTTGGCGGATGCAGAGCGAGACCCTACGCAAACGACGACGTACGGTCTGGGCACGTTGCTAGCGATCGCTGCGGAGTCGAGCGTGGACGCGATATGGCTGGGCATCGGCGGCAGCGCGACCAACGATCTGGGCTGCGGCTGTGCTCAAGCGCTGGGCGTGCGATTTTTCGACCAAGCCGGTAAACGCATGCTTCGACCGATCACAGGAGGCGACCTCGGACGCATCGAACGGATCGACATCGAGCACCGAAACTCGGCGTTGAACGACGTGCTCATCCGCGTCGCCTGCGATGTGACCAACCCGCTCACCGGCCACGACGGCGCGGCGCATGTTTATGCGCCGCAGAAAGGGGCGACACCCGAGGACGTCAAACGCCTGGACGCCGGGCTCCGGCACGTTGCGCGATTGATCCACGAGCAGCTCGGGATCGACGTGGAGCAGCTGCCCGGGGCCGGCGCGGCAGGAGGCATGGGTGCCGGTGCGGTGGCGTTTCTCGGCGGCGAGCTGGTGCCGGGGGCCGACCTCGTGCTGGACGCCGTCGGTTTTGACGACGCCGTGAAGGACGCCGACCTTGTTCTCGCCGGAGAGGGCCGGCTCGACGGGCAATCGTTGTCGGGCAAGGCGGTGTTGAAGGTCGCGCAGCGCGCGGCGAAACACGGCGTCCCTAC
>JANQPR010000175.1 GCA_028285385.1 Phycisphaera sp.
CGTCGAACCCGACCGGCGCCGCGTCGGCGTCGGCCGCGGCGCGCTCGATCAGGCGGAACACCTCCGACGACTGATGCCCTCCCGACATCCGGTGGTGCAGCGCGACCTGGAAGGCCCGGCCCGGGTGGTCGCGGTGCAGCATCGTGCCGAAGCGTTCGCCCTGGCTGGTGATGCTGTGCAGGTACCCGACGTGCACCAGGGCCTTGTGCCCGGGCTCGACCACCGCTCCAACAAACGTGTCGAGCATGTGGTGTTCGCGTTGCCGCATCACGGTCATGCGCTGCATCGGCGAGGTCTGCGGCGACATCAGCTCGGCGTAGCGGTAGTCGCTCTCGAGGCCGACCACCCGCAGCGGCTCGGCGTCGTCGGGCAGCTCGGCGTTGACCCGCCACACCGCTTCGAAGATGTCGATGTACTCGCGGTAGCCCCACAGATTGTTCGAATAACCCCGCATCAACTCGACGGCGGCGGCGCGGTCGAACGACGGCGCGGTGACCAGACCGTTCACGAGATCGTTGTCGCGGGTCCGGACGAACTCGGTGGCGAAGACACGGACGCCCCGGTCGTGGTAAGCGGGTCCCAGCAGCGCGGCGACAAACACACAGTTCTCGCGGATGCCGTGCTCCTCGCCGAGCACGACCACGCGGTACGTTCCAAGCTTCCTGAGGACGTAGGCGTCGGCGGGTTGGCCGTGATCGACCAGGTGGGCGGCGTAGGCGGCTGGGTCCGCCTCCCGGGCCGAGACCGCATCGCTGTTGCCGGCGTCGACACGCGAACCGCAGACGGCGACCACGACCCCCAAGGCCAAAGCCCACAACCCCGCACACCTCGTGCTTCGGCTACGCATCGCCGACTCCTTTCGACCGGGAAAACAAATCGGAGCTCAAGATCAATTTTAGTGCGGCGCGTGCCGAGCACAACGAAAATCAGCGGACCCGATCCGTGGGTTTCGTAGGGGTTGGCTTTCGGAGGGCGAGCTTCCGTGGGGTCGGGACAACTTCCGTCCGCTCCGATGGCCATGGGCAAGTCTGCCTTGCGGGTTCGGTCGCGGCGCATATCGGGCCGACTCATCGCCCGGGGTGGCGCAGGGCTTGTACGCCGCGGCGCCATGGGTTCTTCACTCCGGCGTGCCGTTTGATGCGAAGCTTCTCAGCCACGCTTGACTTCGGTTGTTCCGGGGCCAACGATTCGCTGCCGATTTCAATGTTGTTGTGAAAGGCATCGAGATGAAGCCGGTATGGACAAGACTAACGGCGTGTGCCGCGGCGGCGGTGGTGCTGCTCGGGGCCTGGTGGATGCAGGCGGAAGGCGCCGACCGCCACAGCTCTGCGACGGACGGCGAAGCCGTCACCGCTCGCCTGCGCGGCCTCGAAGCGCGCGTCACGTTGCTGGAGCAGCGCCTGGAAAACGTGGTCACGGCCTTGCACAACGACCGTAAGCACCAACCCGAGACTAGCCCCAGCGAACAACCGGCCCCCGCTGCTGTCGAGGGTCTGCCCCTCGACGTTCCAACAACCGTGCGTGGTCGCCTCCTCGAGTTGCATCCCGGCGGACGAGTCATCGAGCATGGCCGAAGCGAAGACGACGGGTACTACTGGTTCGAGGTCCGGATCGATGGCCGACTAATGGATGTGGAGATCACCGACGAGGGCGAGGTGCGGAAGAACCGCCGAACATTCTTTGATTGAGCCCACGCCAATGAGTGGCGAGCGAGAAACAAGTAACAGGCCCACGGTGCTGTTCCGTGGGCCTGTCGTCTTCCCGGGTTGTCCGATCCGCGGTCGCGCCAGCGCGGCCTGGGCGGCGGCGAGTTGCAGATGCTCAGGCGGATTGGTCTCATGCAGATCGTGAGAAAACCAAGTCGCCGGGGTCATAGGAACGCAGGTCGGGCCAGCCATCGTCGGTGCGGTGGTAGCCGAGGCGCTCGACGAGGCGGATCGATCGTTCGTTGCCGGGGGTGATGCACGCCCAGAACTCGGTGACGCCGAGTTCCTGGATCAGCCAGCCCTGATACCACCGCAGGGCTTCGGAGGCGTAGCCCCGGCCCCACGAGTCGACGCCGAAGAGGTAGCCGAGCTCGGCCCGGCGATCGATCGTGGTCGTGCCGAGGGAACCGATCGCACGGCCGGTGTCAAGCCGTTTGACGCAGACGTCACGCCAGGTCTGGTGCGCAAACTCAGGACGGGGCCCGCGCGCGATTTCGGCGTAGAGCTCTTCGAGAGCGGCGATCGATGCGGGCGGCTTCTCGTTCATCGATTCGTACACCCGCGGGTCGCCCAGCGCGGAAAACAACTCGGCGCCGTGTCGCGCGGCGAGCGGCTCGTAAAAAAGCCGGTCAGACCGAAGCGGGGGGTCGGTCTGACCGGCGGTGATCATGGCGAGGCCCAGGGTTAGCGTCGCCGCGGCGATCAGCTCAGCGCGGCCTGGGCGGCGGCGAGGCGGGCGATCGGGACGCGGAACGGCGAGCAGCTCACGTAGTGCAGCCCGACCTGGTGGCAGAACGCGATTGACGCGGGGTCGCCGCCGTGCTCGCCGCAGATGCCGAGCTTGATGGTCTTGTTGACCGACTTGCCCTTCTGCACGCCCATGTCGACGAGCTGCCCGACGCCGGTGGTGTCCAGCGACTGGAACGGGTCCTTCTCCAGGATCTCCTGGGCGAGGTAGTCGGGCAGGAAGGTGTTCACGTCGTCGCGGCTGTAGCCGAACGTCATCTGCGTCAGGTCGTTGGTGCCGAAGCTGAAGAAGTCGGCCTCCTTGGCGACCTCGTCGGCGGTGAGCGCCGCACGGGGGATCTCGATCATTGTGCCGATCAGAATGTCGAGCTTGCCGGCGTACTTCTTCTTGGTCTTGACCTCTTCGATGGTCTGCTCGGTGACTCGACGGAGCACGGCGAGTTCTTTCACCGTGCCGACCAGCGGGATCATGATCTCGGGCTTGGCGTCGATCTTCTTCTTCTTGCAGTTGATCGCGGCCTCGACGATCGCGGTGACCTGCATCACCAGGATCTCCGGGTACGTGATCGACAGCCGGCAGCCGCGGTGCCCGAGCATCGGGTTCGCTTCGTGCAGCATGGCGACGCGCTGCTTGACCTCGGCGGGCTTGACGCCGATCCGCTTGGCGAGCTCGGCCTGGCTCTTGGCGTCGTGCGGCACGAACTCGTGCAACGGCGGGTCGAGCAGGCGGACGGTGACGGGCAGGCCCTTCATCGCCTTGAAGATGCCTTCGAAGTCCTTGCGCTGGTACGGCAGGAGTTTCTTGAGCGCGGCCTCACGGGCGGGCTTGGAGTCGGCGAGGATCATCTCGCGCATCGCGAGGATCCGGTCACCCTCGAAGAACATGTGCTCGGTCCGGCAGAGGCCGATGCCCTGGGCGCCGAAGTCGCGGGCCCGCTTCGAGTCGGCCGGGGAGTCGGCGTTGGTGCGGATGCCCAGCGTGCGGTACTTGTCGGCCCACTTCATCACGGTGGCGAAGTCGCCGGAGAGTTTGGGCTCGACGGTGCCCAGTTCGCCGGCGTAGACCCCGCCGGTGCTGCCGTCGATCGAGAGCGTGTCCTTGCGGGTGAACGTCTTGCCGTTGACGGTGATCTTGCCGGCCTTCTCGTTGATGGCGATCTCGCCGGCGCCGGCGACGCAGCACTTGCCCCAGCCGCGGGCGACGACGGCGGCGTGTGAGGTCATGCCGCCGGTCGAGGTCAGGATGCCCGCCGCGGTGTGCATGCCGTCCACGTCTTCGGGGCTGGTCTCCTTGCGGACCAGCAACACCTTCTCGCCTTCACGGCTGCGCTCGACGGCTTCCTCGGCGGTGAAGGCGAGCCTGCCGAACGCCGCGCCCGGCGACGCGGGCAGCCCGACGGTCAGCGGCGCGGCCTTCTTCTTCGCCGCCGGGTCGAACGACGGCAGCAGCAGTTGCGTCAGGTCGTTCGGCGGGATGCGCTTCACGGCGGTCTTCTCGTCGATGAGCTTCTCCTTGACCATGTCGCAGGCGATCTTCACCGCCGCGGCACCGGTGCGCTTCCCGGTGCGGGTCTGGAGCATGTAGAACTTGCCCTTCTCGATCGTGAACTCGATGTCCTGCACGTCGCGGTAGTGCTTCTCGAGGACCTTCTTGATGTTCATCAGCTCGGCGTGGATCTTCTTGCCGATGTTCTTGTCGGACGCGGCCTTCCACGTCCGGGGCATGTTCTCGACGGGCTCGGGCGTCCGGATGCCGGCCACGACGTCCTCGCCCTGGGCGTTGATGAGGAACTCGCCGTAGAACTTGTTCTGCCCGGTGGAGGGGTCGCGGGTGAAGGCGACGCCGGTGCCGCAGTCGTCCCCCATGTTGCCGTAGGCCATCGACTGCACGTTCACCGCGGTGCCGAGCAGCCCGAACATCTCGTTGATCTGCCGGTAGCGGATGGCGCGGGGCGTCATCCAGGAGCTGAACACGGCGGTGATGCCGAGTTCGAGCTGTTTCATCGGGTCCTGCGGGAAGGCCTTGCCGGTCTCGCGTTTGATGACTTTCTTGTAGGCGTTGCACAGGTCGATCAGGCCCTTGACGTCGACGTCGGTGTCGAGCTTGACGCCCTGCTTGGCCTTGATCTTGTCGAACTGCTCCTCGAACGCGTGGTGGTCGACGCCCATGACGACGTCGCCGAACATATTGAGCAGGCGCCGGTAGGCGTCGTAGGCGAAACGTTCGTTGCCGGTCGCGTTGGCCAGGCCGACGACGGACTCGTCAGTGAGCCCGAGGTTCAGGACGGTGTCCATCATGCCGGGCATGGACTGGGCGGCGCCGGAGCGGACGGAGACGAGCAGCGGGTTCTTGGTGTCGCCGAACTTCTTGCCGGTTTCTTTCTCGAGCGTCTTGATCGCGGCGTGGACCTGGTCCATCAGGCCCTTGGGGAGCTTGCGGCCCTGGACGTAGTACTGGTTGCAGCACTCGGTGGTGCAGGTGAACCCGGGCGGGACGGGCAGCCCGATGCTGGTCATGTCGGCGAGGTTCGCGCCCTTGCCGCCGAGCAGTTCCTTCTGCTTCGCGTTGCCGTCGGTCTTGGTCTTGCCGAAGTAGTAGACCATCTTGGTCTTGGGCGAGAGCTTCCCGGCCGACTTGGTCGCGGCCGACTTCTTGGTGGTGCTCTTCTTGCCGGGGCGCTTCTTGGTGGCGGTCTTGGCCATCGGGTCCTTGGTCCTTCCCATGAGGGTTGTGGCGGCGGAGCGTGAAGCCCGTCGGGACGACAGGTGCGGGCACGAGGGGCGTGCCCGTGGCAGGGAGTGCTGCCGTGTCCCAACGGGGGAGCCGATAGTAGTGACTTGGAATGGGCTTGCAAAACCCGGGGCAGGGTGGCACGACCACCCGCCGGCCGCCGACCAGTTTGGGCCATCCCGAGGCACCCCACCGCCCAGACATTTCCGTTGTGATATGGACGCCCCGGCATATCCTGAACCCAGGAGTTGAGCCTAGAAATCCAGGCTGAACCCGGACGACTCTGGCCGCTTTTTGGTCCCACCATGCCCGCCTCAAACCCCGCCTACGACCCCGCCCTCTACCACCCGACCCGGGCCGCGCACGTCTTGCCCGGCCCCGAAACCGTGGACGACGACGCCTTGGCGTTCTACCGCGAGCAGGGTTACCTCGCCGTTGCCCACGTGCTCTCGCCCGATGAGGTCGCCGACGAAATCGAACGCGTCGAGGATCTCGCGGCCGGCGAGATCGATGACTACGACGGCGTCCAGCTCGATCAACACGTCGCGGACAACCAGGCCCACGCCGCCAGTGACCGCGTCCGCAAGCTCTGGCTCTCGGGCGAAGAAGGCCGCCGCTTCGGCCTGCCCGTGGACCACCCCACCATCCTCGGCATCGTCGGCCGGTTAATGAGCGGCAACACGCCGGCGCTCTTCCAGACCATGGCCCTGCTCAAACCCCCGCGCGGCGGCGGCGAGAAGCCCTGGCACCAGGACCACGCCTATTTCGACGTCCCGCTCGAGGACCGCATCGTCGGCGTATGGATCGCTCTCGACGCCGCCACCGTCGCCAACGGCTGCATGCAGCTCTTGCCCGGCCAACACCGCGACGGACCCGTTGTGCACTTCAAACGCCGCGATTGGCAGATCTGTGACGCCAACATCCTCGGTCAAACCTCTGTTGCCGCCGAGTTGCCGCCGGGGGCCGCGTTGTTTTTTGACTCGCTCCTACCCCACGGCACGCCGACCAACGACTCGGAACAACGCCGGCGCGCGATGCAGTTCCACTACGCGCCCGCAGACGCCGCCTCCTGGACCCCCGAGCAACGGATGGAGATCTTCGGCAGCGAAGGTCGGGGCGTGAGTTGCTGACCAGCCGTCGTCCTGCGCGAAGGCCCTTGCTCGTAGTCGCTTACCCGTCGATCTCGTAGAAGAAGATCACCTGCCCGGTGAAGTACGCGGCGAAGGTGTCCCAGTTCATCACCATGTGGCCGTCGACCGGGTCGACCAGGCGCACACTCTTCGGCGACGCGCGGAGCAGCGTCACCATGTGCCGACGCGTCGGCTCGTACTGCAACGGCGTCAGGGCCGGCGTCGGGATCTTCTCCAGCTCGTCCACCTCGACCTCGACCAACGCCGCGCCGAACCGGCTGCCGTGCAGCTTGCGCTGCAGGCCGTCGAGCGCGCGGACCGTCGTCGAACCGCGTCCCGGCCGGGTTTTGGTCAGCTCGGCCATCTCCGCCTCGGTCGCCGGTAGTCCCAGCCGCCGCAGCGCCGTCGCCGACGCCGCGGGGACGCACGAGTAGTCCTGCGACTGCATCACGTCGCCCCGGCCGGTGGTCTGCCCGAGCACCTGCGTCGGGGTCTGCTGCAGCATCCACGCCCCGCCGTTCACGAAGTACACCGCGCCCAGCAGCATCGCCCAGCCAACCACCGCCTTCTGCCGCAGCCGATCACTCCGCGCCCAGGCCACGCCCAGGATCACCATGAACGCCGGCACCGCCGCCACGCCCTCCACCCTGGCCAGCAACGGCACCGGCAGCACGTGCACCGCCACCGACGGGTGACGCGTCAGATACGTCAACCCGATCAGGAGCGCCGCGCCAGCCAACACCCCCGCCCGCGCGATCGCCGCCGAGGACTGACCGCACCGCTGCCCGACGCACCAGCCGGCCGCCGTCAGCATCGCCATCAGCAGAAACCAATACACCTCTTCCACGACGGACTCCCCGCGCCGGCCTGCGGAACCACGACTCGGGTTCCTCGTCTTGTTCTCTGGCCTGCTCCGCCCGCCGCCCCGCGGTAACCGAACCGGACGCACCGCTCCCGCCGCACAACCCGCACACGCGTCACGCCCGCCGTTTGGCTCAACCGGCGCGGAACGGTTCCAAGTTGGGGCAACACGCCCCTGATTCACTTGCCAAAGAAAGAGCCTGAGCACTCGCGAGCCGGCGACCGTGTCGACGTGTTCCGTGGTCACAGTCCACGGCTCGCGAGCGCCGGCCCCCGCGTTCGGACGGGACTCTTCGGGGTGTAACGCGGGATGGCGGAGGCGCCCGGCGGGCGACATGGTGAGTCGGTCGCGGCGGGAACAGTGAGGGAACTCGAAGCCCGGGTCACTGAACCGGCCGCCGTCGCAAGACCACGCCACACAAGCCCGGGCACGTCAACATCCATCCGGCGAGGCACCGCCCCACCCGCCGCGCTCCCCGCGGGGGCACCGGCTCTACCCGGGGGCGGAAGCGCACGACCGTGCGCAGAAACTCGCAGTTGCGAGGCGTTCATAGCCGCCCCGGTGACCTACGGCGTGTCGCTGCGGTGGGTGTTGATCGTCCTCGTCCGCTTCTGGCACGGCGCGCTCAAGGCGACGCGAGTCGAGCGGCGTGAACAACCACCCACAAGCCTAGACCCCGCGTACGGATGCGGGGCTCTGTCGTTCAACTCCGGCGACTCCCCGGAAGCCAAACCGTCGACGGCAAGAATCATGCGGGTACCACACCTCGCCGCAGGCGGTGTGTGCGGGACGTGATCCAATCAACCGTACACATCACGCTTCGCGTGGAGTGTGGCCCCCGGCCCCAACCGAGTCGAACGGGCGGGCCTTGGTGGCGCGCCTACGGATTTCGGGTGGCCGCGTTAGACGCGCACCACCACGTGTGCCACCCGTGGTTTCGTAGCTGCGTGTTCCGTGGCACCTGCTTGGCAACTCGCAGGAACGTCAACCAGTCGCCGACGCACGTTGCGGTGTGAATCGTGAACATCAACGCCAGGATCGGACGTCGGGGCGGATCGACGACCGGAACCAAGCCGATTAGCGTGGTGGTGAAAACGATGAACGGCATGGCCAGGACGAGAAGAAGACGATCCCGGGGGACCGGCGCGTCGTAGGCGACGTAGCACACGCCGCGGCTCAGCCAGATGCCGAAAACCATGTCCGGCGAAGCCAGGCTCCCCGGGAAGGCCAGGCCGTGGATCAGTTCGTGGACCGGGATCATGGCCGCGAGAAACAGCAAGAACGCGACGAGCATCGGCGGGTCGGCCCGTAGCGTCTCGGCAGACCCGAACAACAACACGACCGAAAGCGCTACCAACGGCCCGGACAAGACGATCGCCTGCAAAGCGAACCGCGTGGGCGAGGGTTCGGCCAGCCGGCGCCAAGGCGAGCCGGCGGCGGCGGGATCGAAGTCGTTGCCCGGCGGGATGGGTCCCACGTGCAGCTTCATCGCATGGAACTATGCGCGCGATCATCCGGCGGCGTGACGGCCTCCGAACCCGTTTGCGGGGGACCGGATCAGGCCAACGCTTTGCTCATCGTCGTTCCCAAGTCCGCGGGCGACTCGGCGACGTGGCAGCCGGCGGCGCGGAGGGCGTCGAGTTTGGCTTCGGCGCCGCCTTCGCCGCCGGAGATGATCGCGCCGGCGTGACCCATTCTTCTTCCGGGGGGCGCGGTGCGGCCGGCGATGAAGACGGTGACGGGCTTGGTGACATTCGACTTGATGTAGTCGGCGGCGGCCTCTTCGTCGGTGCCGCCGATCTCGCCGATCATGACGATGCCGTGGGTCTCGGGGTCGTTCTGGAACATCTCGAGCAGGTCGATGAAGTTGAGGCCGCGCACGGGGTCGCCGCCGATGCCGACGCAGGTGGACTGCCCGAGGCCCTGCTGGCCGGTCTGCCAGACGGCCTCGTAGGTGAGCGTGCCGGAGCGGGAGACGATGCCGACGGCCTTGCCGGACTCGGCCTGGGAGATGTGGGTGTGGATGTACCCGGGCATGATGCCGATCTTGCAGCCGCCGGACGTTTCGGTGTCTTGGCCGTCGTGCTTGATGCCGGGGGTGATGACGCCAGGGCAGTTGGGCCCGAGCAGCGTGCAGTGGGGGAAGTCGGCGGCGAGGGTTTTCTTGACGCGCATCATGTCGAGCACGGGGATGTGCTCGGTGATGCAGACGGCGAGGGTGATGCCGGCGTCGGCGGCTTCGAGGACGGCGTCGGCGGCGAACGGTGGGGGCACGAAGATCATGGACGCGTTCGCGCCGGTTTCCTTCACGGCCTGGGCGACGGTGTCGAAGACGGGGAGCTCGTTCTCGTCTTTCTGCCCGCCTTTGCCGGGGGTGACGCCGCCGAGCATCTGCGTGCCGTACTTGAGGCAGCCGGTGGTGTGGAACTGCCCGGCGCTGCCGGTGATGCCCTGGGTGATGACCTTGGTGTTGCCGTCGACGAGGATGCTCATGGCGGGATCGCGGGTGGTGGTGGGTGCGGGTAGCGAAAAAGAGTTCGGAGGATAGCGGAACCGGTCGGCGGGGCTAGGGAGAAGCCCGCGTTGCGTCGGCGCGCGTAAATGGGATAATACTGTCGTATTCTGCTCCGCCGTCGGCGAGGGCGCCATCGAAGGGCGGCACCCGGGCGACCCGGGACGACGGAGCAGAGTCGGTTGGTGATGGTTCCGGGGCGGAGCGCGCGTCGGCTTGAAGCGATACGGGTGTGGTGTGGTCGGGGCGGCGCTGTTGATCCTCGACCCGCGACGCTGAGCCCGTCCTGGCGTCGGCGTTCAAACGAAAGGAACCACCGTGGCGACAACGCCCGATCACGCGCACCCCGCACAGCACGACATCGACACCGCGATCACTGTGGCGACGTTGCCGGCGATGACGGTCGCGGCGACGACGGCGTTCGGGACGCACCCGGAGCGCGCGGCTTGGCGGGCGCTCCGCGCCTGGGCCGGGCCGCGTGGGTTCCTCGACGACCTGGCGGCGCACCCGGTGTTCGGCTTTAACCAGCCGAGCCCCAGCGCCGCGGGCGAGCCGTACGGCTACGAGTGCTGGATCGCCGTGCCCGACGAGACCAAGGCCGGCGACGGAGTCACGGTCAAGCGGTTCCCCGGCGGGGCGTACGCGACGGCCGAGTGCCGGTTGATCGGTGCGCCCGACATCGGCGCAACGTGGCGGCGGCTGGTGGAGTGGGTCGACACGCACGAGCACCAGTGGCGGGAGACGCACGAGCTCGAACGGCCGCACGACCCGTCGGTGCCGGAGGAGGAGTTGACGTTCACGCTGTACCTGCCGATCGAGCCGCCGGGGCGGGCGTGAACAATGCGTGGCCGAGGGAAACTCCGCGGTTGAACGCGACGGAAAGCACCCGATGATTGAATCTCTTTTCCGACGCAAGGATCATGTCTCGTTCGGGTGTAGGCAGAGTCGTGGGTGACGCGGGGCGCCCTCCCGGATCGTGGAGGCGGACGCAAGTGAGCTGAAAGGTTTGGGCTGAAACGGCAGGCCGGCGTGCCTGCCGGGCTGATGCGTTGGGGTGGTGTCGCGTGTTGCGAGCGAACCGCTTGATTCGTTGACGTGCGATTGGTTCAAGGCAGAAGGAGTGACGTGTGCCGTGAGACAACTCGGTGTTCAGCGGGTCCGCGACCGCTGACACGACGCCGCTGCACGCACGGGGACACGCGTGCCGGAGGGGGTGAGGGCTCCGGGCGAAGGGTCCGGGGGTTCCGTGGGCTGGGGGAGAACGGCGGGCCCGACCCGGAGTGGTCGGGGGGGGAGTTCAGGGGGTCTTGGGGGGCTCGGGCGTCGTGTTTCAGCTCAGCCGACCGGACGGGTTCGCCCACGCGGGCCCGCCCGGCCGGTCTGTTTTTGGGGCGCATGCAACCTCGCAACAACGCACCGACCGAACCTCAATGCCGGAACGCGTGAACCCAGGCCGTCGCCTTAAAATCCGGGCATGCTCGGTTTTGTGGACAACCGCGACTACGCCGCCACATCCGGCGGTGAAGGGCCCGGCGAGTGGGTCGTGGTGCAGCAGTTCGCCAACGCCGTTGACGCGGACCTGGCCAAGACGCTGCTCGACGCCGAAGGCATCCCGACCGTGCTGGAAAACCGCGAGTTCATCGGCATGGACTGGGCGATGGCGGCGGCGGCGGGCTGGATCAAGGTGCTGGTCCCGCCGGACCGGGTGGGCGAGGCGATCGCGGTGCTGCGGAAGGCGAACGCGGCGCGCGGGCCGGACGTGCAGCTCGGCGAGCCCGGTGAGCTGCACGACGCCGAGGCGTGCCTGCGGTGCGGCGGTGCGATGCCGGTGGGCGACGCGGTGTGCGACGCATGCGGGTGGAGCTACACCGAAGAACTGGAGAACGAGCCGCGGAGCGTCGTCCCGTCGCCCGCCCTGCCCGACCGCGACGCCCTCGAACCGCCCGACGAGTTCTTGCCTGGCCTGCGGCGCACGCTGGTGGTGGCGGGCGTGATCCTCGTCGCGCTCGCGCTCTTCGGGCCGTGGCTGTTGGAGCTGCTCGACGAGCTGACGTGATCCGGTGCGGTGGTGTTCACGTGTTCCGCAAAGCGCCGGCGTTGGAGCCGCCGAAGCGGGGTGGGGTTGGTACCTTGCAGCGCAATCGCCGCGACCGTTCCAGAGAGTGAGCCATGACTTGCACGCACGTTCCGGGACCGGGGAAGCCGCCGTTACTTGTGGATCGGCTCCGAGCGATCTCGGCCGGGGTCCTGCTGGCGTTTGTGTTGGTCGGCATCGGCTGCGGTGACGGGGCCTCGACACCGCCGAGTCCGACCGCCGCCGCAGGCTCGCCCGATGCCGTGAACGACGCCGACACCAGCAACGACACCACGGACACCGCCGAACAAGACAGCGACGACGAGGTCTTCTGGGAGGCCGGCCCGGACGAGACGATGATCACCGCGGAGCTCGTGCCCGAGTTCCCGCGGGCCGGACAGCCGGTGGAGCTGCGCGTCACGGTGCACAACGGCTACGGCAAGCTCGACGCGCTCGTGTCGTACCGCGTCACCGGCCGGCAACCGAACTACGAGCTGAGGTCGATCCCGCCGCAACCGCCGTGGCAGCCGACACGCTGCACGGAGGAGTACATGCTGGACGAATCGGCCGGCGAGATGGTCCCGCTCGACGCGTCGTACAACCCGCGCTTCGAGACGCCGGTCGACCGCGTGTTCACCGCGACGACGACGCTGCCGCAGGGCTTCAACCACCTCGAGCTGCTGGTGCGTTACCCGAACCTATCGGGCAACCGCCGGCTGGACTTCGAGCCAAGCTACCTGCAGGGCTGGACAATCGACATCCCGTGACGCGAATCACCGAAGGGCGCGGCGTTGGCCCGCGGACCACCGCGTACGATCAGTTATGGACGCCGCCGTTTTCAGCAGCCGCCCGTACGACCGCGACGCCCTGACCGCGTGCCTGCGCGAGCGCGCCGGGGCCGACGATTTGGAGCTGCACTTCTACGACGCCCCGCTGTCCGCGGAGACGGTGAACCTGGTCGCGCGGGACACAGCGGCGTGCGTGTTCGTGAACGACCGCGTCGACGCCGGGGTCATCGAGCACCTCGCCGAGCGGGGCTGCCCGGGCGTCGTCACCCGGTCCGCCGGGTTCAACCACATCGACCTCGACGCCGCGCAACGGCACGACCTGCCCGTGCTGCGGGTCCCGGCTTACGGCCCGCACGGCGTCGCCGAGCACGCGCTCGCGCTCATGATGACGCTCAACCGCCGCACCCACCGCGCGTACAACCGGGTCCGTGAAGGCAACTTCCGGCTCGACGGGCTGATGGGGTTCCAGATGCACGGCAAGACCGTCGGCGTCGTGGGCACCGGGCTCATCGGCGCCGCGGTGTGTCGGGTCCTGCGCGGCATGGGCTGCGCCGTGCTCGCCTACGACACCCTGCCCAACCCCGAACTCGAGTCCATCGGCGTCGCGTACTGCAGCCTGCCGGAGTTGTGGCCGCGCTGCCGGGTCGTGACGCTGCACTGCCCGCTGAACCAGCACACCCACCACCTCGTGGACAGCGAGACGATCGCGCAGATGCCCAACGACGCGATGCTCATCAACACGTCACGCGGCGGGCTGGTCGACACCGGCGCGGCGTACGTCGCGCTACGGCAGCGACGCCTGGGCGCGCTGGGCATCGACGTGTACGAAGAAGAGGAAGGCCTGTTCTTCGAGGACGGCTCGGACGACGGGCTGACCGACGACCTGCTCGCCCGGCTGGTCGCGCTGCCCAACGTCCTGATCACCGGGCACCAGGCGTTCTTCACCCGCGAAGCGATCGACAACATCGCCGAGGCGACGATCGAGAACCTCCGGCTGCTCTCCGACGACGAACCGGTCGCGACCGACCACCCCCACCGCGTGCACCGCTAGCGGAGCCACACACGACGCCGCGCCCCGGGCGGCGGCCCGACGGCTTCCCCGCCTGACAAAAAAGCCCGCGTCGCATCACGACGCGGGCCGAAGGGAGGGAGGTTGGTTCCGACCGAACTCGGCGGCTTAGCTGTGCTCAGCGTCGCCGGCGGAGCAGCCCGAGCAGGCCCAGGCCCGCAAGCGTCGACGCGGCCGCCGGCTCGGGGACGATGCTGATCTCGACCGTCGCGAACACCTCGCCGGGGTCGATGGTGTCGAGGATCGACCGACCCGTGACGTCCGTGACGCCGAGGAACGCCGACAGGTCTGAGCCGAGCGTGACGTTGCCGTTCTCGATGTCGCCCTGCGTGCCGTCCTGGCCCTGCGTGAAGGCGGCGCCGAAGCCGTTGTTGATCTCGGTCGCGGCGTCGAGGATGTCGGCGCCGGTGATGGTGATCACGCGAAGGTCGGTCGGGTTGCCGAACTCATCGATCAACTCGTCGTTGGCGTTGAAGACTTGATAGGCGACCGGATCATCGTTGCCGATGAAGGTGTCGTTGGTGGGCACGACCATCGAGAGGAAGCTGAAGTATTGGTAGGCCGACGGGTTGATGGGCGTGACGAACCCGGTGCCGGTCTCGCCGGGCTCGATGGGCGGCGGGCCGGTCGTGGTCGCCACGACGCCCTGGATGTCGCCCGGGATGCCCGGGGCGGCGGTGAAGTCGGCCGTGATCTGGCTGACGTCGCCCAACTCGGCGATCAGCTCGACCGCGTTGGTGCCCAGCACGGAGGCCGCCGGGGCGCCGACGTCGAACATGTCGAACTGCCCGTTGTGGAAACCGAACCACACGGGCGTGAGCGAGAAGTCCGTGTTCCCGGCATGGACCACGTCGATCTGGATATCGCCGACCGCCTGGGCCGACGCCAGCGACGCGAGACCCGCAGACAACGCGACCCCGGCGCACGCGACAACCGACACTCGTTTCCCTGAACTCATGACCTGTTACTCCTTCTCGGCAAGGGGATAGAAGACAACCGTGCGGTCCTTGCCCTTCGATGCGGGGGAAACCGGCCCACGCCCGTGGTTATTCCGGGAACCCAAAAAGAAATTCGTGGTTGATGGCAACGCCCCCACCAGCCCCCACGCCTACCGTTGGCGGTCGTTCGTCTTTCCGTTTCCGAGGAGCACCATGTCGACTGCCCCCCCTGCCACGCGTCGCGCCGTCCTGCACGGGATGGCCGGGACCCTCACCGCCGGCCTCGCCGGCGCCGCCACCGCGAACACGCAGCGACCGGTGCAACCCGCCGCCGAGCGCGTGGACCCCAACGGCCGGTTCGCCGGACAAGCCGTGCTCATCACCGGCGGCACGAGCGGGATCGGCAAGGCCGCGGCGTACGCGTTTGCGCGTGAGGGCGCGAAGGTCGCGTTCTGCGGCCGACGCGCCGAGCTCGGCCAGGCCAACCAACGCGAGGTCGAGGCCTTCGGCGGCGAGGCGCTCTACGTCCGGGCCGACGTCTCCGACGAAGCGCAGGTCGAGTCGTTCGTCCAGCAAGCGACCGACGCGTACGGCCGGCTCGATGTCGTCTTCAACAACGCCGGCATCGACCGCCCGCCGTCGCCGATCCACGAGACCGAGTCCGCCGTCTTCGATGAGCTGATGGACATCAACTTCCGCGGGGCGTTCTTCACACTCAAACACGCCGTCGCCGCGATGCTCGCCCAGGACGAGCCCGGCGGGCACATCGTGAGCGTCGCGAGCGTCGGCGGCCACCGCGGCTACCCGGGGGTGATGGCGTACTCGGCGAGCAAGGCGGCGATCCTGAGCATGACCCGCACCGCCGCCAGCGAATACAGCGCGCAGAACATCCGCGTCAACACCGTCAGCCCCGGGCCGGTCGACACGCCGATGCTCGAACGCGCCGCGCGCGACTGGGGGCTCGAAGGGTTGCAGGACTTCGCCGCCGGCGCCGCCAACCAACGCGTCGCGCAACCCGAAGAGGTCGTCCGCGCCGTGATGTGGCTGTGCTCCCCCGAAGCGTCGTACGTCTGCGGCGCCGACCTGTTGATCGACGGCGGGTACGTGCTCAAGTGAGCCCTGTGACGCCGGCTTTGCGGTAACGTCCGAGCCATGAGCAACGCCGCAAAGCCACGCTGCGCCTGGGCGAAGAACGACCTCGCGATCGCGTACCACGACGCCGAGTGGGGCGTGCCGCAGCACGACGACCGGGTGCTGTTCGAGTTCCTGGCCCTGGAGGGCGCGCAGGCCGGCTTGAGCTGGGACACGATCCTGAAGAAACGCGAGCACTACCGCAAGGTGTACGACGGCTTCGACCCCCGCAAGGTTGCGCGGTACACCGAGGCCAAACAGCAGAGGCTGCTGTCCGACCCGGGTATCGTCCGGAACCGTCTCAAGGTCGCGTCGTCGGTCCGCAACGCCAAGGCGTTCCTCGAGGTTCAGGACGAGTTCGGAAGCTTCGACAGCTACGTCTGGGCGTTCGTCGACGGCAAGCCGATTCAAAACCGCTTCGAGTCGTTGAAAGACCTGCCCGCCAAGACGCCGTTGTCCGACGCGATCAGCAAAGACTTGAAACGGCGCGGCTTCAACTTCGTCGGCAGCACGATCGTCTACGCGTTCATGCAGGCCGTGGGCATCGTGAACGACCACACGCTCGACTGCTTCCGGCATGCTCCGTGCGCGAAGATGAAGTGACGCGTTCCGTCGCCGCGCGGGGCGGTGTCAAAACAGGCAAGGCCGACGCCAAACCCGTGGAGCGATCGCGGTGGATTTGGCCGAAAAACCAGGAGAACCCGGACTTCTCACCCGGATCGACGGTGAGATTTCTTGGGTTGGGTATTACGATAAGGGTGGTTCATGTCTGGCGGATCTTGCTTCGCCTCATCTGAGTGATCGCGTGCCTTTCGTGCTGAGGCGTGCGGGGAGAGTTGAGATGAAACTTCGACTGATGGTGAGAGGCGCGTTGTTGCGTTGGCGATCCGTGTTTGCGGTGACGGCGGTCGTCGCGTTGATCGGCCCGACCTCGGCCGCGGCGCGCAACCTGCTCGTGTCCGACTTCAGCGGCGACCGCATCAAGGAGTACAACGGCGTCACCGGCGCGTTCGTCCGCGACCTCGTCCGGTTCGGCATCGACGGGCCGCGCGGGCTGGAGTTCATGCCCGACGGCAACCTGCTCGCCAACCTCACGTCGGGCAGCAACCGCCGCATCGCCAGGTTCGACCGGGCTCAGGGCTTCTCACTGGGCAACTTCGTCACCATCTCCGGGCAGGAGGACATCTACCTCGCGCCCAACGGCTTCTACTACACCACCGGGACGACGGCGACGAACACCAACGTCTACCGCTGGGACCAGAACGGTGCCGGCGGACAGATCGTGAGCGTGCTCAACGGCGGCGGCGCGTCGGGCGTCACCATGGGCCCGGACGGGCGCATCTACGTCGCGGTCTTCAACGGCCGGCGCGTCGAGAGCTACAACGCCGGCGGCGGCGATCGCCGGACCTTCTCCGGCGGCCTGGGCAGCAACTCGCTCAGCGCCCCGACCTGGGGCCCGGACGGCAACCTCTACGTCGCCGGCGGCATCAACGGCGACATCAACGCCGGCGGACGCGTCTTCAAGATCGACGGCCAGACCGGCGGGCTCATCGGCCGACTCGGCGATACCGGCGAGCCGTTCGCCGGGCCGGTCGATGTCGAGTTCGGGCCAGACGGCTACCTCTACGTGTCGACGACCGGCCTGGTCAAGAAGATCGTCAAGGTCCACCCGGTGACCGGACACTCGACGCTGTTCATCAACGGCGGCAGCGGCGGGCTGAGCCTGCCGTGGAAGATCGCGTGGGACCCCGGCGTCAACTTCTCCGTCCCCGCGCCTCTCACCGGCGGCTCGGCGCTGCGCATGACCGTCGAGAACCTCAGCAACCCCGACGACGGCAACGTCGCCGCGACCGATTTCGGTACCGAGCACGACCTGAGCGCCGCCGGCGACGGCACCGCGGTCACCAAGACCAACGCTATCACCCGCCGCTTCGTCGTCGACGAAGGCGGCACCGGCGGCGTCGACCTGTTCTTCAACGCCGCGCTCGACGGGCAGCTGCTCAGCGACAACGGCGGCCTCGCATCCGTCCTGGCCACCGTCGCGGTCAACCAAATCGACGGCCCGGCGCTGGGCAGCGTCTCCCGCACGTTCGACGTTCAGTCCGCCGCGGGCAGCCCGGACAACGTCGGCGTCGATTCGGCGTTCACGCTCGAGCTCGCGCTGCAGGCCGGCGTCACGTACGAACTCGTCACCTCGCTGACCGTTACCGCCGACAACACGGCCGGGGGTACGGCCGAGGCGCTCTTCGACAACACCTTCACCGTCGCCATCGACACCGTCGCGATCCCCGAGCCGGCCGCGGCGTTGGCGGTGCTGCCGTGGCTGGCGACGCGGCGGCGACGCTAGGCAATGGCCACCGGGCGTTCTTTTCGCCTCCGCGGGCACGGGTGCGATACGCTTCGGTGCCGATGCCGACTCTGCTCACCGCGACCAATCTCGAGAAGACCTACGGCACGCACACGCTCTTCACCGGCGTGTCGCTGGGGCTCGACGACGGGGACCGGCTCGGCGTCATCGGGCCCAACGGCGCGGGCAAGTCCACGCTGCTTAAGACGCTCGCCGGGCTCGAGACCCCCGACGACGGCGACATCGTGACCCGCAACGGGCTCCGTGCCGCGTACGTCCGGCAGACCGACGACTTCCCCGACAACACCACGCCGAGTCACGTGGTCACGCAGGCCGCCGCCGACTTCCCCGACGCCGAACACGTGTTCCAACTCGACCCCGCGACGCGGGCCGGGATCACACTGAGCAGGCTCGGCTTCGACCACCCAGACCAACCCGTCGCCACGCTGTCCGGCGGGTGGCGGAAACGTCTGTCGCTCGCCGCGGCGCTGGTGAACGAGCCGGACATGTTGCTGCTCGACGAGCCGACCAACCACCTCGACCTTGAAGGCGTGCAGTGGCTCGAGGACTTCGTGGTCAGCCACTTCCGCGGCAAGGGCGCGGTGGTGTTCATCACGCACGACCGCGTGTTCCTCGAGTCGGCGGCGCAGCGCGTGCTCGAGCTCTCGCGGGCGTACCCCGACGGCACGCTCGAAGTGAAGGGCAACTACAGCGAGTTCGTCCGCCGCAAGGCGGAGTTCCTGGATGGTCAGGCGACGCAGCAGACCGCGCTCGCGGGCAAGGTGCGCCGCGACACCGCGTGGTTGAAGCAGGGCATCCAGGGTCGGCAGACGCGCAACCGATCGCAGATGAAGGACGCCGACCGTCGCCGTGACGAGCTGGAGCAACTGAAGAATCGCAACGCCGCGCCGACGAAAGTCGCCACGATCGACTTCCAGGCCACCGAGCGCAAGACCAAGAAGCTGCTCGCCGCGCACAACCTCACCAAGTCGCTCGGCGGTCGAAAGCTGATCCACGGCTTGGACCTGCAACTCTCTCCGGGCATGCGGCTCGGCCTGCTCGGTCCGAACGGCGTCGGCAAGACGACGCTGCTCCGCCTGCTCACCGGCGAGCTCGCGCCCGACGCCGGGACCGTCAAGCCTGCCGCCGAGCTGCGCATCGTCAACTTCACCCAGCACCGCGAGACGCTCGACCCGACCGAGTCGCTGCGTAGCGCGCTCTGCCCCGTTGGCGACACCGTCGACTACCGCGGCAAGCCCGTGCACGTCGCCGGCTGGGCCCGGCGGTTCCTCTTCGACCCGTCGCAGTTCAACACCTCCGTGGGTGACCTGTCCGGCGGCGAGCAGGCCCGCATCCTCATCGCCAACCTGATGCTCAAGCCGGCCGACGTGTTGATCCTCGACGAGCCGACCAACGATCTCGACATCGCGTCCCTCGAAGTGCTGGAAGACACGCTGTCCGAGTTCCCCGGTGCGCTCGTGCTGGTCACGCACGACCGCTTCATGCTCCGCCGGCTCAGCACCGAACTGCTCGCGCTGCACGGCGACGGCACGCACGGTTTCTACGCCAGCTACGCTCAGTGGCTCGACGCGCAGCAAACCAGAACCGCGCCCAAGCCGAGGACGGAGCGCAGCGAAGCCCCGGCCCCATCCACCAAGACCGACCGCGCCGCCGGCAAGACTTCCAGGGGCAAACTCACCTATAAGCTCCAACGCGAGCTAGACGGCATGGAAGACGCGATCCTCGCCGCCGAGGCCCGCATCGAGGAACTCACCGCCCGGGCTAGCGACCCGCAGGTCATCGCCGACCACGCCGCGCACGCCAAGGTCTGCGCCGAACTCGGTGAAGCGCACGGCGACGTCAAGAAACTCTACGACCGCTGGGCCGAGCTCGAATCGATGAGTGACGCCTGACGCGCCGCGTCCTGAAGTAGCCACGAGATGATCAGCCGATCCGAACCGATCTTTGCCGTCCGGGATGTCGTCGAAACCCTGGCGTTCTACCGCGACGTCCTGGGCGGGCGCGGCGAGTGGATGTACGGCGAACCGCCGGCCTTCGCGGGCATCCGGCTGGGGAAAGTGCAGCTGTGTTTTCACCACCAGCCCGAACTGGCCGAGAACGTTGCGGGGCACGAGCACTTCCTGTTCAGCGAAGACGTGGACGAGCTGCACGCGCAGCACCTCGCGGCGGGGGCACCGGTCGTCGAACCGATCGAGAACAAGCCCTGGGGCCTGCGCGAGTACGTGGTCCGCGACCCCAACGGGTACCGCCTCCGCATCCACGGCCCGCCGGCCCACGAGAAGCCCGCCGACGCATCGGACACCCTGCCCGAAACCGTGACGATCGAGAGCCGGCTGCCGACGTTCGAGGAGTACCAAGCGCTCAAGCGTTCGGTGGATTGGGAAACCGAGCACGATCGGCCGGACGTCTTGTCTGGCTGCTGCGCAGGGGTGACGGCCGTAGACGAAACAACCAGTCGTGCGATCGGGATGGCCCGGGCCACGCGCGACGCCCCGCGGTGGTTCGGCGTGTGGGACGTGGTGGTGGACCCAGCCCACCAACACCGCCGCGTCGGGTCGGCGGTCATGGAACGATTGCTCGCCGACCTGCGTGGCCTTGCGCCGGCGGGCGCAAATGTGTTCCTTTTCACCTTCCATGGCCCTTTCTACGAGCACTTCGGTTTCAACGACCAGCCGTGCCACATACTGCGACTGTGAGACCGATCCGAATCCTCGCCGCCGAGTCCCGCATCGAGGAACTTGCAAAACGAGCCGCCGACCCCCACGTCATCGTCGACCACGCCGAGCTCGCCAAGGCCTGCGCCGAACTCGGCAAGGCCCACGGCGACGTCAAGGCGCTCTACGACCGCTGGGCCGAGCTCGAAAGGCTCTCGCAGAATCCAAACTCTTGACCCGCCGCGCCAGAGGCGGTTAGGATCGCTTCGCGTGCCCAGGGCGCGCCCGGTCCGCGGGAAGGGTTCAACCCACCTCCGTCTGAACAACCTCGCGTACCTCTTTTCGGCCCGCCTCGGCGGACAACGGGCCAGACGAAAGGAGGTCCGCATGGACACCCCCGCCAAGAAGCTCTCAGTCGATCCATCGCTGGAACACCTGCGCAAGCAGGCCAAGCAGTTGCTGCGTGCGTATCAGCGCGGCTTGGCCCCGGCCAAGCAGCGCGTCGAGCGCGTCTTCACCGGCAAGGTGGTCAAACTCGCCGACGCACAGCACGTGCTGGCCGTGGAGTACGGCTTCCCGAGTTGGCCGAAGCTCGCGGCTTACGTTCAATCCGTGACGGCCGACGCCGCGGCCTGGCGGCAAACCAAAAACGACAACCTGCCCAAGGCCGCCAACGACGGCGACATGGCCCGCGTCCGCGCGCTTCTCGACGCCGGTGATTTCACGCAGCACGACTTGGACCTCGCGTTAGCCCGCGCGACCCACCTGTATCTCGACATCGCGCAGGTGCTCGTGGATCACGGGGCTGACGTCAACGGCGAGTACGGCGGGAACTACGGCCCGATCCTGCTCGCGCCGTGCGAAGGCACCAACGTGAAGGGCATCCGCTTCTTGCTGGAGCACGGCGCCGAAGCCGAGGCCGATCCCGACCGGAGCACGAAGTACGGCAACCACAACACGCCGATGCGCATGCTCCTGGGCAGCTACATGCGGCCGGGCGGCCACGCCAGACGCGAAGCGATCGACCTGCTGGTGTCGTACGGCGCGACCCGTCCGACGGAGGTCGACGACTTGGCGTTCGCGATCTTCCGAGACGATCCGCAAGAACTCACGCGACTGCTTGACGCCGACCCGAAGCGCATCGCCAAGCGTTTCGTTGGTTTCGATTACGGCAACATCAAGCTCGAAGGCGCGACGTATCTGCATCAGGCCGTGGAGTATCAGGCGGCGGGCTGCGTCGATGTGCTATGCGCCCGCGGCTACGAGCACGGCATCGAGATCAACACCCGGGCCAATCGCACCGCGGAGGCGATACATGACCGACGCGACTTCCGGGGCGGTGGCCAGACGCCGATCTTCCACTGCGTCGCGTCCAACGGCGGAGGCAACTTCCCGATGTTCGAGCACCTGCTCGAGAAGTACGGCCGGTGGATCGACTTTTCGGCGCGGGCGACGATCCGTATGTATTGCTGGCGGGCCAATCAAGAGGAAACGCTGGAGAACGTCACGCCGCTTGAGATGGCCGATGCCAACTTCAACCCCGACGACACGAACCCGTACTGGAAGTCCCGCGACCGCGAGTTGGCGATCCTGCGCCAGCGCGACGCACGCAGCACGATGGAAAACGCCGTCAAACGCGGCGACGAAGCAACTGCGACCCAACTCATGAACCAACACCCCGAGCACGTCGGCCCGCACCTCTGGGCCGCGGCGGTTCACGATGCGCGGTCGGTGCCGCTGGTCACCGGGCTGCTCCGACGCGGCCTGGACCCCAACGCCACGGCCGACCCGCGAAGCGCGCTCGACCTGGCGTGCTACCACGGGGACGCCGCGATGATTCGACTGCTGGTCGAAGCCGGGGCGGACACGAAGCGCCTCAACCCGCTGGGCGAACGGCCCGCCGACTTGCTCGGGCGCTTCGTGCCGCTCGACCCCGAGCAACACCGGGCCTGCCTCGCGGCGCTGGGCGCCGATCCGGGTCGCGCTGGCTGATATCATCCGCGCACGATGAGCAACCAAGCTTCGCCGATCTCAGAGGACGACGTCCGCCACGTCGCCAAGCTCGCCCGGCTAACCCTCACCGACGAACAGGCCCACCACTTCACCGACCAGCTCGGCGCGGTGCTCGGCTACATCGCCCAGCTCGGCGAGGTCGACATCGACGGCGTCGAGCCGCTCGCCCACCCGCTCGACCTGACCAACGTCTTCCGCGACGACGCCGAACAGCCCGGCGACGACCGCGACGCGATGCTCGCCAACGCGCCCGACCGGCAGGACGCGTTCTTCAAGGTCCCCAAGGTGCTCGGCGACGGGGGCGGGGCGTAGCACATGACCCTCGACCCCACCACCACCGACATGGTCGGGCTTCGCGATTCGATCGCGTCGAAGCAGGTCTCCGCGACCGAAGCGACGCGCACTTACCTCGACCGCATCGCGGCCCACAACGACGGGCTGGGTGCCTATCTCGAAGTGCACGACGAGCGCGCGCTTCAGCGCGCCGCCGACGTCGACTCTGGCAAGATCACCGGCGAACTCGCGGGCGTGCCGATCGCCGTGAAGGACCTGTTCTGCACGAGCTACGGGCATACGACGGCGTCATCGCGGATGCTCGAGCACTATCGTTCGCCGTTCACCGCGACGGCCGTGCAACGCCTCGAGGACGCCGGCGCCGTGATCCTCGGCAAGACGAGCATGGACGAGTTCGCGATGGGCTCGTCGTGCGAGACCTGCTTCCGCGGCGGCGCGAAGAACCCGTGGGACACGACCCGCGTGCCCGGCGGCAGCTCCGGGGGCAGCGCCGCGGCCGTCGCCGCCGACCTCTGCGCCGCGGCGCTCGGCTCCGACACCGGCGGGTCCATCCGACAACCCGCGGCGCTCACCGGCACCGTCGGGCTCAAGCCGACTTACGGCCGTATCAGCCGGTACGGCATGGTCGCCTTCGCGTCCTCCCTGGACCAGTGCGGCCCGTTCGCCCGCAGCGTCCGCGACGCCGCCCTGCTGCTCAGGATCATGGCCGGCAAGGACCCGATGGACGGCACCACCGCGCCCATCGTCGTCGAGCCCGATCTCGCCGACGTCGACCAACCGGTCGAGAGCCTGCGCATAGGCATCGCGAAGCAGTACATCCTCGAAGGAGCGAACGACCCGGCCGTGCAACAAGCCGTCGACAACGCCGTGAAGTTCTACGAGTCCCACGGCGCGACCGTCGTCGAGGTCGACCTGCCGCACACCAGGTACGGCATCCCGGTGTACTACGTCGTCGCCACCGCCGAGTGCTCCTCGAACCTCGCGCGGTACGACGGCGTCCACTTCGGCCACCGCACCGGAGAACCCGTCAACGACATCGTCGAGCTGTTCAGCAAGTCGCGCGCGGAAGGCTTCGGCGACGAAGTGAAACGCCGCGTCATGCTCGGGACGTATGCTTTGTCCAGCGGGTACTACGACGCGTACTACAACCGCGCGCTCAAGGTCCGTCGGCGGATCAAGCAGGACTTCGACGACGCGTTCCTGCAGTGCGACGCGATCCTGTGCCCGACGACGACCGCGCCGGCGTTCAAGATCGGCGAGAAGTCCGACGACCCGCTGAGCATGTACCTCAACGACGTCTACACCGTGAACGCCAACCTCGCGGGCATCGCCGGCGTCTCGCTCCCCGCCGGCACGACCGAGGTCGACGGCAAGCAACTCCCGATCGGCATCCAACTCCTGGGCGACGCGTTCGCCGAGGCGAAGCTCCTCCGCATCGCGCGGCTGTACGAAGAAGGGCACGCACATTCTGCGTTGCGTCCGAGCATTTGATCCGCAGATTTCGGTGATTCCCACTGAGAGAGCAATCGAGATCGCAAACCAAGTTCACGGAACACGCATGATCCCTCGAGTCGGCCGCAGGGGCGCTCGACATGAATCTGCGAATTCTGCGGACGACCCACGGAGGACCAATGCCTGACGACCAACCCTACCTCGGCATCGACTTGGGCGGCACGAACATCCAGTGCGGGCTCGTCCAGGGCAAGAAGGTCACGCACCGTGGCAGCGTCAAGACCAAGGCCGACAAGAACGCCGGCAACGGCGGCGCCGACCCGGTGGTCGACCGCATCGCCAAGCTCGCCGAAGACGTCGCCACCGACGCCGGGCTGAAGCTCAAAGACATCGCCGGTATCGGGATCGGCGCGCCGGGCGTGATCGATTTCAACAAGGGCGTCGTCACCATCGCGGTCAACCTCGGCTGGGCGGACTACCCGCTCGCCAAAGCGCTGTCGAAGAAAATCGATTTGCCGGTCACGCTGGACAACGACGTCAACGTCGGCGCATGGGGCGAATACCGCGCGGGCGCGGCACAGAAGTTCGATTCGTCGCTCAGCGTGTTCATCGGCACGGGCATCGGCGGCGGGCTGATCTTCGACGGGCAGCTCTTCCACGGCCACCACATGACCGCCGGCGAGATCGGGCACACCGTCCACAACCCCAACGGCATCACCGGGCGACGGACCACCGAGAACCTCTCTTCGCGGACCAACATCGTCCAGCACATCGTCCAACTCATCCACACCGGGCACCCGTCCGTGATCACGGAACTCACCAAGGGCGACCTCTCGAAGGTCCGGTCGAAGGTGCTGGGCCGGGCCGTCGAGGCGAAGGACCCGCTCACGCTGCAGGTGCTTGAGCACGCGGCCAACGTCCTGGGCATCCAGATCGCCAACGCGGTCACGATGCTGTCCCTGCCCTGCGTCGTGATCGGCGGCGGGCTGACCGAGGCCGTCGGCCAGCCGCTGGTCGACATGATCCGCAAGGCCTTCGAAAAACACGTATTCCCGGATGGGCTGCGCAAGACTAAACTGGTACCCAGCGTCCTCCACGACGACGCGGGCGTGGTCGGCGCGGCGCTGCTGGCCCGGGATCGGCAGAACGGGTAAACCCCGGCCCTCCGGAACCCGGCCGAGCCCCCGGTGGAACTGGCCGCAGCGCTCCTTTGCTCCCGCCGCAAAGGGGAACGAGAGAGAGCAAGCGACATCCAACGACTTACGGCCGGCCCTCGCGGTCAACCGCTCCTCCCGGCGACTTCGCGCCCGGATGCTAGTGGACAACCGGCGGAAAACCGCGTTTGGAGACCGTTAGGCCGATTTTGGATGTAAAAATGGGTAATCTGACGGGCGCAGAACCGCCCCGGGCGGCCCGAAATTGTGGAGCCCCCCCGTCCGGCGAGGCGATACCACCAGCGCCCCAACCGCTTTCTCCCCTCCGCCCCGTTGTCGCTTTATGCGGCAGCGGGGTTTGTCATTTGGCGATCGGGCGATTTCGTGATGGGGCGATTGTGGAGCGGAAACTGCTGAACCGCCAAGACGCCAAGGTCACGAGATGTCAAAATTATGTCTGCGTGTATGAGGATTGCTCGCAGATCACGTCAGTTAGGGTGCCCACCCCCCATACCGATCTGGTATCGCACTGTTCAACGGCGGGACTTCGCCATGCTGGATGATGTAGTTCTTGATCATTGCCGCTTCGACTTGCTTAGCCGTACTCGGTGACGACAAGGCACTAAATCGATTCTGAAGTTGATATCCGGGGAAGCGTTCGGTGAGCCTCGTGTGTCGAAGCAAAAGATGAAACAAGTTGCCTTCGGAATGCCCAAACTTCCCCGAGACAGCACGAACGAACTGCCTACTTCGCTCGCGCATGTTCCCCGTTTGCCCGATGGACAAAACACCTTCTTGGTCTGGAAGTAGAAACCGAGATATCACGATTGGCTGATCATCACCGTCGCAGAGACGGTATGTGTACACCGCTGCGGCTTGGTGGTCAGCAGGTTTCGGTGTAGTCAACCCATGCCGACCAATCCATCGTCAGGGCTCCAAACCCAATCGCCAAGTCGCCAGGTCACAAGATCGCCAAATCTCAATCCCGACTCGCCGCGCCCTCGGCGTGGACCCAGAACGTCCGCTCGCGTGGCCCGTCGAACTCCGCGAAGTACACGCCCTGCCACCGGCCCAGGCGCAGCACGCCGCGGTCGAACGGGATCGTCACGCTGCTGCCCATCATCGAGGCCTTGACGTGGGCGGCGCTGTTGCCCTCGGCGTGTTGGTAGAACGGCTGCTCCCAAGGCACCATCTCGTCGAGTTGCCGGAGCATGTCGTGCTTGACGTCGGGGTCGGCGTTCTCGTTGATCGTGACCCCGGCGGTGGTGTGCGGGACGTAGACGGTGACGACGCCGCGGGTCAGGGCCCCGCCGTCCACCTCGGCGGCGACGGCGGCGGTGATGTCCACCAGCTCGCTGCGTTGGGTCGTCTTGATCGTGATTTCACGCATGCCGGCATGGTAACGGCGGGCGGAAGTTGCTACGTTAGGACCAAGCGAGTCGCGGATCGCATTTGGCTCGCCAGCCTGTCGCACGAGGAGTCAACGTGGAGCTGCTGATCGCCCACCCCGCGGAGCCGGACCCGCGTTCGCCGCTGACGCCGGCGGTGGCGAAGGCTTGGGTCGGCAAGGGCGTGACGGTCCGCGTCGAGCGGGGCGTCGGCCTGCACGCCGGGTGCCCGGACGACGCGTGGTCCGACGCCGGGTGCAAGCTGGTCGAGCACGGGCAGGAGTGGGGCTCGGCCGACCTCGCGGTGTGCGTCGCGGACCCGCCGGCCGAGTCGGTGAAGCAGATGAAACGCGGCGCGGTCGTCGTCGGCATGCTCGGCAGCACGACGAACCCGGGGCTGATGCACGCGTGCGTCGAAGCTGGGGTGACGGCGGTCGACTTGGCGTTCATCCCCCGCACCAGCCGGGCGCAGGCGATGGACGTGCTGTCCAGCCAAGCGAACCTCGGCGGGTACAAGGCGGCGCTGCTCGCGGCGGACCACCTGCCCAAGCTGATGCCGATGATGATCACCGCGGCCGGCACGCTGCGGCCCAGCAAGGTCTTCGTGCTCGGCGCCGGCGTCGCGGGGCTGCAGGCGATCGCAACCGCCAAGCGGCTCGGGGCGCAGGTCGAGGCGTTTGACGTCCGCGCCGCCACGAAGGAACAGGTGCAGTCGCTGGGAGCCCGCTTCGCCGAGTTCGACCTCGGCGGTGACGCGTCGACCGAAGGCGGCTACGCCAAAGAACTGACCGACGAGCAGAAGCGGAAGCAGGCCGAGCTGATGCACGACAAGATGGTCGCCGTCGACGCGGTGATCGCCACGGCGGCGGTGTTCGGCAAGGCCCCGCCGGTGCTGATCCCGCAGCGGACCGTCGACGCGATGCCGGCCGGGAGCGTGATCGTCGACCTTGCGGCGTCCGCCGCGCACGGCCGGGGAAACTGCGAAGCGACAAAGCCCGGAGAGGTCGTCACCACCGACAACGGCGTCACCGTGATCGGCCTGCTGAACCTGCCCGCCACGCTTCCGGTCCACGCGACCCAGGCCTTCGCGGGGAACGTCGATGCGCTGCTCAAAGAACTCGTCAAGCCGGCCGCCAAAGGCAAGGACGCGACCGACGATCAGCCCGCCGTCGCGGCGTCGCCGGCGAGACTCAACCTCGACCTCTCCGACGAGATCCAGGACGGCGCGGTGGTCGTCTACGACGGCCAGGTCCGCAACGAGATCGTGAGAGACGCGGTGGGCTAAACCGCGAGCGGCGGCGCGACGTATCGAGCCCACTTTGGACTTCGAACTTCGGACTTCTCCATGGACCCCTTCATCGTCGCCCTCGTCGTGTTCGTGCTGGCCGTGTTCATCGGCTTCGAGGTGATCACGAAGGTGCCCTCGACGCTGCACACGCCGCTCATGTCGGGGTCCAACGCGATCTCTGGTATCACGATCGTCGGCGCGCTGCTGTGCAGCTTCGCCGACTCGTTTTTCTACCTCGGCGTCGTGCTGGGGTTCCTGGCCATGGTCGCCGCGTCGATCAACGTGGTCGGCGGCTACGTCGTCACCGACCGCATGCTCAAGATGTTCCTGAAGGACAAGAAGTAACCCCCGGACCGACCCGTGAGCGAAAACGTCCTCACCCTGATCTACCTGCTCGCCGCGGTGCTGTTCATCTTCGGGCTGAAGATGCTCAGCAAGGTGCCCACCGCCGCCAGAGGCAACCGCATCTCGGCGGCGGGCATGCTGCTCGCCACCGTCGCCACCTTCTTCGCGCTCACCGGCGGCACGGCGATCTCACTGATCTGGGTCGCGGTCGCCCTCGCGATTGGCGGACTCATCGGGCTGCGCATGGCGACCAAGGTCGAGATGACCGCCATGCCGCAGATGGTCGCGCTGCTCAACGGCTTCGGCGGCGTCGCGTCGCTGCTCGTGGCCTGCGGGGACTACGCGTTGCCCGCCACGCTTAAGGCCGCGAAATCCTATGAACGCTACGTCGAGGGCAGCGACGTCGTGGACGCTTCGCTGCTTCTGACCTTGGAACAGTTCGCCGCGGCGATTCCCGTGCCGTGGTCGTCGCTGCTCGCCACCGGCCTCGCCGCGCTCATCGGCGGCGTCACGTTCACCGGCTCGCTCATCGCCTTCGGCAAGCTCCAGGGAACCAAGTGGGCGCCGGACGCGCCCGTGCAGTTCGCCGGGCAGAAAGCGATCATCGGCGTGCTGCTCGCCGGCGGGCTCATCCTCTCGGTCTTCCTCGCGGTCCAGCCCGACGCCTGGTTCAGCCTGCTGCTGATCGTGGTCATGGCGCTCGTGCTCGGCGTGCTGCTGGTCATCGGCATCGGCGGCGCTGACATGCCCGTCGTCATCGCGCTGCTTAACTCCTACTCCGGGATCGCCGCCGCGATGGCCGGGTTCGTGCTCAACAACTACGCGCTGATCATCACCGGCTCGCTCGTCGGTGCGTCCGGGCTCATCCTCACGTCCATCATGTGCAAGGCGATGAACCGCTCGCTGATGAACGTGCTCTTCGGCGGGATGGGCAGCGCCGTCGCCGGCGGCGGCAGCGCGATCGACGGCGAGGCGAAAGAGTCGTCACCCGAGGACGCCGCGATCGTCCTCGAGGCCGCCGAGCAGATCATAATCGTGCCCGGCTACGGCATGGCGGTCGCGCAGGCGCAGCACGCCGTGAAGGAACTCGCCCAGGAACTCGAGAAGCGCGGCAAGCGGGTGTACTACGCGATCCACCCCGTCGCCGGCCGCATGCCCGGGCACATGAACGTCTTGCTCGCCGAGGCGGGGGTCGAGTACGACGTGCTGCTCGACCTCGAGCCGAGCAACGCGCAGCTCCCGCAGTCCGACGTTGCGCTCGTGATCGGCGCGAACGACGTCACCAACCCGGACGCGCGGACCAATGAGCAGTCCCCGCTTTACGGCATGCCGATCCTCGACGTCGACATGGCCCGCACCGTGTTCGTGATCAAGCGGTCGCTCAACCCCGGGTTTGCCGGTATCCAGAACCCGCTCTACTTCCTGAACAACACCCGGATGGTCTTCGGCGACGCCAAAAAAGTCGTCACCGAGCTGGCCGGGGAGTTGGAAGGGATCTGAAGCAGCATTTCGTCCTCAGATGGACGCAGAAATACGCAGACTTCACGAGAGCTGCTACTGACAGTCGCGGGTCACCGAACGATCTGGTCAACACTATGCGTTGATCTGCGGAACCTGCGGATCTTCTTTCTGGCTCACCGGTTGCACGGCCCGTGCGGGTTGCCGCAGCCACAGTCGCCACCCCCGCTGCCGGCCCACGGCTGCGAGTTGCTCGCCGGCTTGCTCGCCTCGGCGAGGAACGTGCTGTGCTGGCGCTGCACTTCGGCGCCGCACGATTCACACGCCAACGGCGCGTCGGCATCCACCATCCGGCGGATCGCTTCGGTGACGTGGTCGCACCTCGGGCAGGCGTACTCGTAGACGGGCATGGTGTGGTTCTCTCCACGTTTGGCGTGACGACCCATGATACGGCTCGCGGTTACAGTTTCTCGATGCCTCAGCCCTTCGCCGACCCGGACAAGTTCGCGCTCATCCACCAGGTCGGCGGCATCCGCACGGCCCGGTACGACTGGCCGGACGCGGGCGGCGCGCCGGGTTGCCGGGTAGCGGTTTTCGACACCGGAACACCGCTGCGGTTCGTGCTCAACCTCGACCGCGGGGGCGACGTCGTCGAGGCGAGCTACGGCGGGCTGTCGCTGGCCTGGCTGACGCCCAACGGCTACGCCCCGCCGAGCCACGAACTCTCGCGGGCCGAACGGTGGAGCGTCGGCTGGAACGGCGGCTTGGTCTCGACCTGCGGGCCCGACGTGATCGGGCGGAAGCTCGACGAGGCCGGCCGGGTCGTCGACCTGCACGGCGCGTTCCACCACCGCCCCGCCGCCGTGACCGCGATCCGGCAACCCGACCCGCGCGACGGCGTTCTGGAGATGGGCGTCGACCTCGTCGTCCGCGTGGCCCAGTTGTTCGGGCCGATCTACGAGATCCGTCGCACCGTGAGCGCAACGCTCGGCGTGCCGGGGCTGCGGGTGCGGGACACGGTCCGCAACGCCGGGAACACCGCGGTCGATCACCACTGGCTGTACCACGTCAACCTCGGGTACCCGTTGCTCGATGAGGGCGCTGAACTCGTGTTGGGCGGGACGGCCGCGTGTGTCTGGGGCGACGAACCGGGCGCGGCGACTCATCCGGAGTGGAAGCGCGTCAACGCCCCGACGCCGGACCACGCGGGCGACGGAGAGCGCGGCGTCACGCTGACCCCGCCGGCCGGCACCGAGGGACACAGCACGGTCGGCCTGATCAACCCGGCGCTGGGCGTCGGCGTCCGGCTGCGGTACGACGCGGCGACGCTGCCCCGGCTGGCGAACTGGCAGCACTACGGACCGGCGGGGTCGTACGTCGCGGCGCTCGAGCCGTTCAACGGGCAACTGCTGCCGACCGTGATGGACCCGGTATCCGCCCACCGCGCGCTCGAGCCGGGCGAGCAACGCGAGTACGCCATGGACATCGACGTGCTGATCGACGCCGATGCGCTTGCGGCGCTGCGTCGCGTGGACGGACCGGTCGAGTTGGCGGAGTGATCCGGAGTACAACGGTGGCCTTGGCCGCCCGGCGCGCCGCACCGACACAAAACAACCCCCGGCCATGAAAGCCGGGGGCTGGATGGGTTCAGGTTGTCGAGCCGGTTCAGGCTTCGTCGCGGCGACGCTTCAGGCCGGCCAAGCCGAGCAGGCCGAGGCCCGCGGCGAAGGCGGTCGGGGTGGGGACAACGGTGCCGGCGTCGGGGTTGTTCAGCGGGCCAGAGGTCGAGGCGAAATCAACGCCTTCGAAGTTCTCGACCAGCGTGGCGATCCGGTAGCCGTAGCCACCCAGCAGGGCCTCGACGTCGTCGAAGGTCACGCCGTCGGCGTACTCGAACGTCATGGTCATGCGGAGGGTGTTGTCGATGCCCGAGCCGTAGCCCGAAGCGGTGACGGACTGGGCGGTGCCGGTCCAGTCGATGAGGTCGTCCATCGGCGGGGCGCTGCTGCTGGCGGCGAAGTCGGCGCCGGAGACGGGCACGACGGTCGGGTTCGCCTTGGTCATGTACGCGATGGTCGGGCCACCGTCGACGAGGCTCGAGAAGCCGTCTTCGAAGTACACGCCGGTCAACTGCGTCCGGTCGGACATCAGAATGTTGGCGACGTTCACGAGGAAGGTGCCGTCCCCGTTGTCACGGGCCGAATAGTTGGTCGCGTCGGCGAGGACCGACTGGCCGTTCTGGTTGTAATACACCGCCTGGGTGCCGACGACGCGAGCAGCCTGAGCCGAGCCGGCGATCACGCCGGTCGTGGCCACCGCGGCAGCGGCGAACAACTTCATCCCACGATTCACGTTTAAATCTCCCAAAAACATGGCTTTGCCTTTCTCAGCAAGTCGGTTGTGGGTCAGGGCTTCCTTGGTGTCCCACCTTGCCACCGGGGTTCCGAGGGACGGATGCCTTCCCTGACATCCACATTCTAAGTCCACGCTCCCCTGATGCAAGGGGATTTCACACGGAACCAGTCTGCCTCGGACATCGGCCAAAGCCAGCCGCAACGGCGAAAATCGGCCGAGAACGAGCATTTTCCCGGACAGAGCATAGCTCGATAGATACCTAAATCATTGAATGGAAGAAATTTACAGCGTTTTACGGGGTGCTCTCACCCCGACGCGAGGCCTCACTTCACCCCGACCAAGGCCACCCGGGACCGTTTGGGGTCGTGCGGCGCGTCGAAAAAAAACCACAACAAAACGTCCGATAACAGAACTTGGGTAAACCCGTATGGACCAGACAAGCGACACCCGCACGGACGGGGCCGATTCGCGTCTGCGCACCCACGGCGGTCAGGCGTTGTACGTCGCCGCCCGCACCGCCTCGGCGATCTTCCGGGCGTTGGGCAGCATCTCCTGCTCCAGCGTCCGGTTGTACGGGGCGGGCACGTCGTCGTTGTTCACCCGCTTGACCGTGTTGTCCAGGTCGTCGAAGCAGGTCTCGTACACCTGCGCCGCCACCTCGGACCCGACCGACGCAAACGGCCAACTCTGGTCGGCCACCACGCAGCAGTTCGTCTTCTTCACCGACCGAGCGACCGTGTCGATGTCGAACGGCCGGTAGGTCCGCAGGTTGATCACCTCGAGGTCGATGCCTTCCTTTTCCAACGCCTCCGCCGCCTCGAGGGCGAAGTGCACCGGCCGGCCCGCACTGACCACCGTGCAGTCCGTGCCCTCCTTGATCACCTCGGCCTGGCCGAGCGGGATGACGAAGTCGTCGTCGTTCTCCGGCGGCGCCCACAGGCCGCCGTGCAGGTAACGCGAGAAGTCCTTGTCTCCCCGGGCGCCCATGCCGAGCATGCGCTCGGATTCGAGGTTGAAGAACGGGTCTTCGTCCCGGATGCCCGCCTTGAGCAGGCCCTTGGCGTCGCGCGGGGTCGCGGGCACGGCGAGCTTCAGCCCGGGCACGCTGCTGAACATGCTCTCGACCGACCACGAGTGCGTGGAGCCGAGCTGCCCGCCGGCGCCGTTGTTGCCGCGGAACACGCAGGGGCAGCCGAACTGACCGCCGGACATGTACAGCATCTTCGGCGCGTTGTTGATGATCTGGTCCGCCGCGACGAGGCAGAACGACCACGACATGAACTCGATGATCGGCCGCAACCCGTACATCGCCGCGCCGACGCCCAGCCCGGCAAACCCGGTCTCGCTGATCGGGGCGTCGACGATCCGCCGAGGCCCGAACTCGTCGAGCATCCCCTCGGACACCTTGTAAGCGCCGTTGTACTCGGCGACCTCTTCGCCCATCAGGAAGATGCGGTCGTCGTTGCGCATCTCTTCCTGCATCGCTTCACGGAGAGCTTCGCGGTACTGGATCTTGCGGTCAGCAGTGGCAACCATGGGGGATTTATAGCGTCCCGGGAGGAGCCCGGCCAAGCGACACGAACGAGAACGCCGCCCGGGGAGGCGGCGTGGGGGAGTTTTTGCCTAGGAGCGGTCAGGCGGGTCGGGTTCAGAACGCGGCGGCCTCGTCGCGGACGCCACGCCACTTCGCCAAGCCGAGCAGGCCGATGCCGGCCAGCAGCGTCACCGCGGGCTCGGGGATGGACTGGACCACGATCGACGACTCGGTGAGCAGCGTCGCGCCGTCGAAGGCCTGCAGCGTGATCGTGAACTCCCCGGGCACGTTGGCGTCGAAGCCGGACAGTTGGGCCAGTGGGTTGCCGCCGGCGTCCGCCGGGTCGTCGAAGAACTCGTAGTTCCACGAGTTCTGAGCCATGCTGAAGTTGTTGATGCGGTTGATGTATTCACTGGGATTGGAGGGCTTGTTCCCCAGACCGGGGCCCGTCGTGTTGTCACCGAAGGCGTGGTCGCCGTCAGGCTGGTTGATCGGGTCAAACGTGTCGGTCGTGTCGATGCCCGTCGGGTCCCCGTCGATCAGGAACACGTACGAGTAATCGCTCAACACGGTGCCCGAAGGGTTCGATCCGTCGTAGTTGACATTGATCGACCACTCGAAGTTCCAGATCGCCGTCGAGGCTTGATTGGACGCAAATCCGAAGCCGCCGCCCGGAGGCTGCTTGGGCTCAAAAGTGTAAGTCCCGTCGCCGTTGCTGTTGAAATCATTCTGCGGGGCGTTCGTATCGTCAAAGCGCAGCTTGGCTCGCAGCCCGATTTCGACGCCGTTGTCTCGACCAACCGTCCAGGAACCGTTGGCGTTGCCGGTCCCGAAGATCACGTTGTTGGTCACGTCTTGGTCAAACAGCGTCGCACCGCTGGCAACACCGCTTGCGCATATGACGACCGTTCCGGTTATCCAGCTCAGTCCTCTCATCTCGGCTCTTCCCTTTCCGCCCGGTTCGACCCGGATCATGATGTGTCGGCAAGCCCCGCAACGCCGCGTCACCCCTCGTCCGAGTCCGCGGCCCTGTCACTAAGTGAGACGGTAGGTGAATCGCCGACGGGACACAAGCCCAGGTGGCGGGAGGCTGAGTCGGACGGCCGTCCGTCCGAGCCCACAGGATCAGCCCGCTTCGGCGTCACGGGAACCGCGCCACCGGGCCAGCCCGACGAGGCCGACCCCCGCCAGGAGCGTGGTCGCGGGCTCGGGGATGGCGGTCGCCACGCCGGCGAAGATGAAGTCCGGGTCAGAAGTGCCGCCGCCGCTGTCGAGGTTCTCGATGCGGACGGTCGTGAGGTTGTCGCCGACGTTGAGCCCGAAGCTGGTGAGGTCGTAGACGATCTGGTTGGTGTCCTCGGCCGGCTCGGGGGCGAAGGTGTCGTCCGGCACGTGCGTCACGGAGGTGGCGGTGCTCGCGTTGTGCCAAGTCCCGCTGTTGTTGAACTGGACGCGGAAGCTGGTGCCCTCGGTGTCGACCCCGCTGGTGCTGCTGGTGATCTCGTAGATCACGAAGTTCTTGTTGCTCGCGGTGATGGCCTGCCCGGAGCCGGCGTAGTTCAGCTGGAGCCAGTCGGGGTCTGGCGTGCTCTGCAGCGTCACCTGGTCGCCAGGGTCGGAGCCGAACTGCCCCGCCGCCAGCTCGCCGAGCGTGAAGTTGTTGACCCCCGCGGCGTTGTCCCAGAGCTTGCCGTCGAAGTCGACGGAACTGCCCGCTTCGTCCCGGTAGGTGACCGACGCGCCCGTGAACTGGGCGAGGTCGAACACAAACCCGTTGATCAACTGGAACGGCGCGGCCTGCGATGCCGTGGCGAAGCCGGGCAACCCCGAACACAAG
>JANQPR010000186.1 GCA_028285385.1 Phycisphaera sp.
GCGCGCCGTTGCCGACACAGACCGTCACGCTCAGCAAGACGGGGCAGGCCGGGACGTACTACGACGTCTCGACGAGCGGTTTTGCGGACTCGTTGGTCACGGGCGATCTCGTATTGACTATAATCGGATGGGATGGGCCGATTTTTATTGCTCCGCCAGACAACGGCTGCTATTTTCGTTGTCTGAGTCGCCAACTTTGCTGGAGAACTCTATGAGAGGCCGGGGGTCGCTAGTTTCGAGATGGCTACGGCGCATGATTCTCGGATTGGTCATCGGACTGTTTGCCCCTGTTCTCCGGGCCTCCGAGTTTTCGTCCGTCATCAATGCCCCGCCTGCAGTGGTGCCGGATAACACCATCCTTACCGATGGTACGCAGCTAAATGTCTTCGAAGGCGGCGCCGTCGGCGGCGACCTGTCGATCGGTCAGCCGTCAGGGCCGCAGGCTGTCGAAGTCAACGTGAGCGGTGGGGTCATCGGTAACAATCCATGGGAAACCGTGGACGTGTGGCAGGGCGGGGTGCTCAACGTTTCGGGGGGTGAGGTCCGCGGAAACACTGTGGTACGAGGGGGCGGCATCGTCCGGCTGACGGGTGGTGTCCTTCAGGATGCGATTGCCACACGGTTGGGCCGATTCGAGTGGGCCGGCGGCAGGATCGCGCGGAGCCTGGACTCACGGTCGGACGGCCTGGTTCAAATCACCGGCGGCGAGTGGCGCGTCGACGGCGTTCCTGTGGAGTCAATCCCGACCGACTTCCGTTCCGTCGGGCCCAATGGCACCGGGCCGCGGCGCACGATCGCCGGTGTGCTTGCCGACGGCCAACCGTTCATCCTGTCCGGGTTCGACGGCGGGTTCTTCGACGGCGCAACCCACGAGGTCGTGACCGTTGCCGTGCCGCCCGCGGACGGTGGCATTTTGCGCTTGCCCGGCAACGCCTCGCCGATCGGCCTCCGGCCCGGCCAGTCGGTCCTTCTTGAAGCCGGCGGTACGCTGCCCGATTACGTCACGTCGCTCGAAGGCGAGGTGACGGTGGACGGGGGCGCGATCGGGCACTTCTACCGAGCCAGCGGAGGGGTGCTCGACGTGTTCGACGGGACCGTCGGGCGGGAGGTGTTTTTGGTCGACGGCGTCCGGATGGTCGTCGATCGCGGGTTCGTGGACACCGGGCTACACGCTGCGTCCGGCTCGTCGGTCTGGCTTGGCGAAGGCACAGTGAACGGCGGCGTGCGTCTCTCCGGCGCTTCGATGCAAGTGCACGGCGGCCATGTGCCGGCCACCGCATTCGACGGAAGTAACTCCTATGGCATCCGGATGTTCGACCAAGCGGAGTTGGCGGTCTACTCCGGCGAGGTCGAACGGGTCAGCGCCGAGGGTGGTAGCCGTATCAGCATCGCCGGCGGCAGCGTGGGCTCGGCGTGGGCGGAAGACTCGTCCGCAGTCCACGTCACGGGTGGCAAAGTCGATTGGGTCTCCGTCGAAGGGGTGGGCAGCCGAGCGGTCATCTCCGGCGGGTACGTCGGGCGGCTGGACGCCGACGAATCGGTCGGGCTGCGGGGCGGTGTTGTGGGCACCCTGGCCAACGGAAACCTTGGGCATTTCGAGGTGTTTGGTTCCGACTTTCGGCTGAACGGGGCGTCGGTCACGGCCTTAACCGAACTCTCGCCCGGCTCCACTTTCACCGCGATTCTCAGCGACGGCAGCCCGTTGATCTGGGCCAACACCGAACTGAACAATCGCAACTTTGTCCTGTCGTCGACCCCTCCCAGTCTGACCGAAACCCCAACCGCGCCGGTTGATCTCGCACTGATTGACACCGCGACAGAATCTGCTCCGTACGGACTGGCTCCGGGTCAACGGCTCCGCGTCCGGGGTGGCACAACCTTGGTCAGCGGGTTCCAAGCCATCGACGCGACTATCGATCTGGAAGACGGAACGTTCGGCGAGAGCATGCGGCTCAGTGGCACGGTGCTGAACATGTCCGGCGGCACCGTCGACGCCCGCGCGACGGCCTTGCAGGGCTCGGTCATCAACCTCTCAGGTGGCGAGGTCGATCGCTGGCTCGAACTGGTCGGGTCCGAACTGAACATGACCGGCGGCTCGGTGACGCGGGAACTGCTTGTATCTCGTAACAGCCATGCCGATTTGTCTGCCGGCTATGTCCACACGCTCGACGTCACGACCGGCGGGGTCGCCACGGTCAGCGGCGGACGCATCGGCTCGGCTTTAACCGCGCTGGAGGGCGGGCACATCGACTTGGCCGGCGGCGAGATCATCCAGTTCGGGATTACCTCGGGCGGCTCCGCGCGGATGACCGGTGGGTTTGTCCGCGGCAATGCCATCGTCTCATTCGGCGGTTCACTAGAACGGGTCGGTGGCGAGTTCCGACTCGATGACACGCCGCAGCCGGACGGCGTGCTACCACCGCGGTCGGATTACATTCTTTCGGGCACGCTTGAGGACGGTACGGTCTTCGTTGATGCGTCGTTGACCGGGAACTCGATCCGCGAAGACACCGTGACGTTGACCAGCGTGCCGTTGCCGTCCCCAGTGCCGTCCGTCGTCGTCGCCGAAGGCGACCCCGTTCCCAAAGGTGTCCGCCCCGGGCAGACGGTGACGCTCTTGACCGGAGCCGCCATGGGTGACGCACACGCGCTGGCGTACGGCGACCTCGTTCTGGCCGGTGGCGCGGTGGGCAACTACTTCCAAGCGCTGGGGGGCACAGTGCGGATCGACGGCGGCTCCACGGCCTTCCAGTTTTCTTCCTACGACGGCACCGAAGTCGAGCTGGTCGGGGGCAGCATCGGCCGGCAGTTCCGGGCGTTTGCGGGATCACGCCTGACGATGACCGGAGGGCAGCTTGGCCCCGACGCCAGTGCTTTCAGCGGCAGCGTGATCCGTATCCTCGGAGGCGAAGTGGACGGACAACTCGTGGCTGGCAAAGGGAGCGACGTGGAGGTGTCCGGCGGCCGGATCTCCTCGTTTGAAGCGAAAACCGACAGTGACGTGCGAATTGCCGGCGGTCGCTTCATCGGCCGTGTCGATGTCAACCCCAGTGCTCGGGCGGAAATTATCGGAGGAGAATTCAGGCTTGACGGGGCCCCGATTGCGGAGCTGCCCGCGGGCCTGCCGAGCGGGTCGACGTTCACGGCGACCCTGGCAGACGGGTCCGTCTTCATTTTGCGCGAAGTTGAAGGCGATCGCGTCGCTGGTTCGACCACGACGCTTGTGCCTCAGACTTTGCCGCCTATTTCGGCGAACCCGATCGTCGCTCCGACCGACCCGGTGCCCTTTGGGTTGCGGTCCGGCGAGTCGCTGGTTCTGGGTTCGGGGGCGAGCACGGTTGACGGTTTTGCTGCGTTGGACGCTCAAATCGAAGTCGATGGTGGTGTGCTCGGCGACCACGCCGCCTTCCTACGCACCCACGTCGTCTTGACGCAGGGATCGATCGGCGCACAAGGATCGGCGTACGACGGGAGCACCGTCACGGTGGACGGCGGCACCCTCGGGGCGGGCTTCCGCGCTTACGTCGGCAGCACACTTGATCTGGCTGCCGGCACGCTGCCCGGACTGCTGACGGTGGACGCCGGCGCAACGCTCCGCATCTCGGGAACGGCTTTCTATCGGAACGGCGTTGATTTCACGGACACCCTTACCCCCGGTGTCGAAACCCCATTTCTCGACAGCTTCGGGACGCTAGCAGGCATGCTCACCGACGGCTCGCCATTCGAGTTCCGTATCAGTAGCTTCCCGCTTGGAGGTGTAAGCTCGGGCGCGAACATATTGCTTACGCTCATCGAAACTGCTGTTTTCGCCGGCGACTACAACAGTTCCGGCCAAGTTGAACAGGGCGACCTCGACATCGTGCTCCAGAACTGGGGGACCGGCACCTTCACCGGCGACGAGAACGCACTGGTCGGCGGCGGGCCGTTCGACGGGACCGTAGATCAGAACGAACTTGACGGAGTGCTTCAGAACTGGGGCAGCACAAGCGTTCCCAGTTTCGCCGGCTCCCTCCCAGAGGCGGTCCCCGAACCCGCAACCATAGCGCTGCTCACCCTCGGTACGCCAGCCCTACTGTCGCGCCGCCTCCGTCTCGCTTAACGCCGGGCTGCCGTTGCGATGCCTGAGCCACGTCTGCTGAACTGAGTCTTGGCGTGGCTCGGATGTCGGGTTAGCGTATGAAGTTGACTGTGCTCTCCGGAATACTCCCATGTTGATTCGAATCCCTCCGTTTTGCGGTTCCTTCGCTCGACCTTGCGCTCTTTGGGCGGCGATGTGCTGCGCCACCGCCGTTGTTTTCTACGTCCCACCGGTCCACGGCTCGATCACCTACCAATGGCTCCCCGACCGCGGTTCCGGCGGATCGGGTTCAATCGTCTTCGATGACACCTATCTCGCGGCAGCCGACGACGGGCAGAACACCGTCTACACCGATCCCGCCAACTTCATCACCCGGTTTGACCTACCGTCGCTGCTGTACTTCAACTTCACCTTCGACAACGGCTTCACCATCGCCGACGCTTCGAACTTCTCGCCCACGTCGACCATCCAGAACGACCTCGACACCCGCCAGTTCCGAGCCGTCAACGGCGTGCTCGACGGTATCCTCGGCGGCTTCTCGTTCGACTACCAACCGAGCCCGATACCCGCGGGTAGCCAATACACCGGCACATCCGTCGACGACATCTTTTGCGTTGTCTTGCCCTGCCCCCAGGGCGGCGCCCACTTCCGCTTCGCCGGCCCGCTGTCGTCCGAAACCCACACCGGCCGCTTCCGCCTCGTCGCCTCCCTCCCCGGCGACTACGACGCTTCCGGCCAAGTCGCACAGGGCGACCTCGACTTGGTCCTCCAGAACTGGGGCCGAAACACCATCTTCCAGGGCTTCCCACCGGGCTGGATCAACGACCGCCCGCTCGGCCAGATCGCGCAGACCCAACTCGACGGCGTCCTGCAGAACTGGGGGAGTGCGTCCGTGCCAGACTTTCGCGGCACTAACTTGCCCGAACCGTCAGCTTTGGTTCTGCTGGCTCTGACGCTTCTCCACCGTAGAGCGCGAGGTTGTACCCCGTTGCCGTGTACGGCGTGACACCCTGACAGTGCGCTTCGCGGTGACCCGGCCGCGGCCCGCTGGCGTCGGCCGCAGTGCTTGCACCAGACACGCCAAAGTAGGCGTTCGGTGTGCGGGCAGGACACCGGCTGGGCGGCCGGCGTCGGGGCGTCGAGGTCGAGGAACTAGCTGGGGTGGGGGCCGGCGAGGAGTTTCACAGTGGGGAGCTTACGGAACCTCCCGGATTCCGCACTTCGGCTTCTCAACATCGTGGCGTTGATCCGATTCGCGGCCAGCGAAGGCATTGACCGGGGTGATCCAGTGGCTGATACTGAATCGGGCTCGGCGGATGTTCTGCCGAATCAGTTCTGTCGAATTACTGTTAGGGGGCAATGACTCTCTGGGCCTTCATCATCCCGGTACTTCTACTCGCTGTGACGGCTACGATCGCGCACTTCCGACGTCTGACCTATTGGCCCGCTGTACGTTTATCCTTCGTCGCATCCGCTGCCTGGGTGCTCCCTTACTTCGTAGCCTTGCGGGTCATTTTCTTCGATAAAACCCCATTTCAGTGGACCGAGCCCTTTCGATTCATCCTGATCGCGTTGATAGGTGGGTTGATCAGTGCTGCCCTCTCAATGCTCATCGGCGTTACCTTTGTTGCCGACCGCCGGATTGCTGCTCGGGACAGACAACGCGATGTTACCCCCTAACCACCTGCTGCAGTGGACCGGCTGCGCCCGCGATATGATGCTGTTGTTGGCTTGGAGTTCGCACTCCACAGGCGGCCAGTAACTGAGTCTTTTGTGTTAGGCCTCCCATGCCAAGTCTTGTCGGCCACGTCGAAAGCGGCATCGGAGATTTCAGTCAGTGGATCGTCAAACTCCACGACCATTACCGTCGCAAGACAGGCCTCGACCTTTTCCCCGGCACGCTCAACGTCCGGCTGGGCCGACCGTACCGGTTACCGCCTGATCCGATACGTCTCGAAGCCGATGAGTACGGTGGTCGCGTCAGCGTCAACCTCGTCCCTTGCCGTATCTTTAATCGTGCTGCGTTTATCCTTCGCACGGATGCCAACGAACGTGGCGACGGGGATCATCCTCGTGAAGTGGTGGAGATCGCGACGGACATGAAGCTACGCGATGCGTTCGGATTGAAGGACGGCGACGAGGTGACCATCGCGGTGGAGGCCTAGCCACCGGCTGAGGTTGACCGGCGACGCCCGCGAGTAACATCCGGCATCCCCCGACTGCTCGCCGTCGCCTTCGCCGTCCTCCTCCCCACACTGGCCCATGCCTGCGAGCCGACGCCCACCGGATCACCGCCGCCATCGCCGACGGCTTGCTCGACATGACGGCGATCGCCACGACCATTAACAAGCCCCAGAACGAGGGGCGGGACGCCGTTCGGCCTGTCGAGTCATAGTCACAGCAACTTCATCCAACGTTCAGCTCTGCCGCGAGCGTGAAG
>JANQPR010000195.1 GCA_028285385.1 Phycisphaera sp.
CGCCAACCCCATCGGCCACACCAACCACGCCGACGCGTACGGCTCGAAACGCACGGCGTCCCACGCCATCAAGCTCGCGCCGATCAACACCGCAGCCGCGGTCAACAACACAACCACGCCCAACCCGCCGACGCCGTGCTTGAGCCGCAGCGTGTTCGTTGCCCCGCGCCCGTCGCGCAACCACGCCGCCAACACCGGAGCCGCGAGCAACGCCCCGCACGCCGTGCTCGGCAGCACGTAGCTCATCAGCTTCCCCGAGAACAGCGTGAACAACACCACCGGCGCGAGCAAGCCCATCGCCCACAACGCCGTCGGCGACGCGTCTCGCAACGCAGCCTGCACCCGCGACCACGGCACGTGCCACCCCGGCACCGGCCACTGCGTCACCGCCGGGAACAAACCCGCCACAAACACCGGCAGCAGGAACCACCACGGCCGGGGGTGGTCTCCCGTCCCCGCCGCCCGGTCCACGATCTCGTACCACCACACGTCCCACACATTCACGCCCGGAGACACCGCCGACAACCGCCACACCGCCAACCCCACCCACACCAGCGCCGGCACGCAAGCCAGCGGCAACCCGATCCATACCCGCAACCGGCGTAGCGCGTCCCTCCGCTTCGCCAGCACCAACCACCCGATCACCAACCCCACAGGCAGCACCGCAATCGGCCCCTTGTTCAACAACCCAACCGCCACAAACAACCACACCCCAAAAGCCGGCCAATGCGAGGCTGTGGCCGGGTCCCCGACATCCTTCGTTTCCCGCTCCTGCACCAACAACGCCCCGCACCCCAGCGTCCCGATCCAACACAACCCCAGCAGCGCGTCCGTGATCGCCAGCCGGCCCACCACCACGAACACCGGCATCACCGACAGCAGCGCGACCGCGCACGCCGCCTCCATCTTGCCGTAGAACCGCCACGCCAAGCCGCCCACCACCAACACGGTCAGTGACGCGGCCAACGCGGCCGGCAGCCGCGCCGCCAACTCGGTCTGCCCCAGCGCCGCCATCGACCCTGCGGTCAGCCAGTAGGTCAACGGCGGCTTTGTGAGATGGACATCCCCGTCGTGCCGCGGCAATACCCACCGGTCGATGGCCGAAGCGTGCCCCACATCAGGCTCCAGCATCAGCTGTGCGACGCGCGCGTACCGCGCTTCGGACCGTTGATGCAACGGGTGGTCGCCCAAGCCTGCCCACAAGGGTAGCCACGCGACAAACAGAACGGCAATCAACGCCAACCCCCGCCCCGGAACACGGGTCGAGCCGTTTCGTCTGGCGTTTCGCTCGGGAAGCCTCACGATGCCGAGCTTACCCGCGGGTCAGCGCCCGGCGCGATTGCTTCACACAACGACGCCGCGCACGCGTCGATCACGCTTCGCACGTCCAGTTCCTGCCCGAGCGCCGTGGCCAACGACGTCGCGGGGTGGCGGAGGTCGTCGCCCAACGCGGCCGGGTCGATGTTGACGTTGACCCCGACGCCCACCACCGCGGTCGTGCCGCTCCTTCCCGGGGTGACGTTTTGATCGCACAAGATCCCCGCGACTTTCTTGCCGTCGAGCAACACATCGTTCGGTGGCTTCACCGAGAACCGTTCATCTTCCACCCACCGCGACAACGCCAACCGCACCGCCTTCGCCGCGTCCAGCGAGATCAGGTCGTTCAGTTCCTCAAGCGGCAGCGTCAACGAAAACCACGCGCCCCCGGCCGGGGATTGCCAGTCTCGGCCCCACCGCCCGCGCCCCGCCGTCTGCGTCACGGCCGTGACCAGCACGACCTCCCCGGGGTGCTCCGCCGCCAACACCATGGCTTGGGTATTTGTCGAGTCGGTCTCGTCGAAGTCGAAGCGCAACACGGCCATGCTCGATCGATCAGAGCCGCAGCAACGGCTGCCCGGCGCGGACGCGTTGCCCGGGCTGCACCAGCAGCTCGCGCACCGTGCCGGCGTGCGGGCTCGTGACGTTCGATTCCACCTTCAGCGCCTCGACCACCATCAACGGCTGGCCCTCCGTGACGGCATCGCCGACCTTCACCAATACCTCGAGCACCGTGCCGGCGATCGGGCAGGGCACTTCGGCGTGCGCGTCGCCCGCACCGCCGGCCACCGACGTGTCGTCGATCGGCTCGACCTCGACGTCATAGCTTCGGCCCTCGACGGTGACGCGGAACCTCATCCCATCCCCTCGGCCTTGGCTTGCTCTACGGACACGACCCGAAATCCCCGTGTGTCGCCCCGCGCTTCGAGCGCCGCGACGACCGCGGCGGTGACCACCGCGAGCAGCTGCGCGTCGGGTTTCGAGCGGTCGTCCGACATCAGATTCATCCTACCTCGATGCGCGGGTCCAGCCAGGCGTACGCGACATCGACCACGAGGTTGAACAGGATCAGCAGCGTCGAGTACACGAGCACGATGGCCAGCAGCAGGAACTGGTCCTTGTTCAAAACGGCGTTGACAAAGTCTTGTCCCAACCCCGGGATATTGAACACCTTCTCGACCACGAAAGACCCCGTGAGCGCCGACGCGGCGGCCGGGCCCATGAACGACAGCACGGGCAGGAACGCGACCTTGAGCGCGTGACCGAACAACGCCTGGTGCTGGGTCAGCCCCTTGGCCCGCGCGGTGCGGACGAAGTCGCTGGACATGACGTCGGCCAACCCGAGCCGGATCAGCCGGGCGATGTACGCCGCGGGCGCCAAACCCAGCGCGACGGCCGGCAGCACCATCGCGGCCGGCGACCCCCACCCGCCCAACGGCAGGTGCAGCACCTCGGCGTCGGGAAGGTAACGCCGCGTCAGCCCGGCAAACACCGCGAGCAAGATGTTGCCGGTCACAAAGCTCGGCAGCGAGATCCCGATCAACGCGACCGTGAGCGACGTCGCCTCTAATGCGCTGCCGGGCTTGAGGGCGCCGAGCACCCCCGCGGTCGTCCCGAGCAACAGCCCGAACGCCAGCGCCCCGACTCCGAGCGCCATCGACACGGGCAGCGTCTTGGCGAGGATGCCGCGCACGGTCTGCCCCGGGTACTGCAGGGACGGCCCGAAGTCGAAGGCGGTCGTCACGTCCACGAGGTAGTTCCACGCGAACACGGGCGTCGACGCATCGAGCCCGTACTGCGCTTCCATCGCTTCGAGCACTTCCGGGTCGACCTGCCGGGCGTCCTCGGTCTCTAGCGGCGAGCCGGGGATCACCCACACGAGCGTGAGGGTCAACAGGAAGATGACCGCGAGGATCACCGGAAGCTGGATCAGGCGTGAGAGCAGCAGCGTGAGCATCAGTCGGCCGGGCTTCCGGAGTCAGAGCGGACCACGACGCGTTCGAGGTTCAGGTTGTTCCACGCGTTGTTGTGCAGGCCGCTCACCCGCGGCGCGACGAGCTGCAGGCTGACGACCTGGTACAGCGGGACGATGGGCTGGTCGCGCAGCATCTTCGCCTCGGCTTGCCGCAAGAGGTCGAGGCGTTTCGGCGGGTCGGTCTCGTTCGCGGCGTCGCGCATGAGCTGGTTGAACGCGGGGTCGGCGTACCCGGTCGCGTTGTTGGGGTTGTTCTCGGCCATAAGCATGAGCCAGGTCGTCGGGTCTTGGTAATCGCCGAACCACCCTGAGCGGGCGACGTGGAACTGCCCCTTCCGCCGGCGGTCGAGGTAGCTGCGCCACTCGTAGTTCTCGGTGGCGACCTCGATGCCCAGCGTCTCCTTCCACTGGTTCGCCACGCGCACCGCGACGCGTTCGCGGGAGGTCGACGTGTTGAACAGCAGCCGCAGCGTCGGGAAGCCGTCGCCCCCGGGGTAACCCGCCTCGGCGAGCAGCGCCCGCGCCGCGTCGGGGTCGTGGCCGAGGTCTTCCTCGACCGGCGGGTCGTAGCCGCGCACCGCGCCGACGGGCACGAAGCTCGACTGCACCGGTTCGCCCAGGCGTGTCACCTTCTCGACCAGCGCCCGCTTGTCGATCGCCATGGCCAACGCCCGGCGGACCCGCACGTCGACCAACGGGTTCGGCTGACCGTCGACGGTGTCCCGCACGTTGAAGGCGTAGTACTCCAGCCCGGCCCGCGGCACCGTGTACGCCCCCGGGAGGTCCGCCTCCCGCAGCCGGACCGCCAACGCCTGACCGATCTCGGGCAACCAGTCGAGGTCGCCGTCGAGGTATCGCGTAACCAGCAGCGGCTCGTTGTCCTCGATCACGACCTGGATGATCCGCGCCAGCGTGACGTTGGTGTTGTCCCAGTAGTGCGGGTTGGCGTCGAGCGTCATGCGCCGGCGGAGCTTCCACTCCCGCAGCGCGAACGGGCCGTTGCTGATCAGCCGGTCGGGGTCGGTGAAGTACCGGCTGTCGAACACGGCTCGGCCGGTCGATTCGTCCAGCGTAATGCAGGGCTCGACGGTCTTGCGGTGGTTGGGCATCAGCGTGCCGAAAGTGACGAGCTCGCTGAAGTACGCCGTCGGCGCAGCGAGCGTGATACGCAGCGTGCGGTCGTCGGCGGCTTCGATGGCGACGGTATCGGTGAGGTGCTGCTGGAATGCGTCCCAGGCTTCTTGCGCCGTCTGCGTGTCCGGGTCGAAGTCGTTGAGTTGTTGTTCCCGCCAGCTCCACGCGTCGAGCGCGCCCTCGATCACCCAGAACAACTCGGAGTAGACGGACGCGAAGTCGTACGTGATCGCGCGCCGCCAGGCGAACGCGAAATCGTCGGCGGTAACCGGGTCGCCGTTGGACCAGCGGGCGTCGTCGCGGAGCGTGAACGTGTACACCCGGCCGTCGTCGGACACGTCGGGCAGGCCGACCGCGACGCCGGGCTTCAGTGACAGGTCGCGCGCGTCGGTGGCTAGCAGCCCCTCGAACACGCAGTTGATCACGCGGAAGTCGGTGAGTGACGACGTGCCCTGCGGGTTGAGCGTGATCACGTCGGCGACAACGCCGAAACGTAGAACGCCATCAGGCTCTTCTTCGTGTTCGTCGGGTTGCAGCAACGGTGGCGGCGGCGACTCGAACCCGGCGATCGACACCACCGCGAACGCCAACGCGACCACCCCGACCACAATGGCGACCATCCGCAGCACCGGCGGAGTTTACCGCCTCACGCCCACGCTCAAGGCCCGGACTCGACCGCGAGCAGTTCGACCCGGCAGTGCACCGACGCGTGCGGCGGCACCAGCCCCCCCGCCGCGCCCTCGGCGCCATACGCCAAGTACGGCGGGATGTGCAGCTCGGCGACTTCGCCCTCGGCCATGCCCGTCAGCCCCAACTCCAGCCCCGCGATCACCTCGCCGGCCCCCAGCGTCACCGTCACCGGGCCGCCGAACCGCCGGCTGTCCGTTATCGGCGGGTCGCCCCGCCCGACAAACAACGCCCAGTGCAGCTTCACCGTGTCGCCGGGCCCGGCAAACCGCCCGGCCCCTGCCTCCTCCACCGTCTTCCGCACACCCGGCAGCACGCTGAGCAACTCGACGTCGACGTGCAGTGTTACCGCCGGCATCTCCGGCAACGGCTCCGCGTCCGCCTCGTCGGCATCGTCACCGACGCCGCGCCGCTGTGCGCCTTCCGGCAAACCCGCCAACTCTGCCGGGACCACCAGCGTCCGCCGTTCGCCGACGCGCATCCCGGCCACGCCCTCGTCGAGCCCACGGAACACCGCCCCGGACCACAACACGAACCCGTGCGGCTCGCCCTCCGGCGTCGCGTCGAGTTCGAGCCCGGTTGCCGCGTGACGGATGCGGTACTTCACCACGACGTAATCGCGTACCTGCGCCTTGGGGCCGAAGCCCTTGCGTTCGACGCGGTAGCGCAGGCCCGACGCGGTCGGCGTGAAGTCGAAGTACGGGTCGAACGGGATCGCCGACAGCACCGCCGACGGGTCACGCACCGGCTCGGACGCGCGGAATGGCTCGGGATACACCAAGGGCTGCGGGGCGGTGTGACCGGCCGTGGAATCACCCGTGTCCGGCGCGAGCGGGGCGTCGGCGACATCGCCCGCCTCGTCGGCGAAGGGGCTCGCGTCGTCCGCCGCGCTACTCACCGGGTCGACCGTCGGCGGCGTTGCCGGCTCGGTCGGGCTGGGGCTCGGGTCCACGTCCGGCAAACGCTCGGGCAAAAACTGCTCCAGCGCATCAAACCCCGGCGGGTACGACTTCAACACGCCGCGATCCGCCAGCACGGCCCAACCCAGCCAAGCCACGGCCGCAATCACCGTCAGCGACACCAGTACCACCAGCAGACGCAACGCCGGCGGCCTCTTCCGCCCCGTCGCGTCGTGCACGGGCTCGGGCGGCCGAGCCGGCGCGGTCTCGGCGCGGTGTTCCTCCAGCACGGCCCCCTGCGCTTCGAGTTTGTCGTAACGCTGCTCGTCCTTCTCCGAGCCGTGCCGGGTCAGCGACGCGTAGAACCCCTCGCCTTGCGGGCGCGGCACCACGTAGAACACCCGCCCCTCCTCGTCGCGCACGGCCCGGCCGACGTCCTGGTCGCGGACCTTGACGGGTCGGCCGGAATGGGGGCTGAGCACGGTGAGCGGCAAAACGGGCTCCGGTGGGGGACCCATGATACGACGGCGATCCGGATCCCTGGCGATCGGGGTTGAACAGAGAAGCAGATCAACAAAAGCGAGAAAACCCGGAACATCTAGGACATCGGGCCGGGCAGCGATCCAACGTCGAGCGCGTGGCCTGATTGGTTTTTCGATCTTCTCGATGTTTCGCATGTTCCCGATCTCGCCACCGTCCAACCCGGTTACACCTGCGACGCGAGAGCCGCCTCATCGCCCGATATCACTTGCGCATCGGAGCCCGTGACTGCCGCGCATGGAAGCGTCCCCACCACACACCCCGCAGGCGATGGCGTTGTGCTGTCTGGTCGCGGCGGGTCTGAGGTTGAGAAGACGATGACCAAGCCGGAGATGATCGCGCGGATCCAGGAGTTGAACCGCAGCGCCGACGCGGGGTTCCTCACGAGGTTTAACGAGCCGGCGCTGGCGGCGTACCTCGGCCGGCTCGACCGGCTGCACGGTCGGCGCGGGCCGGCCAGCGTTTGGGTCCGCCGTCAGCCGCGTTATCAGACCTCGCCCCCGCGCCGTGTGACGGCCGTGGGCCCCGCGCCCCGTGCCGCGGCATGAGTTTAAGTCTCGACGGATGAACGACGCCGGTAGGTGGGCCGGCCGCGGGGCCAGCGACCGCATCCGCACGCCCCGCGGCCGCCGACCGGCAGAGAAGAAAAACAGGAAACGCAAGAGACGCAGGAAACAGAACAGGGCACGCGTGCTCGCGTTTACTTCCTGCGTTTCCCGGTTTCTTGCGTGTCCTGCGTTTCGGTCACCCGAGCAACCACGCACACACGTACACCGCCAGGATCAGCGCGGCGATGTCGGCGATCAACCCGGCGGCTACGGCGTGGCGTGTCTTCTTGATCCCCACCGCGCCGAAGTAGACCGCCAACACGTAGAACGTGGTCTCCGTGCTGCCGAACATGACGGCCGCAGTCTTGGTGATCAGTGAATCCCGACCGTGCTCGGCGGCGATCTCCCCCAAGACCCCGATCGACCCGCCGCCGGTGAGCGGCCGAGCGATCATCATCGGCAGCAACCCCGGGTCGATGCCGAGCGGACCGAACACTGGCTTCACGAGTCCCGCCAGCGCGTCCATCGCCCCCGACGCACGGAACATCCCGATCGCAAAGATGATCGTCACCAGATACGGCATGATCATCACCGCGATGCCCCACCCTTCTTTCGCGCCGGTCACGAACGACTCGTAGACCCGGACCCCACGGATCAGGCCGTACATCGGCACCACGACGATCAGCGTCGGGATCACGAGCATCGAGAAAATGTCCAGCCACTCGCGGAGCGTGCCCTCCATCAGGCATCACCGCCTTCCGCGTTGTCCGCGGGCGTTTGCCGATCCGCGTTGTTCTTCATCGGGTCGGTCCGGGCGTAGACGGGGGCCAGCGACAACGCCTTGGCCGTCGAGATTGCGATCAGCAACGACAGCCCGGTGACGATCAGGATCGGTAGCCAGAGCGCCCCGGTGCTGACGCCCATGATCGCCACCAGCGTCGCGGGCGGCACGAGCTGCACCGAGGCGGTGTTGACCGCGAGGAACATGCACATCGAGTTGGTCGCGGTGTCGTCGGTGGTGTTGAGTTGCTGCAACTCTTCCATGGCCTTGATGCCAAGCGGCGTCGCGGCGTTGCCCAGGCCCAGCACGTTGGCCGAGAGGTTCATCGCGATCATGCCCATGGCCGGGTGGTCCTTGGGCACCTCGGGGAAGATCATCCCCAGCAGCGGCCGGACCACCTTCACCAGCGCGAGCACCAGGCCGGCGTCCTCGGCGATCTTCACCAGCCCCAGCCACAGGCAGAGCGCCCCGACCAGCCCGATCGCGAACGAGATCGACCACTCCGCCCACCAGAACGCCGCCGCCTCGATCTGCTTGAGCTTGCGCAGCCGGACCGGGTCGAATGTGAGCGACCACGAATCCAGCGACAGCCACGCGACGAAACGCTCGGTGTTCGACGCGTCGGGCGCCACGCTCGGCACGACCTCGGCCAGATCGGGCAGCGTCGCCCCGAAGAACTTCGCGTCGGCGTGCTCCCGCAGGAACGAGTCCATCTCGGCCCAGGGCAACGGCAACTCGGCGTCATCGGCGAACCGAACCTCCGCGCCGTCCTCCCCGACGAGCAGCTTGGCCGGCAGCGAAACATCTTCGAACGCCGTCACCGCGTCCGGGTTCGGCAGCGACGCCGGGTCGTTCGCTTCGCCGGTCTCGTCGGCGATCTGCTCGAGCTTGGCCCGCTGCTTCGCCAGCGCCACGCTTTGCTGGGCGACCGCTTCCTCGGCGATGGCGGCGTAGTGCTCCGCCAAAGAGCCGCCCGTGATCGACAGCGTCACCGGCACCTCGCCGGCCGCGATGGCCTGGTTGAGTTCGGCCCCCTCGACGCCAGGCGTGACGGACACGGTGACGGGATCGCCGTTGCGGAATCGGTCGGCACTGGCGTCGCTGAGGTCGGACCAGATCGCGAAGCCAAAACTGAAAACGATCAACGCCGCCCAGATGTAGTTGAGCATGGCGCCTGACCCCTGACCGCGGAGAAACGGAACACAGACCGACGACGACACCGGGAAGATAACAAACGCTCCGGCGCGGCCAGACCCAGCGTTCGATCAACACCGGACATCGTCGTCCGGCTACTAGGCGGGTCGAGGTATCCCCGCCGTCCGCGTCACTTCAGGTCCCACTTGCTCTCAACGTCGGCGCTGGGGACGCGGGGCTTGGTGGTCTCGTCGTCGGTCAACTCATCAGGGCCGTAGGGGTTGACGAAGTTCGCGACGGTAAGCGACTCGGCGTGGCCGTCCGCGAAGGCGACGTTCATGCCCGAGCCACCGATGCCGCTGGTGGGGTTGGCGCTCTCCCCGGCGGCCTTGGGGTCGAAGCTGCGGCGGTGCCGGGCGTCGGCGAAGCCCGTTTGGATCGACGGGTCGTCGTAGGACGGGTAGACGTAAGGCACGGAGACGAACTCGTCGTTGGTCACCAGCTCGCGGATGTCCATCGCGTCCATGAACGCGTTGGTCTCGCTGGGGCTGCGGATGTCGGCGACTTCGGGCGTGTCGTAGTTCTGCGGCGCGGCGAGCGTGCCGGCCCCCTCGCGGACGATGCGCAAGCCGATCTGCGTGCCGAGGTAGATGGCGTTGTAGCCATAATCGGACCGGGTCCACTCGGCGTTGAACTCCTGGGGGAAGAACGCGTTGCCGGGGTTGTCCAGCGCGGTGCTGATGATGTCATCGCCCTCGAAGGACGGGCATTTGAAGCCCTGCGTGGTGCCGATGTAGTCGCCGTAGAACATCCGGGAGGTCCAGAACTGACCCTGCCCCGGCGAATCGCGGACCCACTCGAACGGGCGTTGGTCGAAGACGCTGGCGACCGGGCTGATCACAAACGGGATCGACGCGTCGTTGTTGTCGGCGGCGTAGCTGTAGTACGCGATGCCGATCTGGCGGACGTTACTCAGGCACGCCGAACCCCGGGCGGCCTCGCGGGCGGCGGCGAGGGCGGGCAGCAGGATCCCGATCAGCAACGCGATGATCGAGATGACGACCAGGAGTTCAATCAGAGTGAACGCCGGTTGCACGGCGGGAATCGGTCGGTCGGGGTGATCCATGGATCGATCTCCAAAAGACTGAGGGACGGTCCCCGGCAACAGGAATGCCGCCGGAGGTGTCCACCCCACGACTTGAGTCTGGGCATCGGAGCACTGCCAGCGGGAAGTCGACGTCTCCGATCGGGCGTCGTCGCGGCGTTGCCTAGCCATGATTCTATAAAAACACGGGGGTGACACAAGCCAAAACCCCCTGTGAGGCCCACGCCAGCGAGAGAAATCAGGGGTTCCCCGGTCGGCAGTGACCGAGTTGAAAGTCGATTACTCAGCAAACCGCCGCGAATTTCGGGCACGACGTGTCGGCCGTTTTCCCGAGTTCGGCTGGCGAACGCTTGACCCTGTGGCACTCTTATGTAATCTGGAGTTGGGTCATGGGTTCACCGTGGCCGCCGGGTCGGCCTGCAATGGCCCGGGATCGTCTTCGAGATCGTTTCGATCGCTGACCTTTCTCTCACATCCCTTGTTTGGAGGACCGGAAGAATGACCGTCTTTACCAGGGCGATGGCGTGCGGTGCCGCGGGCGTGCTCGTGGCCGGCAGCGCGTCGGCGCAGTTCTTTACCGACGGGTTGGACGACCTGACGGCGTGGACGGTGGCCAACCAGGCCGACGCCCAGTCGGCCGTGTCGGACTACAGTGCAGTCGACCTCAACGCGCTGTTCGGCGTGGGCACTGGCACCGTGGTCAACATCCCCGAGGCCCCGAACATGGTGGCCGGCTCGGGCGCGACCACCGGCGCGATCTTCGTGGCCAACACCAGCGCAGGTGCCGGCAGTGCCGCGAACCTGATCGGCGCGGTGGCCGGCGACAACGCCGACCTGAACCTCCCGGAGTACCAGGTGCAGTTCGACATGTGGCTGAACGTCGCGGTGCCGATCCCGGGCGGCGGCACCGAGCAGGGCCTCTGGGGCGTCGGCCGTACGACCACGGCCGCGCTGGGCCGCAACAACCGCGCCGCCGACGGCGACGGCACGTGGGGCTGGATCGCCACGGAGAACGGCTACGGCACCGAGGACACCGCGGTGTTCGAAGGCACGACCGAGTTGGCCGACTTGGGCGACACGCAGGCCGGCGAGGACGCGCCGTTCAACGCCGCGTTTACGACCAACTTCGGCGTCAACAACGCCCCGGGCAACTCCTGGGTTACCGTGACCCTCGCGGTTGACAACGCCAACGGCACCGTCGGCGTGTGGTACAACGGCGTCGAGTTCTTCAACGTCGCCACCGCGGCGACCGCCGGCGACGTCATGCTCGGCTACGAGGACCCGTTCGGCTCGATCTCGGCAGGCCCTGACTTCCAGTTCGGTGTGATCGACAACGTGATCATCGACGACCAGATCACCATCCCCGAGCCCGCCACCGCGGCGCTGCTGGGGCTGGGCGGCTTGGCGATGCTCCGTCGCCGCGTCTGAGCGCGGTCCTGACGCAGCGATAACCCGAAACCCGACGCCGACCCGTATAACCTGCGGGTCGGCGTCTTAGGGGTGGAAACGCCCCCGGCAACCCTTGACCTTGCGGAGGCGGGAGCCCCCCCCGCACACTCGAACGGCCCGCCCACCGGCCAAACCGGCTTCATCCCATCCCGGCATCTGTTCCCCGGCGAACTTGAAGTGCTCCGACGCGCTGCCGCTTCGCCCCTCTGGGCCCCGCCGTTCGATCCCATCCAAAGCGTCGACCCGCGTCGGGCCGGCGCTTTTTTCGTCGCACCGGGGAGAGCCGAAGGAGCCCAATCCGCAGAACGCCGCCGGTTTATCCGTGGAGGTTTTAGCCCCCTTCGCTGTTGACCCGGGCGTTCGACCGCCGATAATGGAAGTGTTGAGGCACCGCGTTCTCGAGACGCACTCGCCTCGGCCGCGTGTGCCCCGCGAGACGTTGCGGGGCGGGATTCCCCCGGCGGCGGCGGCGTGCCCCGCGGGCAGCCCGGGTCTCAAGGTCGGCCCTCCTGCCCGCAGCACCTCGGCCGTGACGGCTGGGATTCACACCCCCCCGAAAGGAGCGTGATCCATGTCTGACTGTACCTGCTGTCCCGGTAACTGCTGTGAGAAACCCACCAGTTGCTGTGGACACCGGAGCGGCCTGCACTAAGGCAGCTCGACGGAGACTGCCGTCGAGTGCAGTCCGTGAACGACCCTACGGCTCGTCCCCTCTTCGGGGACGAGTCTTTTTCTTTGCTTGCCTCGCGAAACCGGCAGAGAAAAACCCGCGGCCTCACGGCGACGGGTTTCATCTTTCTCCCCGAAGCCCCCGCTCTTTCTCCTAGGTCTTCCTCCGGCCGACCGTATGAGACCGCCGCCGCGCTGCCGGGGGATGCGCGCGGCGTCAGAATCCCGTGAGTTTTCCGCCGGTTGAGGGCTACCCCGCAGCGATATCCGGGCGACGCAGGGACGGGTACGGGCCGTCGCCCTCTTTCTCCTGCTCGTGTTCGGCCTCGTAGCGCTCGATGCACTCCATGATCTCGGTGTGCGCGAACTCGACGTCGGCCCAGCCCTGGGTCTCGACGTAGTTCTCTTTCTCGAGCGCCTTGTAGGTCGCGAAAAAGTTCTCGACCTCGCGGAGGAAGTGTTTCGGCACCCGCCACAGCGACTCGAAGTCTTCGTACATCGGGTCGGTGTTGGGCACGCAGAGAACCTTGAAGTCGTTGTCGCCCTGGTCGGTCATCCTGAACAAGCCGATCGGGCGGGCCTCGATCAGGCAGCCGGGGAACGTCGGCTCGTTGACCATGCAGATCACGTCGAGCGGGTCGCCGTCCTCGGCGAGCGTCCGGGGGATCACGCCGTAGTCGCCCGGGTACATCGCCGAGCTGTAGAGGTACCGGTCGAGCTTGATGAGCCCGGTGACCTTGTCGATCTCGAACTTGCTTCGCCGGCCCTTGGGGATCTCGACGATGATGTTCACGACCTTGGGCAGGGCTGACTCGTCGGGGCCGGGCGGGACCTGCATGAATCGGTTGGGCAGGGGCATGCGAGAAGCTCGGTTGGGGGGTAAAAAACAGGAACGGTCCGGGAACTCGTGAGGGTACGCACGGTTCCGACGGCGTCTAGCGGGGCCACGAGGGGTATCGACGCCGGGGCGGTCCGACTGTAACGGCCGGGCCGGGCGGTGGCCAGCGTTGTCTCACGCCTCTGGCGGATTCACGGGGCTTTGACGTAACGTGCGGCGATGTCGCACGACCCTCCGCGTGAACCGGCACCCGACGACCCCGGCGGCTTCGAGCCCCCACCGCCGCCACGCGACCCCGACGCGATGAACCGGCCAGGGCCCGTCGGCAAAGACGCGACCCTACGCCCCGCCGAGGCGCCAGGCGTGGCCCCACCATCGGCGACGCAACCGGCGACGCCGGCCGCGCCCCAGACCGGGCCCCGGTCCACCCACGTCACCTGCCCCAACTGCGGCTACAACCTCACCGGCGTACCCATCGGCGGGAACTGCCCCGAGTGCAACCTCATGATCGGCCGGGGCACGATCCACAACCCCAACCTCCCGACCAATGGCTACGCGATCGCTTCGCTCGTGCTGGGCATCTGCTCGTTGGTGCTCTGCAGCGCGTGGGGCCTGCCGACATTGATCTGCGCGCCGCTGGCGATCTACTTCGGCGGCGTCGCGCGGCGACAGGTGGCTCGAGGCGGCTATGCGCCAAGCTCCGCGGGCCTGGCGACCGCGGGCAGGATCATGGGCTGGATCGGGGTCTCGTTCCTGGTTCTCGGGGTGCTCGTGGTGCTGCTGGTGATCGTGCTGCCGGTTGCGCTGTCCGCGCTGAGCGTGTGATTCAAGACGAAGCCGGCGGCGATGCGGTGCCGGCCCGGGTGGATCGGCCGGTCTGGTTTAAACTGACCCGGTGAGCGAGGCGGCGACCCATCCTCCGAAGCCAGAAGACGGCGGCCTGAAGCGTCGGCCGGCGTGGCTCCGCGCGCTCGGGCACGGGACGCCTCCGCCGCGGCTGGACATCGCCGGGCAACCCTACCACCGGGCCGAGTTGTTCAAGCACGACGCGTTCGCCGCGACGGCGCTGTACGAGCCGGCCCGCTCCGAGGAGGCCGGGTGCGACCACGCCGCGAGACCCATCGTCGTCAAGTTCTGTCGTCAATCCAGTGCGTTTGGCGTCCCGCTCGGCTGGTTCGGGCGCTACCTTGCCAGAAAAGAACGGCGGTTCTACGACGCGTTGTCGGCGCTCGACGCGGTGCCGGACCCCGTGGGCCCCATCGCGCACGACGGCCTGGAGCTGCGCCACGCTTTCGGGCACGTGTTTGTGCCGGGGCGGACGCTGCCTGAACTCGCCGAGGCCGACGGCCTGCGCAACGGTTTCTTCGCGGAGCTGTTCGCGGTGGTCGATCGCGTGCACGCACAGCGCATCGCCGTCGTCGACCTGAACAAGGCAGAGAACGTGATCGTCGACGATAGCGGCGACCCGCACCTGCTGGACTTCCAGCTCAGCGTGCTCGCGCCGGCGTGGTGGCCGCGGTTCCCGCTCACGCGCTGGTGGCTGAACAGCCTGCAGCGCTCGGACCGGTACCACCTTGCGAAGCACTGGCGCCGGTACCGGCCGGACGAGTTCGCGCAGAGCGGACTCGACGTCGACGCGCTACGCCCCGGAACGGTCCGGTTCTGGCGCAAGGCATGGCGGCCCGTCATCCTGTTGCGGCGGCGGCTGTTCGTCGCGCTCGGCGTGCGCCGCGGCCCGGGCACGGCCGACACCGAACTCTCCGCCGAGGACGCCGACCGGATCCCCGCGTCGACCAAACCATCGACACCGAAACCCGATGCCGCCAAACAAACAGGCGGCGTCACCGTCGCCCCGCAGGCGCCCTGAATCTCTCAGACGAAGACGCACCTACAGACCCGACCGAGCTCAAGCTCTCGCCATGACCGACCCGACCCCCCACACCAACACGCCACCCATCGCCAAACCAGACCGCGTGCCCGACGACCTCGACCGGTTGATCACCGACGCCGGCGGCGACCCGACCGTGTTCCACGGGCGCAACGTCCGCGACGTGCTGCAGACCGGGCTCAAGCTCCTCAACGACGGGTCGGACACCGGTGAGGTCAAGCTCATCAACCGCTCCATGAAGGAGCTCCGCTACGCGCTGAAGGTGTTCCGCCCGTACAAGGAGACGCCCAAGATCAGCGTGTTCGGCAGCGCCCGCACGCCGGAAGACCACCCGGACTATCTCCAGGCCGTCCGCTTCTCGCGCACCATGGCCGAGGCGGGCTGGATGGTCATCACCGGCGCCGGCGACGGCATCATGCGGGCCGGGCACGACGGCGCGCAACGCGAAAACTCCTTCGGCGTGTCGATCCGCCTGCCCTTCGAGACCAACGCCAACGACGTGATCGTCGGCGACCCGAAGCTCATTACCTTCCGCTACTTCTTCACCCGCAAGCTCATGTTCATGTGGATGAGCCACGCCGTCGCCTTGTTTCCTGGCGGGTTCGGGACACAGGACGAGGGCTTCGAGGCGCTCACGCTCATCCAGACCGGCAAGGCACCGCTGGTCCCCATCGTGATGATCGACGCGCCCCCCGGCAGCATCCCCGGCGAGGCCGAGGCCACCAAGTCCGGCGGCGGGTACTGGCACCACTGGGACAACTACGTCACCCACTCCCTGCTGGACAACGGCTGGATCAGCCCTGAAGACCAGAACCTCTACTTCGTCACCGACGACGCCGGCGCCGCCGCGCGGCACGTCATCGACTTCTACCGCAACTACCACTCGCAGCGCTACGTCAAGGAACAACTCGTGCTGCGCATCCGCCGGCCGCTCAAGGAAAAACAGGTCGCCGCGCTCAGCGACGAGTTCAAGGAGCTCGTCGTCGACGGCGACGTCCGGCAGTCCGGCCCGCTGCCAGGCGAGAAGCAGTTCCCGGCGCTGCCCCGGCTGCACTTCCACCACACCAAGCACGGCTTCGGCAAGCTGCGCGCCATGATCGACCGCATCAACGCCTTCGACGCCGAGAACGCGGGGTGAGGTTCAGTCGCTGTCGACGACCGTCGCAACCTCGGTGTCGTCGCGGTTGAGGTACTCGTGCATCGAGGCGTCGTAGACCACGACGTTCTCGTAGCCCAGGTCACGCAAAGCCAGGTACGGCAGCGACACGCGCGTGCTCGTCTGGCAATACAGCACGACCGTCTTGTCCGCCGTGACACCCGCGGACTCATGAAGCTCGGCGACGCGCTCCGCGGCGAGCGTGCGCTTGTCGGCGTCCATCAGGTCGCCGTAATCGATGCGCACCGCACCGGGGATGTGGCCGCCGCGTTGGTTGCTGCGCCGGTTCTCGCCGGTGAACTCCGGCAGCGAACGGGTGTCGTAGAACACGACGTCGCCCTTGCCCGTGTGCGCAACCACGTCGGCGAGGTTCCACACCACACCAACGCGGGGGCTGGCGAGGTAGTCGGTCGGCGGCAGCGCAGTCGGCTCGGCCGTTGCCTCAAACCCGGCCGACTGCCACCGCTCCAGCCCCCGGCCGTCGAGGAAGTAGATGCCGCCCCGGTGCCCGAGCATGTCGAGGACCATCGCGGGGATCGTGCCGTCGGCCTTGCCCGCGTGGTTGCCGTAGACGACGACGGTGTCGGTCGCATCGATGCCCGCCCCGCCGAGGATCGCGGCGTAGCGGTCGACGTCGAGCGTGCCGTTCTCGTAGTCGTCGCCGACGCGGAACAGGTACTGGCTGTAGCCCTGCCCGGGCTTGGCCTTGCCGGTACGCATCGTGCTGGGCGCCAGGTTGATCGCGCCGGGGATGTGGGCGGTGGCGTAGTCGTTGCCGCTGCGGGCGTCGACGATCACGAGGTCTTCGCCGAGCGTGTGCGTGTTGAGCAGTTCGACCAGTTGGGCGGGGCAGATGAATGACCGGAGCGTCGGCCCATCGGTTCGAGCGTCGACGGCCCGGGCGCTGGGCTGCGTCGCCTGCGCGTCAACGGGCGTGGGCAAAGCCAGGGCAGCCGCCAGCACAAGCGCGAACGACAGCGATGCAACGACAACGTGAGGTTTGGTTTTCATGGGCGATACGGGGTATGGGTTTCAGCTCAACACACGAAGAAGAGGCGGCCGCGGGTGCGGCCGAGTACCGGTCGGAGCCGGTGTGGGCCCGGGCGGGGGCCGTGTTGGTGCCGACCTTGGCGGAACCCGTGCGGGGGAGACGCCGCGTCCGTGAAGCGTGGCTCGTGACTCGTGGCTCGGCGGCTGCCCCGCGAATCGGGGCCAACGGTGCCGTCCGACACCGCCGACATGGACGGGGGTGTGCAAGGGTGACCGAGGAGACTCGAACTCCCGACCCTCGGGATCACAACCCGATGCTCTAACCAACTGAGCTACGGTCACCGTCACCCGCGGCGCGAACCGCCGCGGCGAGCCGACAAAGGTAGGCCCGCCCCCGGGCACTGTCAACGCCTTGGCATTCTCATTCAAGCCTGCCCACCACTCCAGACCCCGCCGTGTGCAAGGCCCGCCCGGATCGGTGACAATACCTGTTCGCGCCGGACCGAGCCCGACCCGATCTGACGCCCCGCCGCCCCCTGAGACCGCCCATGCTTCTTGCCCGCCGAGCCCGCCTCCTGCCCGCCGTGTGCGTGACGGCCACCGCCGCGTTGGCCGTCGCGGCGTTGCCCGGGTGCACCGCCGACACCGGGCCGTTGCCCGCGCTGGCCTACAGCGACGACGGGGCTTACCTGCCGCACCAACTCGCGCGGGGGCTGGTCGTGGACGACGCCGCGCCAATCCCGGACGTGCCCAAGCCGCTGCGGTTCGTGGCCGTGCCCTCGCGCTCCAGCGCCTCGACCGACGGCCGGGCGCGGACCGTGACCCACGTGTATCAGGGCCGCGCCGGGCTCGATGACCTCCGCGTGTACTACCTCGCCCAACTCCGCAACCACGGCTGGCGCCCGCTGCCCGGGTTCTCCAACGACGGCGACATCCTCACCTTCGCCAAGAACACCGAGACCGTGCAGGTCTCACTCAGCCGGGCCGGCGGGGTCTCCACCGTCACCGTGCTGATCCGCCCCCGCGAGGTCTGAACCGAAACACCCACAACGCTTCGTTTCCCCTTCGCGCTCGTGATGCCTTTGTGGCGGAGCGCTTCCCCCGAGACCGACCGATGGAACACGACCCGCATCAGCCACGCACCACCGAGGAGATGTCGAGCCTCTTCGACGACCTCCGCAAGTTCTGGGACGCTTACGGCACGCCCATCCTCTGGGTCGTCGTGATCGGCTCGTTCTCGCTGCTGGTGTTCAACTTCGTCACCTACCGCGGGCAGACGGCGCGGGAGAACGCCTGGGCCGACCTCGCCGGCTCGACCGCGCCGGCGTCTTTCGAGCAGGTCGCCGACGACCACGACAACCCGGCCGTCACCCAGCTGTCGCTGCTCACCGCCGCCGACCTGTACCTGCGTGAAGCCGCCGAGCTGGAGGGCGACGAACAGACCGCCAAGCTCAAAGACGCCGAACGGCTGTACCAACGTGTCGTCGACGGGGCGACGCACGACGAGTTCAAGATCAACGGCCTGGAAGGCCTGGCCGTGGTCGCCGAAGGCAAACGCGACATGGAACTCGCCGAGCAACGCAACCAAGCGGTGATCGACCTGGCGGAGGAGTTGCCGGGCTTCGAGACATGGGCCGTGCGAGCCCAGGCCCGGAACCAGCTGCTGCCG
>JANQPR010000210.1 GCA_028285385.1 Phycisphaera sp.
CGCCGCGCCCGGGGCGGGATAGGATGCGGCGTCCGGGACGGGCGTGGCGCCCTCCGGTCCGCACTTTCCAACAACGCCCCGACGGGCAAGGATCCGACGTTCATGAAAGCTGCCCTGCTGTACGGCACCTGCACCGGCAAGACCGAAGCCGCGGCCGAGTTGATCCGTGACGAGTTCGGCGACGACTTCTTCGAGCTCTACGACGACATCGCCCAGCACGAGCCGGCCGACCTCTCCGAGTACGACCTGATCATCTGCGGGATCCCGACCTGGGACGTCGGTGAGATCCAGTACGACTGGCAGGACGTCTACGACGCCCTCGACGACGTCGACCTGTCCGGGACCAAGATGGCGTTCTTCGGCCTGGGCGACCAGGGCGGCTACCCCGACACCTTTCAGGACGCGATCGGGCTGGTCTACTTGAAGATGCAGGAGCGCGGCGCCGAGGGCAAGATCGGCTTCACCGAAACCGACACCTTCGACTTCACCGAGTCCAAAGCCCTGATCGACGGCAAGTTCTGCGGGCTCTGCCTGGACGACGACTGCCAGCCCGAGCTGACCGAGCAGCGCGTCAAGGACTGGGTCGCCCAGCTCAAGAAAGAGCTGAACTTGGAAGAAGCGGCGGCGTAAGCCGCGGACGCCAGCTGATACCGCGAGAAAAACTCACCCTGCCCCACGCGAAGCCCCGATGTGTTTACGTCGGGGCTTTCTTTGGCCCTGAAGGCACGGCCTGCTTTCATCTAGACGCTTGGGGGCGCAGGAGACCGACATGCCGGACGAACCCGTCGAAGCCCGCCGGATCAAGTCGTTGGTGCGCAGCCTGCCCCGCGCGCAGCGGACCATCGTGATGCTGTTCTACGCCGACGGCTTGACGCCGCGCGAGATCGCCGAGGTGCTGGAGATCGCTCAGTCGAAGGTGCAGGGCGTGCTCGCGGCGTTCCGCGCCCAGGCGGCGCTGCGGATGGGCCTGTCGCTCGCCGCGTGACGCGGCTTTGCGTCTGCTTGCCATTCACCGCGGGTAGGTGGGCACGTCGACCGTGCGCTGCGCCCGCTGTCGGTCAGCGCTCGCGGGCGGCCAGACCTGTTGACCGTCGCGGTTGATGTACAGGCGTTCGCCGTCGACGGTGACCAGCGCCAGATCACGCTCGAACCACAGCGCCTCGTCGAAGCGCGGCGGGATCGTCCAGTTGCCGTCCCGGTCGATGTAGCCCCAGCCGTCGGCGGTGCGGACGGGCGCGAGGCCCCCGACAAAGTGCCGGGCCTCGAGGAACGCGGGGTTGATCTCGAAGTCGCCGCGGCGGTCGATGAAGCCCCACGTGTCGGTCGGGCTCGAGCCTTTCTTGGCCGGGGCGAGGCCTTCGCTGAACACCCCGACGCCGTCGAACTGGGCGCGGATGACCAGCTCGCCGTCCATGTCGATGAAGCCCCAGCCGCCCTTGTGGATCACGCCGGCCAGGCCCTCGCCGAAGTCGTTGACGCCGAGCCACTGCGGCTCGATGACGACGCTGCCGGTGCCGTCGATGTAGCCGTAGGCGTCGTAGCGGCCGTTCTCGCCGTCGACTTCCTTGCGGAACCACGCGAGCCCGTCGTTGAAGTCGCCGACGACCCGGCTGCCATCGGCGCCGACGAAGCGCGGCGGGATCGCCCAGTTGCCGGCCGTGTCGAGAAAGCCCCAAGCCCCGTTGATCCGCGCGGCGGCGAGCCCCTCCCAGAACGGCCGGGCCGCGACGTCGTTGTCGATGTTGGGATCGAGCACGAACCGCGCGGGGATCACGAACTTGCCCTTGGCGTCGATGTAGCCGGCGGCGCCGTCGAGCTCGACCAGCCCCAGGCCGTGGAAGTAGTCGGCGTGGTCGTAGCGGGCCTCGATCACGACCCGGCCGGTCGCGTCCAGGTAGCCCCACCGGCCGTGCTGTTCGAAGGGATAAAGCTCGGTGAACTCGGGCGTGGGCGTCGCGGTCGCGCGGTTCAGCACCAGCGGCACCGACACCGCCGCCAACACGCAGGCCACGCCGAGCGTCAACACGGTCGATCGGTTCAGCATGCAGCAGTTATCGGCACACGCCAAGACGTGGCTGCAAACCGGGCTGAACGTGGTTTTTCGTCATGCCCTAGCCGCGGCTCAACCATCCGCGCCTTCCGTCGCGACGGGTTCACTCCGACGCCGCCAGCGCCTCCTGCAACGCCAGGACCGAATACGCGGTGACGAGGTTCGGGTCGCCCTCCATCCACCGGGTCGCGTCGTTGGTCCAGGAGCCGTCGGGGCGTTGGCGCTCGACGAGCGCGTCGATCAGGTTGGCGGCCCAGTCGACGTCGCCGCCAGAAGTGGCGATGACGGGTTCGCCGAACGCCGCGAGCGCTCGGGCGTGGACGAGGTAGTAGTAGAACAGCCCTTGCCGGGCGATGTCGTCGGGCATGCCAGGATTGCGGTCGAGCGTGTAGTTCGCGCCGATCCACTCGAGGGCGTCGGCGACGCGCGGGTCGTCGCGTCGCAGGTCGGCGTAGAGGTACGACTTGAACGCGGCGTAGGTCATGCTCCCGTACCCGCGCAGCCCCGACACCGGCCGGCCGGCCCGCGCCTCGTCGATCAGCTCGGGGTTCGCCATCGACTGCGGCACGCCGACCAAGTCCTTGCTCACCGACGTGGTGTAGATCACGCCGCCGTCCGGCTCGATGGTTCCCTCGGGGAAGTAGTCGTTCGCGGCGGTGCCCTGCAGGCGGGTGATAAACGTGACCGCCCGTTGGTAGGCCGGGTCGTCGGCGGGGACGCCGGCGTCGTGAAGCGCCTGGACCATGAACTGGGTGTTGGACAGGTCGGGCCGGCCGTGCTTCGCGTAGCCCGCGCCACCGAAGTACGGGTGCTCCTCGTCGACGGCTTGGCCCTGGCTATCGGTCATGCCGTCCTGCCACTGAATGGAGCGGAGGAAGTCGACGCCGCGCTTCACGGCGTCTTGCGCTTCACGGTGGCTCGGGAACTCCGCGAGCGCCGAGACGCTGATGGCGGTGTTGTAGTTGGGCAGGATGCCGTCGGCCCCGCCACGGATCGAGCCGTCCGGCTGGGCGTGGTGGAGGACGTAGGCAAGAGCGCGTTGGGTGACGGCGGCGTCGACCGTGTTGTTGCCCGAGGCGTCCGCGTCGGCCAACCCGCGGAGCACGAGCGCCGTGATGGCCGGGCCGGGTTGGGGCGACCAGCTCCCGTCTTCGTTCTGCGACGAGGCGAGGAAGATTAGGCCGCGTTGAACGGCGGCTTCGGCCGTCTCCCGCTGCGATGCGTCGAGCGCCCGCGCGGGTGTAGGCGAACTGATCATCACGGTTGCGGCGAGGGCCAGCATCAGGACGGCGGGCAGGTGGTCACGCATGGGAGGATGTTATGCCGTGTGTCTTGATCGCTGGACGACGGCGGCGTCTGGGCCCGGCGGTCCCCAACCGCCGACGATGGAGGAAGAGCCCCGCTTGGCCGGATCGTCGAAGCGGGGGCGTGATACGGTGCGGTCGTTCGGCTCATCCCGAGGAGCACGTTGCACGGATCCCACGATCAAACTCAAGCCGACCCGCCGGCAGACGTGACGCCGCGTCGGCGTCTGGTGCGTGTGATGTGGTGGTCGCTGCGCCTGCTGGTCGCGGCGGCGGGAGTGGCCTACATCGCGTGGACGGTGAACTGGCGGTCGTTCGTTGATGCGGACGGCGTCCGCCAACCGGGGTTCCTCGAACGGGTGGGCGACGCGGACCCGGCCTGGCTGGCGGCGGGGTTGGCGTGCCTGCTGCCGGTGGTGCCGTTGGCGGCGGGGCGGTGGTGGGTGTTGCTGCGGGGGGTCGGGGTAGAGGTGCCCGGGCGGTCGGTGCTGCGGGTGACGTGGCTGGGGCAGTTCTTCAACTACGCGGTGCCGGTGGGCTCGACGGGCGGCGACGTGGTGCGCGCCGTGGCGGCGGCGCGGTGGGCCCCCAAGGGACGAAAGGCCGAGGCGGTGCTGTCGCTGGTCGCGGACCGGACGGCCGGGCTAGCAGGGCTGGTGCTGCTCGCGGGTGTCGTCGGGTTGACGCAACTCGACCACCCGGTGGTGCAACGCGTGGTGTGGGTGGCGTGGGGCTTGGTGGCTTTGGGGCTGATCGCGGTGGCGTTGCACGCGTGGTCGGTGACGCGGCGGGTCGGCTTGCTGCGACGCATCGCGGGGTGGCCGGGCGTGTGCCGGCTGGTTGAGGTCGCGGAGGCGTACCGGCGTGTGAAGTACCGGCCGGTGTTCGCGGCGGTCGGTGTCAGCACGCTGATCCACGCGGCGTTGGCGGGCGGCGCGGTGTGTGCGGGCCTGGCGCTGGGCTTGGACGCGCCGGCGGCGGTGGTGTTTGCGACGGTGCCCGTCGCGTTCGTCGCGGCGGCGATGCCGCTGACGTACCAGGGCCTGGGCGTGATGGAGGCGGTCGCGGTGGCGCTCCTGGGCGGGACCGCGGCGCGGGACAACGCCGTGGTCGGGATGCTGCTGGTCCACCGGCTGTACCTGCTGGCGGTGTCGCTGCCCGGGGCGTTGACGATGCTGGCGGGATCGCGTCAAGCCCAGGCGGTGGCGATGCCCGATAACGCCGCCGCGTCGTCGCAATCTCCGAGGAAACCCGCCTGACCCCGACTATCCCCGCCGTCCGCAAAGGCCGATACCCCTTGAGTGTCCGCGTTGTCTGTTGGCGGCGCAACGGAATCGACGAGACGTGAGTGGCAACCTCCATCAACCCGTCTGGGACAACACCCTCGGCGAGATGCTCGACCGCAACGGCGCCGTCGAGGTCGAGGTGATCTCCGCGCCCGGCGTCAGCGAGCTGCCGCCCCGGCAACGGCTGCGCCCCTTCGGCTACGACCGCGACACGGGCACGTTGATCGTCGAACGCTTCCGCCCGACCAAAGACTTCCCGAAGGCCATCGGCCCGCGCTCCCGGGTCGACGTGTACCTGGTCACGGAGAAGGTCCGGCTGGTGCGTTCGTACGAGCTGAAAGAGGTCGAGCCGTTCCAGCTCAACGAACGGCAACGCGTCACCGTGATGCGGCTGACCCGCGTCGGCGAGGCGCGCTCGGCGCAACGCCGGGCGTCGTTCCGCGTCGATACCTCGGCCTCGGACTACGCGGAGGTCACTCTCAACCAGCCCGGACCGGACGGCCGGCAACTCCGCCCCGTCAAGGCCCACATGGTGAACCTCTCGGCCAGCGGTGTCGCGTTGCAGATCTCGCTCAAGGCGTTCCCGGAGCCGCCCCGGGTCGGGCACAAGTTCGACTTCGTCCTCCCCCGCAACGACGCCCACGAGGGGCTCACCGCGCCGATCACCCTGCGCCGCGTGCAGAGCGGCCCGGTCGGGACGCTGGTCCTCGGGTTCGAGTTCGGGCTCGACAACACCAACCCCAAGCACCACCACCTCGCCGAGTCGCTGAACCGCTTGTCCACCAACCTGCAGCGCGAGCAGCTCCGCAAGCGCCGCGGGGCCTGACACCGGCCGGCCCGCAAACGCACTATCCTCTGCCCCGCACGCACGATCACGGACGACCGCCAGCCATGACCTACGACGTCGCCATCATCGGCGGGGGCATCGTCGGCCTCGCCACCGCCTACAACCTCACCCAACGCCGGCCCGGCCTGAAGCTCTGCGTCCTCGAGAAGGAACCGACGCTCGCCCACCACCAAACGGGCCACAACTCGGGCGTGCTGCACAGCGGCATCTACTACAAGCCCGGCTCGCTCAAGGCGGTTAACTGCCGCGCGGGCAAGAAGGCGATGGAGCAGTTCTGCGCCGAGCACAACATCCCGTTCAAGCTCTGCGGAAAGGTGATCGTCGCGACGGCCGAGAAAGAGCTGCCGAAGATGAACGACATCTTCGAACGCGGGCAAGCGAACGGCGTCAACTGCCGGAAGATCACCGGCGAAGAATGCAAAGAGGTCGAGCCGCACGCCAACGCGATCGCGGCGATCCACGTCCCCGAGGCCGGCATCGTCGACTACAAACAGGCCTGCGAGAAGATGGCCGAACTCATGTCGGCCCACGGCCACGACATCAAGACCAACGCGAAGGTCACGGATGCGTCACGCGGAAGCGACGGCGTCTGGACGCTCCAAACCGCGTCGGGTGAAGTGCACACGAACCTTGTCGTGAACTGCGCCGGCCTGCAGTGCGACCGCGTCACGAAGCTCACCGGCATGAAGCCGACCGCGCAGATCGTCCCGTTCCGCGGCGAGTACTTCGAGCTCAAGCCCGAGGCGCACCACCTCTGCAAGACGCTGATCTACCCCGTGCCGGACCCGGCGTTCCCGTTCCTCGGCGTCCACTTCACGTCCATGATCCACGGCGGCGTCGAGTGCGGGCCCAACGCCGTGCTCGCGCTCGGCCGGGAGTGCTACGGCAAGTTCCAGGTCAACTTCCCCGACCTGTTCGAGTCGCTGACCTACAGCGGCTTCCTCAAGATGGCCGCCAAGCACTGGAAGATGGGCCTCGGCGAGATGTGGCGCAGCTACAACAAATCTGCCTTCGTCAAGGCCCTGCAACGCCTGATGCCCGAGATCGAGGCGAAGCACCTCGAGCCCTGTCCGTCCGGCATCCGCGCCCAGGCGCTCAAGCCCGACGGCACGCTCGTCGACGACTTCATCGTCGACGAGGCGGAAGGCGTCGTGAACGTCAACAACGCCCCCAGCCCCGCCGCGACCGCGTCGCTCAATATCGGCAAACTCATCACCGACACGCTCGAGCCGCGCCTGCCCGCCGAGGCTGTGTCGATCGCGCCGAACGCGGCCTAACCGATTCAGCGTTTCTGGGGTGGCACGGGCTTCGGTCCGTGTCGATTCACCACGAAGCCTGGGACACGGACCGAATGCCCGTGGCACCCGGGTCTTCACGCCCAACCGCTAAACTCTGCCGTCTTCCCCGCCACCGTGGCCGAGGAGCAAGTGTTTTTCTTTCAAGGAGTTGTGACATGGCCGAAGGAAGCGAAACCACCGTCGTGGGCGCCGATTCCCACTTCAAGGGCGAGCTCATGTTCGAGAAGACCGCCAAGATCATCGGCAAGTTCGACGGCAAGATCACTGGCAAGGGCGAGCTCCAGGTCGTCAACAACGCGACCTGCCAGGCCGACGTCGACGCCGCCGTCGCCAACGTCGACGGTACCATCGAGGGCAACGTCACCGCCAGCGACACCGTCCGCCTCAACGCCAACGGCACCGTCAAGGGCGACATCACCGCCGCCAAGATGGTCATGGCCGAGGGTGCGTCTTTCTACGGCGTGTGCGCCGTCGGACCCGACGCCAAGAAGGGCGGCGCCTCCAAGCCCGCCGGCCAGCCCCAAGGCGGTCAACCCGGCGGCCCTTCCGGCGGCGACAAGAAGTGAGACGTAGGGTCGAGGGTCGAGGGTCGGGGGTTGTGGGTCGACTGCTGAACGCGACCACCAACTCCGATGCCGTGCGCTGACGAAGCGCTCATTTGTCTCGACCCTCAACCCGGACGCCTGAACCCTGCGCGGCGCGTGCAGGGACTATCGCTGTCGCGTGATCCGTCACGCCGTTGCTACCCCATAGGACCCCGACTTGGCCCGTTCAACCGGCCCCAAGCTGGTGCAGTGCTACCTGTGCGGCCACCGTTTCGAGGTGGGCGCGATGGCTCAGTCCACGTCCTGCCCGGGGTGCAACAAGCCGGTCATCGTCGCCGACGAAGAGATCAAGACCGGCAAGCGACGCGGGCCGATCCGCGAGCTCCGGACCTGCGGCAGGATCAAGGTCGGCAAGCGCGCCCGGCTCATGGCCGAGCAGATCGTCGCGCACGGCGGGATCGAGAACCTCGGCATCATCGAGGCCAAGTCCGTCATCGCCGGCCCGGGGCTCTACCTCGGGCCCAAGTCCGAGTTCAAGGGTGAGCTGCACAGCCAGGTGGTCGTGATGGACAGCGGCGCGAAGGTCAAACCCAGTATGTTCCACGTGCCCAGCGACCCGAGCGGGTTGCTGGAGAAACGCGAAGCGCCGCCGAAGGAACCGCCGTCGGAGCCGAAACCGAAGGCCAGCCCGGCCATCCCCACGTCGTCGACTCGACGCAGCCCCGCGGCCAAGAAATCGGCAACGAAAAAGCCGGTGACCAAGAAAGTCGTGAAAAAGGCGGCTAAAAAGGCCAGCAAGAAGAAAGCGAAAAAGCCGCCCCGATCAGGAGACAGCGATGCGGATTAAGCAGCAACTAATGTTTGGCTTCGTGCTGACAGCGGCGTTGATGGCGGCGCTCCCGGTCGCAGCGCAGCAACTCGACGAACTCCGCCAACGCGTCGCGGTGCTCGAAGCCCAGCTCGCCGAACGTGATGCGCAGATCGCGGTACTCGAAGCAAAGCTCGCGGCGTACGAAGGGGCCGAGGCCGACATCGCCGCCCGGCAGGCTCAGCTGGATCAACGTGAATCGGACCTCGAAGTCATGGCCGGCGCGGTGACCACCGGAGAGTTGGCGGACCGGTTCGATCTGAACGTCCGCGTCCGGGACGACGCCGACGGGAACAAGCGCGTCGTCAGCGCCGGGCCGGTCGTCTTCACCGAGGAGTCGCTGGTGGGCGACTTCTTCGCGTCGGCCGTGTACGGCGTGCCGCTCGATCAGCCGGAAGCGAAACCCGAGAAGGTGGCGCTGTTCCTGCAGGGCAAGTTCAGCGGGGGGCAGTTCGAGAGGCTCGACGCGATGACGTTCGACGTGGCGGGCGAGACGCTGACGCTGACGATCGCCGACTACGAACCGCACCGTCTCGTCGCCCTTGCGC
>JANQPR010000213.1 GCA_028285385.1 Phycisphaera sp.
GCCAACGGCCGGCCGACCGACCCCGCCGACCTCGGCACCACGGGTGCGGGAATCACACTCGGGCTCAGCGACGGTGACCAGACAACGGCATGGGACATCGCCGGGTTTGATCCCGATGGGCCGTGCGTGGTCTTCGTCCACGGTCACGGCGCGACGCGCTACGCGGCGTTCGTCATGGCCGAGCCGCTGCTGCCGGCCGTCTCCCGGCTCATCGCCTTCGACTTGCCCGGGCACGGCGACAGCACGGCCACCCGCTGCACGCTCGGGCTCCGCGAACCCGACGAAACCGCGCGGGTCGTGGAGCAAATCGACGACGGCCAGACGCCGATCGTCTTGTTCGGCTCGTCCATGGGCGCACAGACCGCACTCGCCGCCGCCGCAAAACTGCATGAGCATCCGCGTTTATCCGGGGTGATCCTGCTCGGCGTGTACCGCCGGTTCGCGGAGCCGCTGCCCGGGCACCTGCGACGGATGGGCGTGCCGCGCTGGCCGTTCGCCCCGCTGGGATTGTTCGCGTACCGCTTACGGCTCGGCCGAGGCATCGGCTTCGACCGCGCCGCTGACGCGCGACACACCCGCTGCCCCGTGTACCTGGTGCACGGCGAGCACGACGACCTCTGCCCATTGGCGTCCGCCGAAGCAATCCGTGACGCGGTGAGCACGGCCGGCAATGAAACCGAACTCGTTGTCTTCCCCGACGGCGGACACACGACGCTCCACCGGACGCACCCGGACCTGTACGGCGACACACTACGACGCTTCGTCGGCCGGATCGCCACTACTTCACGGCCAGCATCGCTCACGACCGCGTGTTGAAGCGGTTGTCTCCGGCTGACCACGGCGTGGGGTGGATCCGCCTTCTTCCTTTACAATGGTGCGTTGCCCGTTGGGCCCGACCGCTCGGGCTTGGACCGCTGGAGCCGTTCGATGACCGCCTTGACGATGCCCGACCTGCCGCCGTCGCCGTCGATCGACCAGGTCGGCGTGCACGAGCGCGTCGCCCGGCTGGCCTCGCGGAGCATCAAGAAAGACGCCAAGGTCCACGCGCTCAAGCTCGCGCTGAGCATGATCGACCTGACCACACTCACCGGCGCCGACACGCCCGGCAAGGTCAAGCAGCTCTGCACCAAGGCCAAACAACTCGCCGACCCGGGGTTGCCCGGGTGCGACGACCTGCCCCACGTCGGCGCGGTGTGCGTGTACCCGACGATGGTCCCGGTGGCCAAGCGGGAACTGGAAGGCACGGGCATCCACCTCGCCGCGGTTGCGACCGGGTTCCCGACCGGGCAGTACCCGCTGCCGGTGCGGCTGGAAGACACGCGCCGCGCCGTTGAGGCCGGGGCCGACGAGATCGACATGGTGATCTCGCGCGGCCGGTTCCTGGCGGGAGACGTCGCGTACGTTTACGACGAGATCGCGCAAACAAAAGCCGCTTGCGGCCCAGCACACCTGAAAGTCATCCTCGAGACCGGCGAACTGTCGACCTACGACAACGTCCGCCGCGCGAGCGACCTCGCGATGCACGCCGGAGCCGACTTCATCAAGACCAGCACGGGCACGGTCAGCCCCGCCGCGACGCCGGAGGTCACGCTCGTCATGCTGCAGGCGATCGCCGATTTCCACCGCGCCACCGGCAAGGTGATCGGCATGAAGCCCGCGGGCGGGATCAAGACCGCCAAACAGGCGATCCAATACCTCGTCATGGTCCGCGAGACGCTCGGCCAGCACTGGCTCCACCCCGACCGCTTCCGCTTCGGCGCGTCGTCGCTGGCCAACGACGTGCTCATGCAGATCGCCAAGCAGGCGAGCGGCAGCTACCAGAGCGGGGACTACTTCTCGTTGGATTGATCAGCCTTTTACACCGTTCCGGGAGCTTGCGATGACCACGGACCAACTCCGCAAACACATCCGAACCGAGCCATTCCGGCCGTTCAGCATCCACCTCGCCGACGGGCGATCCATCACGATCGACCACCCCGAGATCGTCGCGTTGTCTCGAGGCGGACGGACCGCGAGCATCTGGATCGAGGGCGACCAAGCATTCGAAACGGTCGACCTGCTGTTGGCCACATCACTCAAGGAAGCGAACGGACACAAGAACCCGAACGGAAGCGACCCGTCTTGACCACTTCCCCCACGCTCAACTTCGACACCGACTGGTCCTACGCCCCCGCGCCCGAGACCGCCGCGGTCGACATCGCCGACCACTACGGGCTGTTCATTGACGGCCACTTCGTCGACGCCAAATCGGGCGCAACGTTCGACACGATCAACCCCGCGACGGAAAAGGAGCTGGCCACGGTCGCCGAGGCGGCCGACGCCGACGTCGACGCCGCCGTCAACGCCGCACGCAGCGCCTACGAGAAGACCTGGTCCAAGCTACCCGCCGCCGACCGCGGCAAGTACCTCTTCCGCATCGCCCGGCTTCTCCAGGAGCGCGCCCGCGAGTTCGCCGTGATCGAATCGATGGACGGCGGGAAACCGATCCGCGAGTCCCGCGATGTCGACGTCCCGCTCGCCGCGGCCCACTTCTTCTACTACGCCGGCTGGGCCGACAAACTCGGCTACGCGTTTCCGGGCAAGGACACACCGCGACCGCTCGGCGTCTGCGGGCAGGTGATCCCCTGGAACTTCCCGCTGCTGATGGCCGCGTGGAAGCTCGCCCCGGCGCTCGCCTGCGGCAACACCGTCGTGCTCAAGCCCGCCGAGACCACGCCGCTCACCGCGCTCAAGCTCGCCGAGCTGATCCGCGACGCCGAACTGCCGGCGGGCGTCGTCAACATCCTCCCGGGGGCCGGCGCGACCGGCAGTGCGATCGTCAACCATCCGGGCGTCGACAAGGTCGCCTTCACCGGCAGCACCGCCGTGGGCAAGGCCATCGCTCGGTCGCTCGCGTCCACCGACAAGAAGTTCACGCTCGAACTCGGCGGCAAGGCCGCAAACCTCGTCTTCGCCGACGCGGCGATCGACCAGGCCGTCGAAGGCATCGTCAACGGCATCTTCTTCAACCAGGGCCACGTCTGCTGCGCCGGCTCCCGGCTGCTCGTCGAGGAATCGATCCACGACGAACTCATCGCCAAGCTCCAGGACCGCATGCAGACGCTGATCGTCGGCGACCCGCTCGACAAGAACACCGACATCGGCGCGATCAACTCCAAGCCACAACTCGAGAAGATCGAGCACTACCTCAAGCTGGGCAGCGACGAAGGCGCGGAGAAGTGGCAGCCCGACAGTTCGTTGCCCGACCAAGGCTACTTCTGCAAACCCACTCTGTTCCTGCACTGCGCCCAGTCGTCGTCCGTCGTCCGCGACGAGATCTTCGGCCCGGTGCTGGCCGTGCAGACCTTCCGCACCTTCGACGAGGCGATGACCAAGGCGAACAACACCCCCTACGGCCTGTCCGGCGGCGTCTGGACCGACAAGGGCGCGAAGGTGTTCAAGGCCACCGCGAAGGTCCGGGCCGGCGTCGTCTGGGCCAACACGTTCAACAAGTTCGACCCGTCGTCCCCCTTCGGCGGCTACAAAGAATCCGGCGTCGGCCGCGAGGGCGGCCTACACGGGCTGAAGGAATATTGCGCGCTGAACTGAAACGGGACCACGCATGACCCCCGACACCGACACCATCGTCGACACCGCGACCGACACGAGTGCGTCGCCGCGCCTCGCCGTCGCTAAGACCTACAAGCTCTACATCGGCGGCAAGTTCCCCCGCACCGAGTCCGGCCGGTACTACAAGCTGTTCACCGGCGGCGCCGATTCGGGCGAGGTCCTCGCCAACGTCTGCCTCGGCTCGCGTAAGGACTTCCGCAACGCGGTCGTCGCGGCGCGGGCCGCGCAGCCCGGGTGGGCGTCGGCACCGGCGTTCCTCAAATCACAGATCCTCTACCGCGTCGCCGAGATGCTCGAGGGCCGGTCGTCACAGTTCGCCGCCGAGCTCGTGAGCATGGGCCTCGAGCCCGACGCCGCCCGGCAGGAAGTCACCGCCGCCATCGACCGCCTCGTCTACTTCGCCGGCTGGGCCGACAAGTACCAGCAGGTCTTCTCGGCCGTGAACCCCGTGGCCTCGTCTCACTTCAACTTCTCCGTACTCGAACCGACGGGCGTCGTCGCTATCGTCGCGCCGGAGACTTCACCGCTCGCCGGGCTCGTCTCCGTGCTCGCACCCGCAATCCTCGGCGGCAACACCGTGGTCGTCCTCGCGTCGCACCGCAATCCGCTCAGCGCGATCACTCTCGCCGAGGTCCTGCACACCTCCGACGTCCCCGCCGGCGTCGTCAACCTGATCACCGGGGACAAGCCCGAGCTGCTCCCGCACGCCGCGTCACACATGGACGTCAACGCCGTGGTCTACGCCGACGACGACCCGAAGCCGCTCGTGGCGCTGCGTGAAGCCGCCGCTGAGAACCTCAAGCGTATCGCCGTCCGCAAGAACACCGACTGGGTAAGCGCTTCCGCCGCCGATCCTTACGCGATCCTCGACACCCAAGAAGTCAAGACCACCTGGCACCCGATCGGCACCTGACGCCGATCATTCAACTCCGCCGAACAAGTCTCGTCGGCGGTGTTTCTGCGCCGGGATCATCTCGCGGAACCTTGTGACCTCGGCCACGTCGATCTCACCAACCACAAGCTCCGCTTCGTCGGCGCTGCCTTCAGCGACGACCTCCCCCATCGGGCTGACGACCCGGCTGCGCCCGTTCAGCTTGAAGCCGTCGTCCTTGCCGACACGTCCGACGCCGATGAAGTACGCCTGGTTCTCGATCGCGCGGGCCCGGGTGAGGTGGTCCCAGTGCGTCGGCCGGGTGCGCGGCCAAGCGGTGGCGTTGACTAGCACCGCCGCGCCTTCCTCCGAGAGTTTGCGGTAGAGCTCAGGGAAGCGCAGGTCGTAGCAGATCGATAGGCCGTGGGTGAGCCCGTCGATGTCCACGGTCTCCGCCCCGTCGCCCGGCGTGAAGCAGGACGACTCGTCCGCGAGCCCGGAGCAGAACAGGTGCGTCTTGCGGTACCGCGCCGCGAGCGAGCCGTCGGCCTCGAACACCGCGAAGCTGTTGAAGATGACATCACCCCCGGAAGTTTCTCGTTCGCTCAGCCCGGCCCCGACCACGATGCCGTGCCGTTTCGCCGCTTCAGCCAGCGCATCGAACGCCGGGCCCGGCCAGGTGCCCGCGACGTCTCGCATCACCGACAGCCCGTAACCCGTGTCCGCCAACTCCGGGAACCACACCGCGTCGCAGCCTTGCCCCGCCGCCTCGGCGACCATCGCCGTCATCGCCGCCACGTTGCCCGGCACGTCGCCCACCACGCAATCGATCTGCCCGAGCCCGACCTTCATGCCGACAGCCTAGCGTCCGCCCCTGCCGTATCCTGCCCGCATGAAGCGAAGCACCGACGTCGCCGGCGTGAAGTTCGGTGGGAACGACACGCCCCTCGCCGTCATCGCCGGGCCGTGCCAGGCCGAGTCGTACGACCTCTGTGTCCAGGTCGGCGAAGCGATGCGCGACCGCTGCGCCGCGCTCGGCCTCGGCTACGTCTTCAAAGCCTCGTTCGACAAGGCCAACCGCAGCTCGATCCACTCCCAACGCGGCCCCGGCCTCGACGAAGGCCTCGCGCTGCTCGCCAAAGTGAAAGCCACGCTCGGCGTCCCGCTCACGACCGACATCCACGAGCCGCCCCAGGCCCAACCCGCCGCCGACGCCGGCGTCGATTTGCTGCAGGTCCCCGCGTTCCTGTGTCGCCAGACCGACCTGCTCGTCGCGTGCGCGAAGACCGGGAAGGCCGTGAACGTAAAGAAGGGCCAGTTCCTCTCGCCCTCCGAGATGAAGAACGTCGTCGTCAAACTCGACGAAGCCAACGCGAACGGCGTCGTCCTCACCGAGCGCGGCACCTTCTTCGGTTACCACCGCCTCGTCAACGACTTTTCTGGTTTGGGCGACCTGATGGAGCTCGATGTATCGGGTGGAGCACCGCCGGTCTGCTTTGACGTCACGCATTCGACACAGCAACCGGGCGGCGAAGGGACCGCCACCGGGGGCCGACGCGACCGCGCCCCGTTGCTCGCGCGCTGCGCCGTCGCCGCCGGCGTCGACGCCGTCTTCCTC
>JANQPR010000216.1 GCA_028285385.1 Phycisphaera sp.
AGACTTCCGGGGGCGGGGCGTCCAATTTTCCGGGGGTGGGGCCGGGGGTGCAGGGGTGCCGCCCCTGCCGCTCGCCGCGCAGGCGCTGCTTCAACGACGCCTTCACGCGTGGCCGCGCCACGCCAGGCTTTGCCGGTTCATCGCGGCGACGGCGTCCAGGCCCCCGTCGCGCATCGACTCGGCCAACCGGACCGCCTCGGCGAGCTGGTCGTCGGTGAGCTGCTTGTACGCCCGCAGCCGGCGGTCGAGGTGGTCGTACCAGCAGCCCCCGAACACGTGGTCGAGGACGACCCGCATGAAGCAGTGGTCCTCGCGGATGGGCCAGCCGTGTTGCCGCGCGGCGGCGGGGAGTTCCACGCGCGTCAGCTCGAGGTAGCGTTGCTGCAGGTCGTAGCGGTCCACCCCCGCAAGATAGGCGCGAGGCGGTTCGACCGGAGCGCGTCGTCACTCGATGCCGATCTGGATCTCGACGACGTTGTTCGGCGAGTCGGCCGCTTCGTAGTAGAGGTAGACCTCGCGGCTCTCGGGGCCGGGCGTGTGGCCGTCGGCGTGGACCCGCCCGAACGCCTGCTCCCACGCGGCGGGCAACTGGGTGTACGGGCCGGTGAAATAGAACGACACGCAACGCAGCGGCGCGACGGCCTCGGTCTCGAAGTCGTCGAACCCGTCGGGCACGCCGGCCATCGACACCATGCCGCAACGCAACGTGATCGGGTCGTCGTGCGTGTCGTCGGGTTGGTTCTGGCGGTAGGTGAACAGCACGGGGCCGAACGGCGTGGTGCCGGACGCTTCCAGGTGGGCCATGAACGGACCAAACGCGGCGCCGATGCCGGCCATCATGTTCGCGGGGTCAGCCTGCGTCTCGGCGAAGACGAACGTCCAGCCCGGCGCGACCTCCTTGACGATCGGCGTCGAGAGGTGGAAGGCGGCGGCGCCCGCGGGGTCGGGGGCCGGCTGCGTCGTGGCGGGCTTGTTCTCCGCGGTGGCCACATGACTGAGCGACACCACCGCGACGATCCCGGCGATGGCCAGGACGAGTTGAAGCAACCGGGCCGGATGAAGATAGGAAACTCGAAACATGAGATGGACTCCGTGAGACGCGTGTCAGACCATCGGCGAATCCCCCGCCGAGGCGCCGCAGGCTACCGAGACACCCCGTCCGTGGCGAGGCGGGCTTTCCCCCACCCGACGGGTCGTCGGCGTCCTGCACCGCCAACCTCGGATCAAGACTCCGCAACGGCGTCGGGGACGTGCCGTTTCAGCAACGCCTTCAGCGCCGCGCGGTCCTCGGCGGGCATCTCGCACAGCCGCAGTTCACCCGTGTCTTTGCCCGCCAGTTGCAGCGCGGCCTTGATCACCACCGGGTTCACCGCCAGCGTCAACACCGCGCGGAACAGCGGGAACAACTCGAGGTGTTGCCGGCGGGCGTCGGTGGAGCAGGGCGACCTGGACCTGGTGCTGCAGAACTGGGGGAGCACGAGTGTGCCGGGTTTCCGGGGCGTTGCAGTGCCCGAGCCCGCCGGGGTCGGGGTTTTGGCGGGACTTGGTTTGCTGGCGCAGCGCCGTCGGGCCCGGTGAACTCACGGGGGTGCAGGGGCACGGCCCTTGCCGCTCGCCGCGCAGGCGGATGCGTTTTGACGAACGCGTGGCGTGCGGGGTTGGGTCAGGGGGCGTCGGTTGGCGGGGGTGTCTGGACTTTGGATTCGGCGGAGAGGCGGACGCTTGACGGGTCCCAGGCGTCGGCGAGGTTGTATTGGACCCACTGCGGGCTGAGGTGGATGTCGAGCGTGTCGAGCCGGCCGGGGCCGAGGTTCTGGTAGCCGTGGGGGACGTTGGCGGGGCCGAGCACGACGTCGCCGGCCTCGGCGTCGATGGTGTCGTCGCCGACGGTGAAGCGGGCGCGGCCCTGTTGGACGGTGAAGAGCTCGTCGTAGGGGTGGACGTGGAGGGTGGGGCCCTCGCCGACGGTGTCGGTGGCGTAGTGGATGAGGGTGACGCCGGTGCCGAGGGCGGCGCCCTCGAGCAGGCCCTGGCGGGCGGGGCCGAGGGTGTGCCAGTCGGCGGCGGCGACCTTGGCGGGCTGGATGCGGGAGGGGATGGGCATGGGGTGGCCTCGGTGGATGAGAGGGATGGGTTGGGGTTGGCGGCGGGAGTGCGACGCTTCCGGGGGCAGCGTTTCCGGGGGCAGCGTTTCCGGGGGGTGCAGGGGTGCGACCCCTGCCGCTCGCCGCGCAGGGGCGGGGCCTTGTCACCGCCACGGGGTCTGGCTGTCGGACGGCGGGCGGTTAGAGCGAGGCCTTGAGTTCTTCGAGTTCGCCGACGGCCTTGGCGGCGGTGCGGCGGTACGAGGTCGCGGTCGAGTCGTTCGGGGGTCAGCGCGAGCAGCAGGCGGTGACCGAGACGTGGCCGGTCAGGCTGATGGGCAGGTCTTCACGCTGGAAGATGTTGGACGCGTGATGAAGATGCATTTGCGGGTCCGCGGCCAACTCGTTCGAGGAGTTGGAGAAGTCTCGGTTCGCGAGCATGGGAATACTAAACTGGGCTCTCGGCCCATGCCTTTCCGGTGTCCAAGAATCCAAGGTAGCTATGCCTTCACAAAAACAATCAAGAAGATTGAGGCGTGAAGCCAGAGCCCAGGCTCGGGCATTGGCAGAGACACTCCACCAATCCCATAGACCTCGCAAGTCTGCCACCGCTTGCTAGTGGTTGGGGGGGCTACTCATTGTTTTTTCATGGGCCGCCGACAATCGATTCTCTCGCCAGCACAATAACGAGTTGAACTGCCTAAAAACAGTCGGCTGCTCATATCTATCAAAGAGAGCAACTACTGGCATGAGCCTCGGTACATCTTGCGGAAAATGAGGAAGCCAACCCGAGCATCAATCGTGCTCGTTGATCTCCGAGAGAGAGGCGTCAACAAACTCACGTATGCGTTGGCTAGGGATCGCGAGTGTCTGATGCTGATGGTAACGTGCGATGTTGATGCCAATGATGTTCCCCCGGGAGTTGATCAACGGGCCGCCACACCGGTCGCGTGTGACTAAAGCGTCGTGCGAAAAGACCTCTCTGAACCCGGTGCGACGGTGACTCGGCGGCCCCCAGTTCTCCAAGGCTCGGCGGTAGGTTGGCTGGGCAGGGAATAGGGTTGTTCTTGTACCGTCGCCGTCCTTCAGGGTTAGCTCAAACAGATCACCGGCAACCGGGGCAACTGATGAAGCACGCGAGATAGACTTTATGTAGTCGTCAACCGTGCGGATGCGGACGCCATTGACGTAGGTGATCACGTCGCCTGCCTCGAGTTCTCCGTATGTGTACCACGCCAACGGATTGGCTTCATTACGCTTTTCTCCCTCCTTAGCCAGCCATTCAGGAAGTTTGATCTGCACGCCATCTTGATGAGGGGCGACGAGAAACGCACCGAGGTCACCCCGCTCGGGCGGCAGGTTATAGGCACGGGTTACGCTGACGACCCCGGGCACCAACGTCCCGTCGCTACCCGCGACCGCCACGACGAAGCCCCCGAGTTCGGGCGAAGATGAATCGTCCAGCGTCGCCGCCGTGATGCGGTCTGCTTCAACATACAACAACGCTAGGTCGTCTTCATACGAGTCGCCGAGTACCTCGGCATCCACCAGATTCCCGTCCCCTAGGCGGCAGGAAATCGACCCCCGTGGCCGACCATTCGCTAGCAAGACCAACGAGCGTTTAGTGACAATCGCCCCGCTGGGCCGTACGGCCAAGCCGCAGCCCACCTGAAGATCACCAACGAACACATCAACCGTGGCTTGTCTGGCTTGATCCGTCAGCCGCTCGAACGCTTCGGCATCCAGGCCGCGATGCGGATCAAGCTGTCGACGATCCTTGCCCGTGAAGCCTAGATCACGTTTCTCCTGCTCGACCTCTACGACGCCGAAGGCTAAGTCGGGCTCGAGGGTTTTCTGCGGGACGCACCAGTATTTGGGCTGATTCGCGATCCCCAATATCTCGCCACGGAGATTGAACAAAGGCCCGCCCGAATCACCGGCCACCGTTTCGCAGTCTGCATAGATCCCGCGCTCTCCTACCGCTAAGACCTGACCGATCCGCAGCGTCGGCTCGATGGCAACAGACCGATCTGCATCATCGGGGTTCATCATTATGTCCAAGTCGCCGCCGTATCCGATGTGGAAGCAGCGATCCTGCTCGTCCGGCGATGGTCCGTCACACAACTTGGCCGCCGGCCACACCCCGGGATCGGTAATCTTGATCACCGACCAATCGCTGACATAGGTATCAAACACTGTTTCCAACCGGGCGGAAGCCGTTGTCCCATCCGGAAAAACAACCTCAAGTTTCTCCCGAGATTCTTGGCCGTGATGCCCGTGCGTCAACACGAGACCCGATTCGTCGAAAACAACCCCCGAAGTTGCGGAAACACCTGGCTTCTCCCAGCGCAACATAACGACCGCGGGCCAAACTTTTTCAACCGCCGCCTGTAGTTCTCGCTCTCTTGCCTTCATTTCGGACGCGATGGCGTACCCAGGGCACAGCACGGCTACGGAGAGTGCCCAACTCAAGTAAATACGGAAGCAACACGCTCTTTTACTAAACATCCGAACAGTCTCCTGGCATGGCTCCACGATTGATACCACGGACTACCGTTGTCGAGATGCATCGAGGCAAACGCACCACCCTTTTGCGCGATCCTTTCGGTGGACCACTGACCATCCGCACGGCGGGCGAGCGCAAAGCCGAGCGGGTTGAACCCGACCGCTGCGATCGCCGGGTTGTCTTCTGCATCGAATGAAAACGTCGTGTGCGTGCCACCCGGATTGAGGACGGTCTCGATTGACCACTGATGGGTGTTGGCGCGGGCCCCCAAGGGCGTTATCGCGATGGCGGCGACGAGGCTCGATATGTAACTCGCCGAACGGGCGTGGCCTGTGATCGTCATTCTTGCCTTGCGTCGTTGGCGGTAGCGGTGACCCGCGCGGATACAAATCATTGGCAGAAACTACCGGTCTACCCATATTGAGTGGGCGAGATTGGCAGGTCAAGACAAAAGTGCGACCAACCGAAAACTGTTCGACAATGCCGCGGTTCGTACGGGAGGGGGCGGGGTTTCCGGGGGTGGGTGTTGAACCCCAAGTCGTTCTACAAGAACGCGAACCGCGCCCCCGGAAGTGGCGGCGAAACGCTGAGCGACGCGGACGCCGGCAAGTACGCCGAACACCTGCGGCACGTCGTGCGTCGGGCGGTGGTGGATGAGGCGTAAAGTTGTTCCGGGTGCAGGTGTGCCGCCGCGGTCGCTCGCCGCGCAGGCGCGGGTCATCGACGACGACGACGACGGGCGGAGGCGGCAAGGCCGAGCAGCGCGGCGGTGACGGGTTCGGGGACCGCCGCCGGAAGTGTGCCGGTGAAGTCGGGGGCGCTGGTGTTACCCCAGTTCTGAAGCACGGCGTCGAGGTCGCCTTGTTCGAGGCCGCCGGTGCGATTGAAGTCGCCGTCGGTCCATCCCCCGGGGGCGCCCCACCCGGAGAGGACGGCGTCGAGGTCGGTTTGGTCGATGGCGAAGTCGAGCGTCGCGTCGCCGGCCCGGGCGAAGACGTGGTAGGCGAACTCCGGGTGGTCGATGTAGGCGTTGCGGTTGAGGGTGTGGTAGTCGGGGTTGTCGGCGGGGCTGTAGATCGTGTGGTTCCGGCGGCGCTCGAAGTCGTCCGGCGGGTCGTCGCGGTGCCAGGCTAGCAGCGCGCGCAGGTCGCCCATCTGGTTCTCGCCGGGGTCGCCGGTGCTGAGCCCGATGCCCAGCGCGGTGCCGTAGAGGGTGTCGGAGTAGAAGAGCTGGCGGGCGATGTCGCCCTTGTCGGCGTCGCCGGGGAAGTAGAAGCCGTCGGCCACGGGGCCGAAGCCGCCGACGGTGTCGGCGAAGGCGAACGGCTTGTTGCTGCGAGAGGCGTTGATGCCCGGGACGGCGGGGCGCAGGGCGTGCGGGTCGCCGAGGTGCCCGCGGGTCGAGTTGGAGGCCGAGCCGGGTTGCAGCGACTGAGGCCAGACGTGTTCGCGGTTCCAGGTGCGGCCGGCGTCCCAGGCTGCGGGGACGCTGGTGCGGTCGTACACGGTCAGGAGGTGGCCCGGCGTGTCGGGGTCCGCGTCGGTGATCGCCGCGCTCTGCCGGAAGTCGCCGTAAGCCCGCTGTATCTGGTCGGCCGCCATGATCGCCGCGAGCTGAGCTTCGAGCGCGGCCCCGGTGCCCACGGCCGCGTCGTAGTAACCCGTAGGCGGGCCCCACGGGTCTCCCACGGCCGTGGGAGAGAAGGTGGTCACCGTGGCTAGGGCCAGCCACCCGCAGCGTCGCCGAGTCATCGAACCGTCTCCATGACCCGGACATGTGAAGTCTGCATTCTCGCAGCTGGGTCGAGGAATGTCGAGGCGTAGGTGGGGGAATGGATTGATCGAACAGGCCGGGGCTTGCGCTGCAGCGCGGGGCGGCACGGCCGGTCGGTGCGCGCGACCCGGGCGCGGCCGAGCAGGATGGGCCTAGTCGAGGGCGCGGCGGCTGGTACAACTCGTGTTCGCACGGCCTGGCTTTGGGGTCCACCCGTTCCTGGGAGTTGAAGATGAAGACGACGTTGTTGGCGTCGGTGTCGATGGATGGGTTCATTGCGGACGCGTCGGGGGTGCCGAGTTTCCCCGAGGCGGCGTGGCCGGACTGGTGCGCGCGGGCGAACCAGGCGGGGGGCGGGGCCGGCGGGGTGATCGCGGGCCGGGCGTCGGTGGAGCAGATCGTCGAGTTCGGGATGGCGGACGCGGTGACGCTGCCGCACAAGCGGGTGCTGTCGTCGCGGGAGGCGGACGTGGCGGATTGGAAACGCGCGGGGTCGCCGGCGGAGGCGTTGGCGACGCTGGCGGCGGCGGGGGTGGAGGAGGCGATCGTGGGCGGCGGGCGGGCGGTGTACCACGCGTTCATGGCGGCGGGGCTGGTGGACGAGGTGGTGCTGGACCTGCAGCCGGCGGTGTTCGGCTCGGGCGTGCCGTTGTTCGGGGAGGAGCTGGACGTGACGGCGTTGAAGTTGTTGGAGACGACGCCGTTGAACGAAGATGCGCTGCGGGTGCGGTACCGGGTCGTGCGGGGGTGACGGGGCGGGGCGAGCGGGCGGGGTCGACGGCTGCGGAGCGGGAGGCGAGACTCCGGGGGTGCAGGGGCACCGCCCCCGCCGCTCGCCGCGCAGGTGCTGCTTCAACGACGACCCCGACGACGGGCTAGGGCGACAAGGCCGAGCAGCGTGGCGGTAACAGGCTCGGGGACGCGGCGGACGTCGAGGCGGTGGAAGTGGGGTTCACTTCTTCTTGAAGCCGAAGTCGGGCTTGTCGCCCTTCTTGAGTTGGTTAAAGAACTTGTCGAAGCGGCGCTGCACGGTGTCGGGGCGTTTGGCGGTGGTGAGGCCGTAGGCGATGGCGTAGCGGTTCGTCTTGTTGCAGGCGTCGAGGGTGGCCTGAGCCTTCTTGTGCTTGGCGACGGCGTCCAGAAAATCTTGCGGGATCTTCATCTCGCTCGCCGGGGCGTAGGCGTTCTTCCAGCGGCCGTCCTTCTTGGCTTCCTCGACTTGTTTTAGTCCCGCGGGTTGCATGCGGCCCTCTTTGATCAGGCGTTCGGCGTGCTCGCGGTTGCGTTGGGACCAGGCGCTGCGGGGCTTGCGGGGGGTGATGCGTTGGAGGTAGGCGTCGGGGCCGAGGGATTTCTTGACGCCGTCGATCCAACCGAAGCAGAGGGTTTCGAGGACGATGTCGTTCCAGGTGACGCTGGGCTTGTCGGTGTGGGCCTTGTGGAGGTGGACCCAGAGCTCGTCGCGCTTGGCGTGGTGGGTCTTGAGCCACTGACGGAGCTTGGCGGGGGTGGCGAAGGTCTTGGTCGTGGCGGGCGTGGGGGTCGGCATGGGACGCGAAGATATCGGCCGAGCGGGGACGAGGTTCTGGGGGGCGGAGCGCGGCCTGGCGTGAACCGGCGGGGCCGAGATACGTCCTATACACATACCCCCCCGGAAGTCACCCCGGAGCTCCCCCATGAGTGCGGACGACACGCGGAGGGGGCGTGGGTGGGGCGCGGCGGTCGCGTGGGGGCCGGCCGTATCA
>JANQPR010000055.1 GCA_028285385.1 Phycisphaera sp.
GCATTTTGTGTCCCCTGCGAAAATGTGACCCGGAGCCCGGACATGTCAGTCCCCTGGGAATGCCCCCTGAGGTTCAACCCATCAATGGACTCACCGTAAAGACGCGCGGACGATGAGACAAGACGTTTCTAGTCCATCAAGAAAAAAAAGAGACATCTCTGTACAAAATCAGCCAAATCATTCACGTGCTGTTCGGAAACGAATATTGAGCTCAGGAAACAGTCAACCAGATACATCCGCGTTCCTGGTTCCAACGGGCTGACCTGCACCTCGCCTCGGCCAAGTTTCGGGTTCTAAACGCTGAAGTTAGGTTTCACGGAAGGTGGTCAGGCATGGCAAGAGGCAAGCGTTACACGGCAGTACAGGCTATCCAGAGCCTTCCTAAGGCGGATGCGTCGATCGGTCAGGGCGTGGGCCTCAAGGAGGCCAGTCGTTGAATAAGGGGAACGGGCGAAAGGTATTACCGTTAACCGAGCGCGTACGGCGATGACCATCCCGACCTGCTCCACAAGATGTAGGTGCTCGAAAACGAGGGCTAAGTCGTCGCGTTACGTGACGGGCACGGCTTCTGCCTTTACTGCATGACCGAAGACTTCGTCGATGGGCTCCTCTCAATAAACGCGTGACGGACCCCGGCGAGGCTGCACTCCGCGCTGCAAGGCATTCCAGTCCTCTATCCGCTTCGTTCAAGAGTTCGATAAGACGCGGGGCTTGTAGATGGGACACTGGTATTGCGCACGGGTCGTTGAGACGGTCAAGTTGCGCCAAGCGTGCACCGGAAACGCACCGCGGCTGTCCACCGCGGGTTAGTCCTTAAACCCGAGCATCCCCGCCATTCACACCACCGCCTCAAACCGCGTCTCCCCCGTGGCCTTGAACCACTGCCCCCTGCCGTCGCCTGACACGCTTACCGCCCGTAGGACGGGCGCGGTCGTCGGCGGAGCAGCGTTACCGCAAGCAGAGCCAGCCCAGACGGCTCGGGCAGATTGGTGCCGCGGAAGTCTGCTGCGGCGGTGGAGCCCCAGTTCTGCAGAACGCGATCGAGGTCGCCCTGCCCAACGAGGCCGTTGCCATCGAGGTCGCCGGTGGCCCAGCCCAGTTGCGGGTTGGCGGCAGACGTCGAGCCCCAGTTCTGAAGCACGGCGTCGAGGTCACCCTGTTCGACCTGGCCGTTGAGATTGGCGTCGCCGATCACGTTGCCGGTCAGGGCGAGCCAGAAAAGCAAGTCGGCATCGTCAACGACGTTCGCGCTCGGGCCGGTGTCGTCGAGGTTGAAGATCGCGGTGTTGATGCTGACGTTGCCGAACGCGGCGTAGAGGGCGTCGATGTCCGCGGCGTCGCTGAAGCCGGAGAAGTTGAAGTCGGTGTCTTCGCGTGGACCAGGGAGCAGCTTCCTGATCCAGCCGTCACGTTTGTTGAGGATGAACACCCCGCCGTCACGGTCCACCGCGAAGCGCATGTCGGTCCGGCCCTGATTCTGATTCCCCGAGGCGTCGCGGATGATCTGCCGCAGTGTCGTGGGGACGCCATCACGGGTGATGGTCAACTCCTCGAGCGGGGCGATGAAGCCGCCGCTGAGCGACCCTAAGTCGGAGAAATCGTCCCGCTGCACGAGGTCGTCGACGTTGACGATCAGGATCGGGCTCTCCTGACCGTCGCTGAAGTCGCCGAAGATGTACTTGCCCTGGAAGTCGGACAGGGCGGCGTCTCGGTAGACCTGACCGCCGGCGACGGCGAATAATCCGTCACGGGTGTTGTTGTTGTCCCAGTCATGGTCGTACTGGGCGACGGGGTAGGTGAACTCATCGGTGGCGTGGTTGGCAGGCAAGGTGTCAACGATGCTGGGGGCCGTGTTGGCGATTACTACGTCGAACGTGCCCTCGCGGACATCCCAGCCGTAGTTCGCGCCGGCGGCACCAAGGTTGATCTCTTCGGCGCTGTCCTGGCCGATGTCGGCGATGAGCATCTTGTGGTCGCCGCCGAGGTCCCAGGTGATGTTGTGCGGGTTGCGGAGGCCGTAGGCCCAGATCTCGTCGAGAGCGCCGGGGGTGTCGTTGAACGGGTTGTCGGGCACGGTGTAAGCGTTGTCCCCGTTTTGGAGCGGGTCGATACGCAAGATCGAGCCCAGCGGCGAGCCGAGGTCCTGCCCGGTGTTGAACGGGTCGGTGGGGATGGCGGGGAAGACGTTGCCGCCGTCGCCCAAAGCGATGTAAAGGTTGTCGTAGTCGTCGGAGCCGGGCGCGACAGTGGGATTGAAGGCAATGTTGCCGATGTTGTGGTCACCGAACGGCTGGGCAATGCGCATGATGTCGCGCCGTGAGTTGGGGTCGATCAAGCCGTTGGCACCCAGCGTGTACTCGGCAACAACGGAGTGGTGGTTGTTATTCGCGCCGACAGGAACGGGGAAGTCGGGGGTGCCCGTGGCGTCCGCGGAGTAGGCCACGAAAAACTTGCCTTCGCCGGCTGCGCCGGGAGTGGCGTAATCGGGGTGGAAGGCAAAGCCACGGACACCGCGCTGACTGGCGAAGTTGAACTGTGGGGCAACGCCGACGTCAAGGAAGGTCTCCGCCTGTAGATCACCGGGCTGAAAGCGGTAGATCCGGCCGCGCTGGTCGGCGACGTACAGGTCGTCGGTGCCGTCGGGGGCGTAAGTCATGTACTCCAGCCGGGGGAATGCCCCGCCGCTGTTGGGGATGCGGATCACGTCGACCAACTCGGCAGATAGCGACGAGGTCGGGATCGTCGAGTCGATCGGGTTGTAGGCGGGTAGCGTCCCCATCACAGGGGCCGCGCCGACGAATGTCAGAGCAATCAGGGGTAGGCGAGTTTGCATGGTGCCTTTCTCCGCAGGCTGTCGAGACAGAGAGACTAGTATCCGCTCGCCGGGCGTTAGCCCGTTGGAGTGGTCTGCAACACGCGGTCGTAGACGAGCAGGGTCGCGTCGGGGTGGCCGGGGTCTTGGTCTGCGTACGGCAGCCGCGTCCGCGCGTCGCCATAGCTGACTACCGTGTGGTCGTCGATGAGGTCGTGAAACTGCTGCTTGAGGACGGAGCCCGAGCCGGTAGACAGTTCGCAGTAGCCCCGTGACAGGTTGAACTGATCGGCCATGGCGGCGAATACAAACAGGCAGCAGGCTATCGCAGGCACAGAGCGAAACGGCAACGGATGACTCCTACTTGACGCTCCAGACTAGCACGGGTGTCAAGCCAACCCAGCGCGTCACCATCCGCAGCCCGCGCATAGCGTCTCGCGCTCCCGCCGTCGTCAACTTGCTCGGCAACAAGCCGAGAGTCGCATACATCCGCAAGGTAGAGTCCTGACAGCCCGGCAAATCGAAAGAGAGATGATCTGGCCTTGAACCACTGTCCCTTGTCCTCTCCGCTCACGCTTACCGCCCGCGGCGCGGTCGTCGGTGCCTTGCCAGTTGAGCAGGTGGTCGTGCGATTTGATCTCGCGCATGATGGCCCGGCGATCCGGGTGCGGTCGGCCAAGTTGTCGTAGCCACCGGTTGGCGTGGTCGCGGCGAGCAGATAAAGGTGTCCAGGGCGGGCCCGGCGTTGAGCGTGACGCCGTCTCTGCTGACGGTGACACCGCCGACGACAGGGCCATTTCAGTGCGCTTCATGCCTGCGGTGTTGACTACCGCAGGGCGATCAAGGGGTGCGACTGCTGCCCGGTGGGGCGAAGCGTGCGTAAGTGCCGCTTTCAGCCGAAGAAAGGTGAGTTGTTGAAAGTGGCCAGACCCGGACTTGAACCGGGGACACCGGCATTTTCAATGCCGTGCTCTACCAACTGAGCTACCTGGCCGTCGAGCGCAACAAGGTACACCGCCCCGGGCCGGAGTCAAATCAAAGCGTCGTTGCCCTTGGGGCGCTACGCTTTCGTCGTGAAGCAAGCCGCGGCAAAGCTCGGCTGGATCGCATGGGCGCGGTCGGTGTGGCGGGTGTTCCGTTCGGCCGACACGCCGGTGTGGGCGAAGGCGTTGTTCGGGGCGCTGGCCCTGGCGTACATCGTCGTGCCGTTCGACTTCGACTTCGTGCCGGTGCTGGGCTGGATCGACGACGCCGTCGTGTCGGCGGTGCTGTTGTGGCTGGCCACCAAGTTCGCTCCCGAAGCGGCACGCCAACACCACCGCAAGCAGGTCGAGAACGAGCGGCTGGCGAAGGCGGAGCGAGACGCAACGGCAAAGACGTGACCGCAGCGGTTCAATCCTCCAGCCGGACGCGCTTCAGCGACTTCTCCGCGGTGACGTACAGGGTCTTGCCGTCAGTGCTGAGCGTGCAGTTCGTCGTCTGGGGCCCCGTGGGCAGGAAGGCGAGGCGTTGTTCTCCGTCGGGAGAGAGCACGAGGATGCCGCGGTCGTAGATCGCGACATATACACGGCCGTGGGCATCGACACACATGCCGTCCGGCCCGCCGAGATCGTCCAGGTTGTGGAAGAGTCTGCCTTCGCCGAGCTCGCCGGCGTCGTCTATGGGGTACGCCATCACGAGCTTCGCGCCGTTGTCGTTGACGTAGAGCGTGTCGCCGTCGGGCGAGATGCCGATGCCGTTGGGGCGGACGAGGTCCTTGATGACCGGCTGGACGGGGTGCTGAGCCGGGATCGAACGCGTCGCGATGCGCAGGTTCACGCGGTACACGCCCTCGAAGCCCACCGGGTTCTCGCGTCGGCCGTAGAGCGGGTCCGTGAAAAACGCGAAGCCGCCCGAGGGGTGGACCGCCGCGTCGTTGGGCCCGTTGAACTTGCCGGGCACGACCGCCTCGCGGGCGTAACCCCCTTCGGCGTCGCCGGTCAAACGCCAAAACCAAACCTGCCGAGTGTCGCGGTCTTCGCACACGAGCAGCCGGCCGTCGGGCAGGAACAGCAGGCCGTTGGAGCCGCCGCTGTCGTCGCTGAACACAGCGGTGTTGCCGGTCGCGGGGTCGTAGCGGTGGATGGCGTTGTTCGGGATGTCGGAGAAGTAGACCGATCCGTCGGGCGCGACCGCGGGCCCCTCGGTGAACCGGTAGCCGTCGGCGAGGACGTCGATCGCTGGCTCGTCCGGGAACGGCGAGGTGAAGGCGGGGTCGATCGGCATCGTTGTCGGCTCGCTGTCCGGCGTCGCGGCGCACGCGGGCAGCGTCGGGGCCACGCTGAACAGCAGGGCCAACACGACCGTAGATGAGACCGAACGCCGAGGTTGGTGCTGACGCATCGCCGGAGTGTACCCTCCGGGCATGAGCGAGCCGACCGCAACGCCGACCCGCGACGCTAGCCCGTTGCGGTTCGGGATCCTCGGCGCGGGCAACATCGCCGGGCAGTTTGCGGCGGACATGGCCACGGCGCAGCGCAGCGTCGTCACGGCCGTGGGGTCTCGGTCGGGCGACACGGCGGACGCGTTTGCCAGCAAACACGGCGTCGGCACCGTGCACGGCGGCTACGAAGCGCTCCTGCGCGACGACACGGTTGACGCGGTGTACCTGACGCTGCCCAACGCGTTGCACCCGGAGTGGACGGTCCGCGCGCTCGAAGCAGGCAAGCACGTGCTCTGCGAGAAGCCACTGGCGATGAACGCAGAGCAAGCGGACGCGATGTTCGATGCCGCGAAAGCCAACGGGCGCACGCTGGTCGAGGGGTACATGTACCGCACCCACCCGCTGACCTCGGCGGTGTGCGCTGCCGTCCGTTCGGGCGTCATCGGCGAGCTCCGGCTAATCCGCGCGAGCTTCTGCTACGCCACGTCGCGAGTCGACGGCAACATCCGCTTCGACCCGGCGCTCGGCGGGGGCGCGCTTATGGACATCGGGGGGTACTGCACCAGCTACGCCCGGCTGCTCGCGGGTTGTGAGCCCGAGTCGTTCGAGGTGGTTGGGCACCTGCACGAGCGCGACGTCGACGACTACGCGGCCGGCGTTTTGCGGTTCGACGGCGGGCGGGTGGTGGCGACGTTTACCTGCGGCATGACCGCGCAGGCGGACAACGTGCTGCACCTGGGCGGGACGGAGGGCTTCATCGATCTGCCCGTGCCGTGGAAGCCGCCGGTGAAAGACGCGGCGTTCGTGGTGCGTGGCCAGACCCCGCCGAAGATGGACCAGAAGCGATCAGGAAACGGCGGCCCGGCCGAGGCGCGGCGTATCACGGTCGATGCGCCTTCGGCGCTGTACGCGATGGAGGCCGACGCGTTCGCGGATGTGGTGGCGGGGAAGCGTGAGCCGTTCGTGACGCGGGAGGACTCGGTTGCCCAGGCCGAGTTGCAACGCGCGATGCGGCAACGACTCGGGCTGGGGTACTGAGGTGGAAGGCAACTGGGACGTGCCGCGGGTGACCGTGGAGGGCGTCCGACCGCTGCGCCGCCGCGTGCTGCGGCCCGGGCTGCCGGCACACGCGGCGTGTTTTGATGGCGACGACAACCGTACCGCGATCCACCTCGCGGCGTTCGACCGCGAGCGGTCGATGGTCGGGGTCTTGAGCCTCCTGCCGGCTGCGCCGCTCGGAACGCGACCGGTGTTTCAGCTGCGCGGGATGGCCGTGGACGCGGCGACCCGACGGCGCGGTGTCGGGCGGGCGTTGCTCAACGCGATCAACGACCACCTACCGGCCGATGCACTCGTCTGGTGCAACGCCCGCGTCGAGGCGGCGTCGATTTACCGACGCGATGGCTGGGTGGAGGACTCAGGCGTCTTTGATATTCCGGGTGTCGGCGAACACATCCGCTTGCGCCGCCCGGACTCACCCCGAGGAACACCCGACTAGCCCCCGGGCTTGGCCCGAAGGCCGACCACGCCCTTGCCGCGCAGCATCGGCGACATCCGCCGTCGGCTCGCACGCTGAGCCTTCCACGGCGTGGTGTCGCTCAGCGCGAGTTCGCCCGTCGTTACCTCGGGGGTATCACCGGCTTCTTCACTACCCGAGGGCCCCGTGTCCGCGAGTGCGGCGACCATCGCCGGGTCCGCCCCACGCCGCCGCAATCGGGTGAGTTTCCGCAAAAGCAGGAACAGCCCCACCACCACCGCAACCACGACGATCGGGCCGATGATCACGGCAAGGATCGACAGCAGTGTCGACCCGACGTTTTCCGTGGTGGAGACGAGGGGGTTGCCGAACCCGGCCGTGGCGACCGTGGACGCCCCGCGGGTGAGCACGCTGACGCCCTGCACGGTGAGGGCCGTGCCACCGCCGCCGAGCAGCCCGACGCCCCATTGGATCGGCTCGGGCGCGCCGTCCAGCACGCCCATCATCATCACCGTGCCGGCAATGGTCGCCGCGGGTGTCGTGATCGTGTCGAGCAGGTTGTCGACCCACGGGATGTAGTAGGCCCCGACTTCCGCCGCGGTGGCGACGCCCAGCACGACCAACGCGATGTCCGAGCTCAGCCAGTCGAAGCCGACAAAAGACGCCCCCGGCGGCGAATACCCCGCGCGGTGCGCCACCGCCACGACGAACAACGGCACGAACACGCGGAAGCCGCACGCCGCCGCCAACCCCACGCCCACCGCGATCGCGATCGCTATCTCTGCCGGATTCATGCTTCGCAGTTTAGAGACCCCGGCGTCGCAGCCCAAGGAATCCGAATGAGGGGAACGGCGATTCCGGGACCCCCGGCGATGAAGCAGGCGTTACGCAACCCTACGCCGTGTGGCCGTTTATAGTGCCGCCGCGATGTCGGACGCCCC
>JANQPR010000221.1 GCA_028285385.1 Phycisphaera sp.
CCTGATCGAGCCGGCGGACCGGGTGCTCGCCTCGGTCGGCCGGCTCGATCAGGCTCACATCGAACACGCTCGGAAGCTGCTGAAGGCACTGCCGGCGGAGGTCGCGGCGGCGGCGCACCGGCCGGTCGAGGCGCAGGCGTTGGTGTACGCGCTGCTGTTCGACGCTCGGCCGGAGGTGCAGAAGGCACAACTCGACACGCTCGCCAAGCACGCCCCCGTCGCCGCGGCCCGCTCGGCCGCGCAGCTTGCGAACATTGTGCTCGCGATGGACCGGTCTCTGAAGCTGCCGGCGCTCGACCTCGCCGTGCCGTCGTTAGCGCGGATGGCCCAGCCCGACTACCGCAAGTTCGTGCGGGTCGTCGAGGCGCTGATCGCCGCCGACGACCGGGTCGATCTGTTCGAGTGGGCGCTGCGGCGTGTGATCGCTCGGCACGTCGGGGCGCGGTTCGAACGCGACGCGGCGGACCGCGTCAAGCACCACAGGATCGAACCCCTGAAGGACGAGGTCTCTTCCGTGCTGGCGATGCTCGCTCGAGTCGGGCACGGCCGAGACGAACAGGCGGCGGCCGCGGCGTGGCGGGGAGCCGTGCGCGACTTGCCCGCACTGGCGGCGCAGGCCGAGGGCGGGCTGCCGCAGGTCGACCTCCGGGCGGTGTCCGATGCGTTGGATGAGTTGGCGACGCTGACGCCGGCCTTGAAGCGTGACGTGGTTCGGGCGTGCGTCCGGTGCGTGAGCGTTGACGACGAAGTCACTGGCAACGAGGCCGAGCTGCTGCGCGTGGTGGTCGAGGCGATGGGCGTGCCGATCCCGCCGATCCTGCCGGGGCCGATGCCGTCGGACGCTTAGCGGAGGGCGTTTCGCGGACAGTGTGTGTTGCGGTGCCGGAGACGCCCCGGTACAACGCCGGCATGCTGCTCATTCACCAAGGCGTCATCGTTCGGTTACCGGCGGTCGTGGTTCTGATCGTCGGCGTGTCCGTTGTCGGTTGTCGCAGCACGTCGTCCGACGACTCTGCCTTCCGCCCCGTGGACGACCTGTACCCCGCGCCCATTGCGACGCCGGCCGAGTCCGACCCGTTTGCTTCGCCCGGCGTGCTGAACGCGCCGCCGACCGCCGCCCAGCCGCCCGTCGAGGCTGACCCGGTCTTCTCTGTCTCGCCGACGCCGACCGCGACCGCCGGCGGCACGTACCAGGTGCAGAAGGGCGACACGCTGTGGTCGATCGCGCAGCGCGTCTACGGCGACGGCCAACGCATGCACGCCATCGTCGCGGCCAACCCGTCGATCACGAACCCCGACCGGATCCGCGAAGGTCAGGTGCTCAACCTGCCTTGAGTCAGCCGTCGGTGGACGGCATCGACCAATCGACGTCGGCATCGATGGCCAGGGCAAGCCGGCGAAGGTATTCGTCTCGCGGGATCTCGACCACGCCGAACTGCTCGAGGTGCGGGTTGACGAACTGGGTGTCGAGCAGCGTGAAGCCCCGTTTACGCAGGTGCTTGACAAGGTGAACCAGGCAGACCTGCGACGCGTCGGTGGCCCTGCTGAACATCGACTCGCCGCAGAACGCCCCGCCGACCGCGACGCCGTAAAGCCCGCCGACGAGTTCGTTGTCATGCCACGCCTCGATGCTGTGGGCGTGGCTGTGTTCGTGCAGGGCAACGTACGCCGCCTGCAGCCCCTGCGAGATCCAGGTGTTCGCGTCGTCCTCGCGCGGTTCGGCGCACGCGGCGATCACCTCGGCAAAACAAGCATCGAACGTGATGCAGAAGCCGCCGTGACGCACCCGCTTGGCCAGCGACCGCCGCACGCGGAAGCGGTCATCGAGCGGCAACACCGCGCGGGGGTCCGGGCAGTACCAATCGACGTGACTGCTCCGCCGGCCCCGCGCCATCGGGAACACGCCGGCGCGGTACGCCTCCAGCAGCAACTCCGGCGTCAACTCCTCAACCCGCATCCGCGCCAGCATAAACCCGGTACGGCCACGGTATGCTCACGGCGTGATCGATTGCGCCGTCATCCTCCCCGCCGCCGGCAAGGGCGAACGCTTCGCCGCGGGGTCGAGCGCATCGGCGAGCAAGGTAGAGTTCGAACTGGAAGGCCGGGCGGTGTTCCTGCGGGCGATCGATTTGTTCCACGGCCGGCCGGAGGTGCGTCAGATCGTTCTTGCGGTCGACCCGGCGCGGCACGGCGAGTTTGTGGCACGCTGGGGCGAGGCGTTGTCGTTTCTGCAGGTTGAGGTGGTGCCCGGCGGCGAGGCGGAGCGATGGGAGACCGTTTCCAAGGCGATGGGGCGTGTCGACGCGACCGTTACGCATATCGCCGTCCACGATGCCGCCCGTCCGGTCACGCCCAAAGCGGTGATCGACCGCGTGTTCGCCGCCGCCGAGACGTGCGATGCCGTGATCCCCGGGCTGCCGGTCAGCAACACGCTCAAGCGCGTCGAGGAACGTGCCGAGGCGTCGCCGCGCGACCGGGTCGACGACATCTTGGGCCTCGGCGAAGAGACGGAGACACATGCCGATCAACCGCGCAGGGTGACGGAGACCGTGCCCCGGGCTGACCTTGTCGCGGTGCAGACGCCGCAGGTGTTCCGGGCCGAACTGTTGCGTGATGCCTATGCACGGTTGCAGACGGACGGATCGTTGGCGGTGACGGACGACGCCGCGCTCGTCGAGGCGATGGGGCAGGAGGTCGTCGTGGTTGAGGGCGACCCCGGCAACCTGAAACTCACCCGCCCGGCCGACGCGGAGTTGCTCTCGGCGTTGCTTCGTTACCGTCAGGCCGAGTCGAAACAGGCAGACGCGATCCGTGACCTGTTCGGTGACGACGAAGAATGACGTGAGCAGCGGTTGACGCCGGGATCAGTTGGATTCGAGGCGCCGCAGCGCGTCCAGGCGTTCTTGATGCCGGGGCTCGTCGGGTTCGAGGGAGGTCAAGGCTTTGAGTTGGTGACGCGCCTCGTCGAGGTCGCGGGTCTGTAGTGCGACGGTGGCGGCGAGTTCGCGCAGGTCGGCGTTGTAGGGCTCGCGGAACAGCGCACTCTTGGCCGACTGCAGGGCCGACGCGAAGCCCCCCGCGTCGCGGTGGAGGCGGGTCAACTCCACCGCCCACCTGGGGTCGGAGAGGTCGTGTCGGTCGAGCCATTCGAGGACGCCGCGGGCCGCGTCGGTGTCGCCGTCTCGCAGCGCCAGCGCCGCGAGTTGACGCTGCGGCCACGGGTCTGTCGGCCGAGCCACCGCGTAACGCAGCAGGTAGCGCTCGGCGTCCGTGTTGTTTTGGGCCAGTGCCAACTCGGCGAGCCGTCGAAGGACACGCGGGTCTCGCCGTGCCGCCCGGGCCAGCGCCGTGGCTTCGTCGGGGCTCAGTGTCTCTCTTCCGCCGGTCAGCAGAGATTCGATTGCTTCCGGTTGTTCGACCGGCTGTAGGCCCCACGACCTCACCTGGTTCATCGCCCAACGCTTGAACGCCGCGGTGAATGCTTCGGCGTCCATGCCGGTGGTCCTCCGCAACGCTTCGGCGTCGTCGGCTTTGTCGGCGTAAGCCAACAACATCGACGCGATCGCGTCCTGGCCCCACCGTTCGACGAGGAAGTCGACCATCCACGCCGACTGCAGGTACGCGAGGTAGATCTGGTCGGTGCCGAAGGCTTCGGCGATCCGGTCGAACGGGATGAAGCGGTCCTCGTGCAACGCCCGCGCGAGCATGGTCTGGTCGTCGAACGTGCGGCGTAACTCCTCGGCCCACTTAGCCACGCCCTCGTTGAACCACCGCGGTACCCGGCGTTGGCTCAGGTCGTGCGTGATGACGTGGACGTACTCGTGGCGGAGCACGTTGCCCCAGTGGTACCCACCGGTGGTCGACGCCCCCACACGCGGCGGTGAGACCGCGATCACGTCGCCGGTACACACCGCGAGGATGCCCTGGACCCCGATCTCGGTCCGGCCCGCGACGCGGACGTTGAACGACTCGACGTCAGGCATCACGTCGATCTGCGTCTTGCGGTCCGGCGTGTAATCGAACAAGGCGCTCAGCTCGTCGAAGACCCGCTCCATCACCTCGGGCATGTCGCGTGCGAGTGCCGCGTCGGGCCCGGGCGGGTAACGGATCACAAAGTTCTCCGTCTCGATGGTGGGCCAGGTCAGCATCTGCTCGACGAGCGCGAGCGTGTTGGCCGCCGCGCTGTCGAACGGGTTGAGCCGGGTCGCCTGGGCGAGTTCGGCCCGCGCCGCGCCGAGCCGACCCGCTTCCATCAGCATGGAGCCGAGCATCAACCGCGGCTGGGCGTCGTTGGGCTGCCGCCGGATCGCCTCCCGCAGGTAAGGCTCGGCCTCCTCCAGGAGTTCCGCCCACCTCAGCGCCTCACCGATTGCCCGCGGCGCGCGGGGGTGCTCCGGATGCTTTTCATCCGACTTTCGTAGGTATTCGTCAGCGGTTTCGGAGTCCCCCGATCGTGCGGCGTTGGCCGCGAGCAACGCAAGCGTGGTCGGCGCGTCCGGCTGGAGGGCTTCGAGTCGCTGCGCGGCCGAGGTCGCGCCCTCGAAGTCGCCGGAACGCAACGCGCGCCGGACGCGGAGCCGCGCGGCCGCCGGGTGGGTGGGGGCCGCGTGCTCGAGCCGGTCGATCGCGGCGCCGGCCCCCCGGTCGAAGCCGTTGCGGATCATCCACCGCGCCGCCGTCTCCCACGCCGGTACGCACCGCGGGTTCAGCGCGAACACCTCATCCAGGAGTGCGCCGGCGTCCGCGCGGTTGTCGTGGTCCGCCAGCAGTCGGGCCTGCACCAGCCGCGGCTCCCACGCCAGCGGGTCGGCATCGATCGCGGCTTCGAGCAAGCGCAGCGCGAGCCGGTAATCCGCCGCCGGCCGACCCTCCAGCCGGGCGAGCAGCACGATCACCTCCGCGCCGGCGGTGAGCTCCGCGACGGACGCACTCGAATCGCGTTGGAACCGTTCCCGGATCGGTCGGAGCAGACCCGCTGCCTCGTCGTACTGCGCGAGGGCTTCGTGGGCCTTCGCCTGCAGCAGCGCAACCCCGATAGCTGGGAGACTGCTGCCGAGTTCCTGAGCGGGCAAG
>JANQPR010000224.1 GCA_028285385.1 Phycisphaera sp.
GACCGTTGTGATCGATGAAGGCGACACCGTCGTTGCCGGCACCGTTGTCGCCACCATCGACGACGCCCGCCACGAGGCGCGCCTGGCGGAAGCGGAAGCCGAGTTCACGTCGTACCAGGCCCAAGTGGCGGAGCGAGAGGCCGAACTCATCCAAACCCAAAGCGACCTCGCCGCACTGGACGCCTTGGCGGTCCGCGGCGCCGCGACCGACCGCGAACACCGCGACGCCCGCACGGCCGTTCTCGTCGCCGAGGCCCGGCTGCGTTCGGCGCAGCGGCAAGTCGAATCCAGCGCGCGTCAGGCCGAACTCGCCCGCATCCGTCTCCAAGACCTGACCGTGGTCGCTCCCTTCGACGGGCGCGTGATCCGGCGACACGTCGAGCCGGGGGAATGGGTCGACCCGGGCCAACCTGTGGTGACCTTGGTCTCGACGGGAACGATTGAAGCGCGCCTCGAAGTCCCGGAACGCTTCGCCGCGGCGCTGAACGCGGACGGGGAGTCGCTGACGATCGAGGTGCAGACCGTCGCGGGCATTTCCCGTTCGTCCGAAGTGCGGCCGGTGCCTGAGGTCGATGCCCGCGCCCGTACTTTCCCCGTGATCGTCGAGCTCGATGACCGTCGGGGGCGGCTCAGCCCCGGCATGTCGGTGACCGCGTCGGTGCCCGCGGGCCCGGCCGTCGAGCGGGTCACGGTGCCGAAGGACGCGGTCGTCCGTTCGGCGATGGGGGCGCATGTGTTCGTCGCCACCGAAGAGGCGGGGCAAACAACCGCGCAACGCCGGGACGTCCGGGTGCTGTTCACCACCGGCAACCGCGTCGCGCTGGCGAGCGGCGACGTCGAGCCCGGCGAACGGGTCGTCATCGAAGGGAACGAACGGCTGCGCCCGGGCGCTACGCTCGTGCTGATCGACGAACCCGAAGGTGATACCCGCCTCGCGCTCAAGTATTGAAGCGAACACCCCACCCGTCGCGTCGGAGAAGACTCTCCGACACGGCCTTTGCCGCACGTGCCCGGACGCCCCGCAAACCTCCCACGAAAGACCCCCGAGATGATCGCCTTTACTCGCACTCGCCGCGCCTTCGCTGGCACGATCGTGGCTTCGCTGATCATGATGCTCCAATCGGCTCACGCCGACCAGGGCTCGGAGTCGCCACACGCCGCTACAAACCCGGCGGCCGACCCCCTCGCTTCGATGCGCGTCGACCACGTGATGGTTCACGCCATCGACTTCGAGGCCAGCTACGCCTGGTACCGCGACAAACTCGGGTTCAGGCCCGTGGTCACCTGGACGGTCGACGGGCTGGACGACACGGACCTGTCCTACCTGCAACGCAATGGCTTCATGATCGAACTCGTCTCGGCTGCCGCCTCCGAGAAGACTTCGCAGCAACCCAAACCGTCCGACTTCGCTGAGCACTTCGCCCAGCGCGGCTTCACGCACCTGTGCTTCGTCGTGGAAGATGTCGACGCCACGCTGGCCGCGATGAACGAACGCGGCGTGCCGACGTTCTCCGGGCCCATCGATTTCCCGGCCCTGGGCGTCCGCGTCGGCTTCGTCCAAGACCCCGACGGCAACGTCATCGAGTTCAAGGGCCCGATGGCCGGCAACAATGTGCTGGACGGCGAGGCGACGTGGCAGAACCCGCGCTACGCCCCGGGCGCGGCCGAGGGCAATATGGACGAGTCTGAACTTCGAGCCCTGATAGACCGCTGGGTCGAAGGCTGGAGCCCGCGGGACTCGCGATGGACCGGCGAAACCCTTCGGCCGCTCTATGCCCAAGGCAATCAGGCGATCACGGTCTTCGACAACGTGGCCGGCGACGTCGTCGAACTCGCCAGCTTCGACGCCTACGCCGCGCAGTGGGAGCCGATGATGGCGCCGATGCGCGGCTGGTCGATCGCCCTGGAACGCCCGGCCGACGTCACCGTCGAGGGCGACCTGGCCCTGGTCTCGTTCGTCTTCGCCGGCGGCGAAGACCCGGCTTACTCAGACGCCTCCCGTCTCCGTCAGTTCGGCACGCACGTCTACCGCCGTACGAACGACGGCTGGAAGATCATCCACGAACACCTCACCGCCGACACCGTGCGCGATCCCACACGCTGAAATACGCCCCAGCGCCGCCCAACGGCGGCGCTTCGTCTTAGCCTGCCGCTTGCCCCGACGACACCGGAACCCGGAGTGACCCATGGCCCGCCTCGTCGAACTCGCCGTCAAGCAGCCGATCACCGTCGCCGTCGCCGTCATCCTCGCGGTGATGGCGGGCGTCCTGGCGATGACCTCGGTACCGATCCAGATGTCACCGGTCGTTGATTCGGCGGTCGTGTCGGTGACGACCCAGTGGGAGAACGCATCGGCCGCCGAGATTGAGTCCGACGTCATCGAGGAGCAGGAACGCTTCCTCGGCGAGGTGTCGAACCTCGTCTCCATGACCAGCATCAGCCAGTCGGGCCGGGGCCAGGTGCGTCTCGAGTTCGCCACGGGCACCGACATCAACGTGGCGTTGGCCGAGGTGGACCAGAAGCTCGCCGAGGTGCCCGGCTATCCGGACGGCGTCGACGAACCGAGCGTCGAGGGCATCGACCCCGAGTCCGTCGACTACATCGCCTGGATCGGGTTGTCGGCGACCGAGCCAAGCTACGACGCGACCAAGCTCTACGACTTCATGGAGCGCCGCCTCAAGCCGCGTTTCGAACGCATCGCTGGCGTGCAAGAGGTCGGAATCCGCGGCGCCCGTGAGTCCGAAGTGCAGGTGCGGATCGATACGGTCGCGCTCGCCCAGCGTGGCCTCACCTACGACGAACTCATCACCGCGATCCAGCGCACGAACGAGAACTTCTCCGGCGGCCGCTTGCCCGACGGCAAGAACGACCTGCGCGTCCGCGCCGTCGGGCGGTTCGACGACGTCAACGAAGTCGCGGGCACCGTGATCCGCCGGGACGCCGCCGGCCCGGTGTACGTGCGCGACGTGGCCGAGGTCGTGCAGACCTGGAAGGAGCCGACCGACTGGGTCAAGGCCCGCGGCGTGCTCATGCCGTTCTTCAACTTCCAGCTCGCGCCCGACGGCAACCTGCTCGAGACCATGACCGCGATCCAGGAGGAGGTCGCGACGCTCAACCTGCCCGGCGGCCTGCTCGAGCAGGAGGCCCAGCGCCGCGGGATCGACGGCACGATCGAACTGGTCCAGACCTGGGACAGCTCGACCTACGTCAAGGACGCGATCGCGCTCGTGCAGTCGAACATCCTGTTCGGCGGGGCGCTGGCGGTGCTGACGTTGTTGCTGTTCCTGAAGTCACTCCGCACCATCGGCATCATCGCGATGGCGATCCCGATCTCCGTGGTCGCGTCGATGATCGTGATGGTCGCTTTGGGCCGGTCGATCAACATCATCTCGCTGGCGGGGATGGCGTTCGCCGTGGGCATGGTCGTGGACAACGCGATCGTCGTGATCGAGAACATCTTCCGACACCTGGAGATGGGCAAGAAACCCAGGCAGGCGGCGCTCGACGGCGCGAAGGAAGTGGCCGGCGCCGTGCTGGCGTCGACGACAACGACCATGGTCGTGTTCTTCCCGGTGCTGCTGATCCAGGAGCAGGCGGGTCAGTTGTTCCGCGACATCGCCATCGCGATCATGGCGGCCGTGGGCCTGTCGCTGATCGTGTCGCTGACGGTGATCCCGACTGCGGCGGCGCTCGTGCTCCGCCCCAAAACGCCGGAAAACAAGGGAGGCCAGAAGACGCAGGCATCCACCGCGCCCGATCGCTCGCGCTTCGGCAATGCCGTGATCGGCTTGACGGCCTACGTGCGCCGCCTGGCCGACCTGCCCACGCACGTCGGGAACTTCACGCACGCCGTCGCGGGGTCGTGGGCCAAACGGCTGGCGATCATCGCCGGGTTCGGCGTCGCGACGTCGGTGGGCACCTACCTGCTGATCCCGCCGCTGGATTACCTGCCGCGCGGCAACCGCAACGTCGCGTTCAACATCCTCCTGCCCCCGCCGGGTTACACGCTCGACCAGCTACGGGACGTCGGCGACCGGCTGGCCGAAACCGTCCAGCCCGCCTGGGAGGCGACCGAGGACAAGTTCGTCGCCGAGTCGCGGACGCGCGGCCAGCGCAGCGAAGGCACCGGCGAGACCTTCATGATCCCCGCCGGTGGTCCCGACGACCCCGACGCGATGATCGAAGCCCCCGCGCTCGAGCACAACTTCATGGTCGCCTTTGATGGGCGGCTGTTTCAAGCGTCGATCCCTGAAGACGCGAGCAAGACCGTCGACGTCGTGCCGCTGCTCAACCACGCCTCGCGCCAGGCCGTGACCACCGGCGACGTGTTCGGGTTCACCTTCCAGTTCCCGCTGTTCCGCACCGGGGGCACCACCGGGTCGGCGATCAAGATCGACCTCAAAGGCGACGACCTCCAACAGGTCTCCGACGCCGGGCTCGCGCTGATGCTCCGGATCTTTGACGAGTACGGCCCGGGCACCGTGACGCCCGAGCCGACCAACTTCATGCTGCCCACCCCCGAGCTGCGCGTCACGCCCAACGACGAACGGCTCCGCGACCTCGGGATGGCCCGCCGAGACGTCGGCCTGGCCGTGGCGGTCAACGGCGACGGCTACCTCATGCCCCGGCAGTTCCAGCTCAACGGCGAGCTGAAGGACCTGAAGCTCATCGCCCGGGGCGCCCTTGAATCCGAGCAACCGGTCGAGGCGATGCTCGACGCGCCGATCGCGGCGCCGACGGGCAACGTGCTGGACGTGCGCTCGCTGGCGAGCGTCGACTACATCCGCGAGCCGGACCAGATCAAGCACGCCGACCGGATGCGGGCCGTGACGCTGCAGTTCACGCCGCCGCCGGGCACGCCGCTGTCCGACGCGATCACCCGTGTCGACGAACTGGTCGAGGAACTCCGCGCCGAAGGCACGATCGACCCCGCCATCGAGATCGACCAGGCCGGCTCGGCCGGCGCGCTCAACGAGATCCGCGAGGCGCTGCTCGGCGACGCCACGTTCTTCGGCACGCTGTCCAGCTCGCTGTTCCTGGCCTTCGCGATCGTGTACCTGGTGATGGTCGTGCTGTTCCAGAGCTGGACCTACCCGGTGGTCATCATGGTCAGCGTGCCGCTCGCGACCTTCGGCGGGTTCGTCGGGCTGTTCCTCGTCCACGAGTGGTCCGTGGCCGATCGGTACATGCCCGTGCAGAACCTCGACGTGCTCACCATCCTGGGCTTCGTGATCCTGGCGGGCGTCGTGGTGAACAACGCGATCCTTCTGGTCCACCAGTCGCTGAACTACCTCAAGGGCACGGCCGACGCCGCCGACTGCTGCGACCCGCTGCCGCCGCGCGAGGCGGTCGCCCGCGCCACAGCCAGCCGCGTCCGCCCCATCCTGATGAGCACCATGACCTCAGTCGGCGGCATGCTGCCGCTGGTGCTGATGCCGGGCTCGGGTTCTGAGCTCTACCGCGGCCTGGGTGCCGTCGTCGTGGGCGGCCTGCTCATCTCGACCGTGTTCACGCTGGTCCTCGTGCCGGCGATCCTCAGCGTCGTCTTCGACGTCAAGTCCAGCCGTACCTCGGCGCGGACGGATCTGTCGGAATCCCCAAGCCCGCAACCCGCGTGAACCGGCGCGACGGCACGCCGAGAAGTGGCGGTGAGCGCTCCGGCGTCGCGGAAGAACCAACGATCGCGTTCCCGTTGCGCGTGCGCTGTGTAAAACCGGGGCGTCGAGAGAAAGTGGGCGCCGCGAAGATCAGACCGGAGACAGGCTTGGAATCCGGCGGTCGGGCGTTATCTTCAAAACATCAGACCTGATCGACGACAACCAAGGAGACGACGCGTGGAGGCGGGAGACCATTCGGGCTGGTGGGCGGGTGCGATCATGTCGGGTTTGGTCACGTTGCTTCCGCCGGCGGCGGCTTTTGCCGTTGGTTGGGACGACGTGCGCACGGTCGACTTCGAGGAGTACAAGGACGCGCCGCGGGTGCCGGTCGGCAACGACCCGTGGATCGACGTCAACCCGTGGACCCCGCCGGACGGCTGGACCGACCCGATCTTTCACCGCAAGGAGTCGTTCGCGTTCACCGCGTCGCGTGGCTTCGGGCCGGAGTGGACGGGCCCGCGGCCCGACACCTTCGACCTGACGCAGTGGGCAAAGCGCCAGAAGACCCGCGGCGAGGTGCTGCCGTTCGGGCCGGAGGGCATCACGCGGGCGTCGGGCGCTTCGTTCCTGGCGGGGCTGAACCTCCAGTCGATCGACGTCGGTGTGGACTTTTCCGACCCCCTCGCGGTCCAGCAACCGGCGGCGGGGCACTGGCAGGGCGTCGTCCACGGCTACCGCGAAGACCTCAGTGCCGGCTTCGGCTCGCCCGAACGCTGGGTCGAGGTGTACCGCAAGCCGTTCGAACTGCCGCCGGTCCAGACGACCCGCCTGGGCAGCGGCAACGCGACGAGCGTGACCAACCTGAGCCAGTTCACGACCGTCGAACTTCCCGGCTGGACCCAACTCGACCGCATCGCCGTCAGCGCGAGCGACCCACAACTCGGCTCGATGGATTACGTCGCGGTCGACAACGTCCGCGCGACCGCGGGCGCGACGCACGCCTTCTTCCTGGGCGCACCGGACATGCAGGAAGGCGTGAAGATCGACGCGCGGCGGGACGGCGACGCGGTCCTCGCCGCGATGGAACGCATGTTCAACGTCAAGAGTTGGCAGCGGCTCACCCTCCCCGACATCAACGCCGGCGTCACGACTCAGGCCGCCGCCACCGCCGACATCTTCTCCCGACTCGACACGATCAAAGGCCTGCTCGCGCCCGGCGACAACTTCGTCTTCCACTACTCCGGCCACGGCGTCCAGCTCCGCGACCCCGACGGGCCCAACCCGCTGAACACCGACGAGGCCCTGTTCCTGGGCTACGGCCCCGACGAGACGCCCGCCTACCTGATCGACGACGCGCTGGCGGACTACTTCCGCCAAGACCCGATCTGGGCGCAGGTCGACAAAACGTTCGTCCTCGACGCCTGCCACGCGGGTGGCTTCTGGACCTCGACGCCCGACGCCATCGCCGACCGCGGCCGGGAGAAGAACCGCAGCGGCGCGAGTGACCTGGCGACCCTGCCGAAAACCGCCCTGCTCGCCGCGGCACCCGAGTACCGCCAGGGCCTGTCGTTCCAGAACCTCAGCGACCTCAACGACGTGGCCCTTCCCGGCACGGAGGACTTCCAGCTCGGCCAGGGGCTGCTCACCGCCGCGTTCGTCAGCGCGCTGCAACGCACCGACGAAGGCTTCGCGCTGGCCGACCTCAACGAGGACGGGCTCTCGTTTCGTGAGATCCTCGAATGGGTCCGCGTCAGCGACGCCAACGAGTTGTTCGGCGACTCGGCCGCCCGCGAGGACCGCCGACTCGCGCAGCGGGCGCTGCTGCTGTCGTCCAAGCCCCGGCCCGAGCAGATCAAGTGGTTCTTCCGGTCACGCTTCGTCGGCTTCGAGCGCAGCCTCGACCACTTCCCGTGGAGCGAGACCCCGATCGACATCGACATCGGCGCGTTCGGCGCGTTCACCGACGACTTCGGGACGGCCGGCATGATGGAGTTGATGACCGCGCTGGAGATCGAGGAACGCCTGACGCTGGGCGGGCTCGAAGGCGACTACAGCGGCAACGGCCAGGTCGAGCAGGGCGACCTGGACCTCGTCCTGCAGAACTGGGGCGGCGCCCGCGGCGACTGGGCCAACGCCGACGGGTTCGCGACGCCCACGGTCGACCAGGAAGAACTCGACGCCGTGCTCCAGAACTGGGGCGGCACGGCCGCGCCGAGACTAGACCGCACGCCGTTGCCGGAGCCCGCGTTCGCCGGTGCCCTGCTCTCGCTCGCTGCGTGGCGGCGGCGCAACCGGTAAAGGGGCGTCGCGTCGGCGAAGGACGGCGTGCCGCGTCAGTCGTAGCGGTCCAGCTCGGATGCCCGGGAGTCCAGGAAGCTGTACCAGGCCGCGATCGTGCCGAGCTCGCCGGCGTCGTCGAAGGCCTGGTCGGCTTTGATGAACGACACGCTGCCGTCGGAGTAGGTCGTGTTGATGCCGCCGCCGCGGTGCGCGCCAACGAGGTCCTTCTTGAAGGCCGGTGGGTTCTCGATGTACCGCGGGCAGTGGCCGATCATGTAGTCGGCGCCGAGGTCTTCGAGCAGGGCGACGGGCATCCACTTCGGGACCGGGGCCGCATTCGTCTTCGGGTCGTACTCGTTGCGGATGTGGTAGGTGCCGCGGCCGATGAGGCCGGAACCAGGCTCACCCCACTTTTCGATGCCGAGCAACTCATCATCAGGCGTGACTTGCCGATTCGGAATCAAGGCCGCGTCCACCGGAGGGTCGGTACACCACAACCCGGTGAGATCGGAGTGGTACTTACCCGCGTACAGAACGCCGAAGTTTGACGGCCGAACATCACCGCCTTCCTGCATCTGGATATAGACGCCGCCGGAAACGTCTCGGAATCCGTACTGCGCGGTGGGCGTGACAATGTTGACACCCAAAAAGCCGGGTGTGATCACGATCCCAGTGTCTGGATCGTTGTCGGGATCGACGACAATCACCGACCCGTTGTAATCCACGCTGTAGCTGCTGAAGGCGACCGCGATCTGGCGGGTGTTGCTGGCGCAGGCGATCTGGCGGGCCGTGCCGCGGGCGGCGCCGAGCGCCGGGAGCAGGATGCCGATCAGCAGCGCGATGATGCTGATCACCACGAGCAACTCGATGAGCGTGAAGGCGCGATGGCGTCGGGGTTTGCGGTCGTGTGGCATAACGGGCAGTGATGGACAAGCTGCAGGCGAGGCAGATTGTACGCCGCGGCCCGGTCGAAACGCCAAGAAATCATTGGCGTCAGGGGGTCGACTTCGCCATCCGGTCGGTGGCGTCGGCGTCGGCGAGTCGGGCGTGCCGGTCGGCGTCGCGTGGCCGGCCGGCGCGGCGGTAGGCGTCGGCGAGGGCCCGGTGGGCCTCGGCAAACCCGGAGCTCTGGGCGACGGCCAACTCGAGCGCCTGGATCGCCCGGTCGAGGTCGCCCCGCGCGGCGAGGGCCATGCCGACGTGCAGGTGCCCCCGGGGGAAGTGGTGCACCAGCCCGACCGCGCCGAGCGCGTGGTCGAGCGCCGCGTTGGGCTCGCCCTGCGCGAGACAGGTCTCGGCCAGCCCGTCGAGCGCGACCGCGGCGTCGGGGTCGAGTTGGAGCGCGCGCTCGAACGCCCGGCGAGCGTCGTCGTGCCGCCCGGCGCGGAGGTAGACGGTGCCGAGCCGAGTGTGCAGCCCGGGCAGTTCCGGGGCGGCGGCTTCGACGGCCTCGAAGTGCTCTTGGGCCGCGTCGTGGTCGTGCCGCGCCAGCGCGATCGCGCCGCGCAGCATGCGGGCGCGCAGGGGCGCGTCCTGCCTGGCGGCGAGCTCGGCGGCGACCGCGTCGGCGACGTCGGCGGAGCCGTTGGCCAAGTGGCACAACGCCGCGGTCAGGCGGACGCGGGCTTGCTCCCGCCAACGCGGCGGCAGCGTTTCGAGCGCGGCGAGCGCCTCGGCGTGCCGGTTGACCGACATCAGTACGGTGCACAAGTTCAGGGCGTTGACCGCTTCCGTGTCTTCGATGGTCTTGGTCGTGTCGGCGTCGGGCGCTTCGATGTAACCGAGGTCGATGAGTTGTTGGAGCGCCTCGGCTTCGGCGGCGGGGTCTTCAAGCTGGTCTTCGCCGTGCAGGCCGGCGTCGCCCTCGACGTGCTCCCAGGAGACGATGCGGTCGGCGGGGATCGTGCGGTCGAACGCTTCGACCCACGGCCGGCCGGCCATGTCCATCCCGACGGGCAGACCCAACAGGCGCAGCACGGTCGGCGTCACGTCCAGCAGGCTGGCGCCGAACAGCTGTTCGTCGGCGCGGAACCCTGGACCGGCCCCACAGACCACACCGAACGGCCGGTGCCAGTCCGTCGGCCCGGCGGCCTCCGGGTCGGGGCGACGGTGGTCGCTGTAGTACCCGTGGTCGCTGAGCAGGATGACCGTGGTGTCGTCGCCCGCGAGATCGAGCAGCGTCCCGAGCATCATGTCGTGGAACCGGTAGATGCCGACCATCGCGTGCCGGTACGCCTCGAAGTCTTGCTCGCTGACCTGCGCCATCCGCGGCGGGTGGAACTCCATGAACTCGTGGCCGAATCGGTCGATGCCTTCGTAGTAGACGGCGGTCAGGTCCCAGTCGTCCCGCGTGAGCAGCCGAGTGGTGATCGCGTGGATCGACGCCGTCTGCGCCATCATCGCGCGGAACTTGCGGAGCCGGTCGTCCTGCTTCTCCATCAGCCGCTCGGCGTCGGGCAGGAACGGGAGCACCGCGGTCGCATCGATCTCGGCGGGGTGCACGCGCAACGCGGCCAACTCTTTCGAAAGTTCGGGCGGGTGTACGGCACCCGATGGCACCGGCCAAGGTTGGTCCGGCGGGGCGACGGGCGCCTCGAACTGGTTCGACACCATGACGCCGTCGATCGGCTCGGCCGGGTAGGTGGCGTACCAGCCGACAACCTGCGAGCGCCGGCCCGACTGCGAGAGGATGTTCCAGAGCGCCTTGCCGCGGCGGGACCGGCTGGAGACCGGGCGGATGCCGGAGCGGTCGGGGCGCGGCTCGGTGAAGCCCAGCACGCCGTGGCGGTCCGCCGTCTTGCCGGTGGCGACCGACGTCCAGAGCATCGGCGAGAGCACGGGCTGGAGCGTGGCGATGTTGCCCCAGACGCCGCGGCGCATCATGCGTTGGAGGGCCGGCATGTGGCCCGCGTCCATCAGCGGGCGGATCATCTGCCAGTCCGCGGCGTCCCAGCCGATGAGTAGCACGCGCTGGGCGAGGCGGTCGGTCATGTCGGGCACAACAACGCGGCCAGCGGGGGCGACTCAGTCGGCGTCGGCGGTTCGACGGTTCCGCAGCCGAGTCAGGCCGAGTGCGCCAGCGGCGAGGAGCGCCAGCGACGAGGGCTCGGGGGTCTCGCCGGCCTCGAGGCCAACGCCGGGCTCGTCTTCGTATGCCCAGTCGTTGATCACGAACGTGCCCGCGGCGTTGTCGATCGTCACCCGCACCCAGCCGAAGTGGCTGACGTTGTTGATCGGGAACTCCAGCCCGATGAACGCGCCGTTGGCGTTGTCGAACTGCGAGTCGGGGTTGTTGGCGTAGCCCAGCGAGACCGCGAACGGCCCGCCGGCGGTGGCGGCGGCGTCGATCGTCGTGCCGGCCGCGAGCGCGGTGGCGTAGCTCAAACCCGTCGTGAAGCCGACGACCTTCCCGGGGAAGTAGTTGACGGTCGCGCCCTGATAGTTGCCGCCGAAGACGTAGTTCTTCAGCAGGATGTCGTTGCTGGCGTCGCCGTCGAGGTTCAAGTTGGTGGCGGTGAACTGTGGGATGTCCAGGTTCTGGACGCCGGAGTACTGCACGGCCCCGTGGGCGGCGCCCGCGGCGGTAGCGGCGGCGCCGGCGGCGAGGGAGTAGGTCGCGAGGCGGGTCGGGTCGGTCTTGGGGCTTGGGTTCGGCATCGGGGTCTCCAATCCTCCGGGGGTGTTCAAGCAGGTCAACAACGCGCCGCGGCGCTCAGGGCTGGTGCAACATGAGCCGGCGACGCCGACGCAACGCCAGCAGACCCCCCGCGCCCGCGGCGAGGAAGCCGAGGCTGCCGGGTTCGGGCACGGCGGCACCCGCGAAACTTGGCGCGGCGGCGGTGCTGCCCCAAAGCTGCAGCACGCCGTCCAACTCGCCCTGGTCGATCACGCCGTCGGGCAGGTCGTTCGTCCAGCCGTCGGGCACGCCGTCGGCGTCGGTGTCGCTGCCCCAGTTCTGCAGCACGAGGTCGAGGTCGCCCTGCTCGACTTGGCCCGAGTTGTTGTAGTCGCCGAGCAGGCCGAGGGCGGGTTCTTGACCGGCGACAATGCCGTTGGGGTCGTCGGAGGCGAACGAGTCGTTCAGGAACACGGCCCCCGTGGCGTTGTCCACGCTCAAGCGGACCCAGGCGTAGAACAACGTCTCGCCGGCGGGGAAGCTCAGCCCCAGGAACCCCTCGGTGACGCTGTTCCACTGCGCGTTGGGGTTCGCGGTTCCGTAGGCCATCGACGTGTCGAACCCGGGCCCGACGGTGGTGGCGTTGATCGGATCGCCGGCGGCCAAAGCCGAGGCGTAGTTGGTGTTGTTCGCGGCGAAGCCGACGACTTGCCCCGGGGCGTAGAGGACTTGGGCGCCCTGGTAGTTCCCGCCGAAGAAGACGTAGTTCTCCAGGACCAGGTCGTTCTGACCGTCGAGGTTGAGGTCGAGCGGCTGGCTGGTGAACTGGGGGATCTCGAAGTCGAAGTTGAGCGAAACCTCTTCGCCCGAGGCGGCCCCGACCGAGGCTGCCGCGGCGGCCGAATACCCCACGAGGCGCACCGGGGCCGGCGGGGACATATCGGCCCGAGTCAACGAATCACCGCGTTTGAACTGCACCTTTTCTGCTCCTTCGGCGGGGCGTGCACCCCGTCAGGCCGCGAACAGTGTCGTTCGGGCGGCTCGTCGTGTCAACGATTAAACGAGCCAGTCGCGCCCGATCCGAGACAGAATCCGGCAGCGTTGGGGTATCATTTTCCGGCCGGAAGCCGGCGGTGGGAAGGTAGAGAACCGTATGCGGAGTTTTAGACAGCGGCAAGCCCTCGCGGCGGCGATCAGCACCCTCGCCTCCATACCCACCGTCTGGGCCGGCCTGGCCGGAGCGGTTACGATTGCGTTCGACTACTCGTTGGACACCAACAAGTTCTTCCTGAACAACGCGACGGCTCGAGAGACACTCGAACGCGCCGGCGCGTTCTACAGCAACGTCCTGACCGACACTCTCGATCCGATCACTCCCTCGGGCGGGAACAGCTGGGACCAGCGGTTCACGCATCCGACCACCGGGCAACAGCCGTTCCACCCGGTGTTCAACCCGCCAGGCTTCCGGTTGTTCGACCGCGACGTCCCCGCCGACACGCTGGTGGTCTACGTCGGGGCCCGCGACCTAGGGGTCGGCGTGCTGGCCTCCGCGACGTTCGGCACGTCCGGGGCCACCGGAGACCCGGCGTGGCTGGACACCGTCGCGCGGCGTAGCCAGCCGGGGACGGCCAGCGGACCCGCCGCCAACGAGGTCGCGACCTGGGGCGGGTCGATGACGTTCGACCTGGACACCAACTGGAACGACGACTGGCGACGGTTCCCGCTGGCCGGCGAGAACGACCTGTACTCCGTTGCGTTGCACGAGCTCGCCCACGTGCTGGGGCTCGGCACCGCCGACGCGTGGTACGCCGCGATCAATGGCGGCGTCTTCACGGGGCCCGCCTCGGCGGCCGCGAACGGCGGCGCCGAGCCCGGTGTCACGCCCGGCGGCGGGCACTGGCTCGACGGAACCACCAGCCGGATCTACCTGACCCCGAGCGCGCAGGAGACCGCCCTCGACCCGGACATCCTCTTGGGTGCCCGCAAGCTCCCGACCGATCTGGACCTGGCGGGCCTCGACGACATCGGCTGGGACCTGGCGCCGCCCGTGGCCGGCGACTACGACTACGACGGCACGCTCGACGGAGACGACCTCGACGAACTCTTCGCCAACCTCGGCGGGGCCGGCGCGTACAACCGGGCCCGTTTCAACCTTGTCGACGACGCGGTGATCGATCAACAAGACGCCGACGCCTGGCTCGCCGACCTCGCGGGCACGGTGCGCGGCGACACCGACCTCGACGGCGACACCGACCTCCTCGACGCCATCCGGCTCATCCTGGCCTACACGGGCGTGAACGGCGCGGCCGACCGACCGCGTTGGGCCGACGGCAACACCGACGGCGACTTCGACATCGACCTCACCGACGCCGCGGCCCTCCGCCGCGCTTTCTCGGGCCCAACCCCACCCCCCGCGGTGCCCGAGCCCACGGCAATCGGGCTGCTCGTTCCTGTCATGGCGGCATGGCGAGCCCGCCCGATACGCACGGGGAGTCAATCGCGCGATGAGAAACAGGCTTGAGCGAGGTAGAACGCCCCGGCGGCACCCGTTAACACCGATCTGGTGTCACGCTACTTCTCACACGCCAGCCAATGCCCGTACCACGACTGGTTAACGCGTGGTGCCACGCCACACCGGTCGTCGCGAGCAAAGCGCCGAGTACCCGCGACGATTCACGAACTCATAAGGAAAGCGTCGACGTCGCGCGCCGCGCGCCGGCCTTCGGCGATGGCGTGCACCACCAGAGACGGGCCGCGTCTCACATCACCGGCGATGAACAACCCGGGCTTGGGGTTCGCTAACGCGAGGTCCGCTGGGGTCAGGCGTAACGCGTGGACCAGCCCGGGGCTGTCGTGGTGCTCAAACCCAATCGCCAGCACACACAGGTCGCAGGGCAACGCCTCCTGCGCACCGCCGTATGGGAGCGAAGATGAATCGGAATCGCTGAAGACGATCGCTTCGACCCCCAACGCCTCTACCCGCTCACCCGTCGAGTCAGAGAGGAAGGCGCGCGGCCGGACGCCGAAGTTTCGCGGGTCGTTGCCGTGCCGCGCCAGGCCTTCTTGGTGGGCGTAATCGAGTGTGTAGGTTGCGGGCGGCCCGGGCCACGGGTGGTCGGCGTCACGCACGTCGGGAGGTTGTGGCCGGCGGGTGATGTTGACGACGCTGCGGGCACCCTGCCTCAGCGCGGTGGCGACGCAATCGGCGCCCGTGTCGCCGCCGCCAATCACGACGACGTGCTTCCCGCGGGCCTCGAGCGAGGCGGGGATCGAACGGTGTTGCTGACGCTGACGGGCCGCCGCTTCCAAGTACGGCATCGCAAGGGTAACGCCAGCCAACTCACGCCCGGGCAGGTCGAGGTCGCGACCCGACAACGCGCCGATCGCCAGCACCACCGCGTCGTAGTCGGCCCACAACTCGGACACCGACACGTCGCGCCCGACGTCGACACTGCTGCGGAACATGACGCCCGCCTCGCGCATCAAGTCGAGCCGGCGGCGCACGACGCCTTTGCCGAGTTTCATGCTTGGGATGCCGTACGTGAGCAACCCGCCCGGCGCGTCGGCGCGCTCGAGCACGGTCACGGTGTGGCCGGCGGCGTTGAGTTCGTCCGCCGCCGCCAAGCCCGCCGGGCCGGACCCGATCACCGCGACGCGCCGACCACTGCGATGCGCCGGGACCCTCGGCCGCACCCAACCCTCGTCGAACGCTCGATCGATGATCGCCCGTTCGATCGCCTTGATTCCCACCGGCCGGTCGTTGATCCCAACGATACAGGCGTCCTGACACGGTGCCGGGCAGACCCGAGACGTGAACTCAGGGAAGTTGTTCGTGAGCGCGAGCCGGCCGTACGCGTCCCGCCAACGACCGGTCTCAACAAGCCGGTTCCAGTCCGGGATCTGGTTGGAAATCGGACAGCCGGCGACGCGGTTGTCGTTGGCGACGTAGCCGCCCTCGGGCATGCAGAACGCGGCGCCGCAGTTCATGCAGCGCGACGCCTCACGCTGAGCCGCCGATGCGTCCGGTCGCTGATACACCTCGTAGAAGTCATTGAGCCGGACAGCCGGGTCACGCATCGGCATCGCGGTCACCGCGTCGTTCGTGTCGCTCGCGACGCTGTCGGCCGTCACGCCCGGGATGTTCGGCTCGGCGAGTGGGCTAATAGTCATCTCGTGAAACGCTTGATCGCTGCCCGCTCAGTACACGTCACGCTGGTACCGGTGTTCGGCTTTGAGCCGATCGACAAACGCTGCGGCGTCCGCCTCCGACATCCGGCCGTGTTCGGCGACGACCCGATGCAACGCCGCGTCGACGTCTTTGGCCATGCGCGACGCGTCGCCGCAGACGTACACCGCCGCGTCGCTTTCCAGCCAACGCCACAACTCGGCGCCTTGCTCGAGCATCCGGTCCTGGACGTAGACCTTCTCGGCCTGGTCGCGCGACCACGCGGCGTCGAACCGGTCGAGCGTCCCATCGGCCAGCCAGCTCTCGATCTGTTCGCGGTACAGGAAGTCGTCGGCTTCGTGTTGATCGCCGAAGAATAGCCAGTTCCGACCCGGGTCTTCGCGCGTCGCGCGTTCTTCCAGGAACGCGCGGAACGGCGCGATGCCCGTCCCAGGGCCGATCATGATGAGCGGCACGCCGTCCGCCGGCAGGTGAAAGTGAGCCGATCGCTGCAGGTAGACGCCCACCTTCGTGCCGCAGCCGCAACGGTCGGCTAAAAACGTAGAAGCGACGCCCTTGCGCGGCCTGCCGTTCGATGCGTACCGCACCGCGCCGACGGTCAGGTGCACCTCGCCGGGGTGGGCGTTCGGGCTCGACGCGATCGAGTACAGCCGGGGCGCCAACGGGCGCAGCGCCTCGACCAGTTGCTGGGGCTCCGGCTTGGCTTCGATCTGCTCGAGGAGGTCTACCGCGTGCGTGCCGTCGGGCACTTCATGCTCGATGCCGAGCAACTCGCACGTCTTGGCAGTCACCGTGCAGAGGTCCAACCGGTCCAGCAACGCGGCGCGCAGCGGCATCGGCTCGCCTTTGACCGAGACGACTTCCCGGCCGGTCAGACCCACGGCGTCGAGGGCCTGCTGGACCAGCCCTGTGCAGTTGGTCGGCAACAAGCCCAACGCGTCGCCGACCTCGTAGCCCAGACCCGAGCCAGCCAACGACAACTCGACGTGGATCACTTCCTTCGCGGAGTTCATGCCGCTCAGGTTGCGGACCTCGAGCGCCGTCGCGGGGAAGGGGTTGGCCTTGGTGAACTTCTCTGCAGGATCGACGTCGTCCGGTGCCGCGCCCGCCCCGCCGGCCTGATTGTCCGCAGCACTAGCGAATGCCTCGCTCGCAAAAACCGCCTGCTTCCAGGCCGCGAAGTCGTCTTCGTAGTCCACGTCACACGCCACGAACTCCGCTACACGACTGGCCCCGAGTTCCGCGAGGCGGGCGTCGAGGTCTCGGCCGGTCTTGTTGAAGTGCGTGTAAGACGAGTCGCCCATCCCGCACACAGCGAAGTCGAGTCCGGCCAGGGAGGGCGCGTCGTCGGTGTTCAACTGACTGCAGAACTTCGCCGCGTTGTCCGGCGGGTCGCCCTCGCCGAACGTGCTGCACACGATCAACACCCGGCCGAGTCCGGAAAGCTCGGCCGGTGTGACCGCGTTGAGTTCGCTGACCTTGGGATCGAAGCCCGCGGCCCTGGCGGCCTTGCGGAGTTCTTTAGAAAGGGCTTCGCAGTTGCCCGACTGCGAGCCGTACAGGACCGTGACCGGGGGCGCGGGCGCTTGCAGTTCGGCGGAGCCGCCTTGGCTGTTGTGTGCAGCGCGGGCAAGCACCGTCAACCCGGTGAGCAGGCCGTTGAGCCATTGGCGCTGGCCTGCGTCAAACGGGGCATCATCCGGTACGACGGGGGCGACTGACGATGGCGTGGTCAACGCGGCGAGCGCGGCATGCGCCCGGTCCGTGCCATTGGCGGGAGTAGCGGTGTCGGGTTGTTGCTGAGCGACAATCATGGGTGAGCAATGAACGGTTGAATCACACGGCAACGGCAGCCGGCAGGAAGATCGCTCGGAGTTCCTCTTCGCTGTGACGGCGGGTGAAGTGCACGAAGCGTTCGGGTTCGTTGTCGGCCGTGGTCGCGCGCTGGTCGAGGTACGCCTGGATCACGTGCTCGAGGAAGCCGGGCAACTCGTCCGCGGGGACGGGCCCGACGAGGTGCCGGGCGAGGCCTTGCTCGGTGTCGCTGCCGCCGCCAAGGAAGACTTGGTACGCCTCCCGGCCGTCCTCGGTGGACGCGCCGAGCAGCCCGATGTCCCCGATGTAGTGTTGGGCGCAGGAGTGCGGGCAGCCGGTGAGGTGCAGGTTGATCGGCGTGTCGAGCTCGAAGCGCTGTTCGAGGTGATCGACGAGCATCGCGGCGTGCGACTTGGTGTGGGACGACGCGAACTTGCAGCCGAACTTCCCGGTGCAGGCGACGGCCCCGGCGGCGAACGCGGAGGCGCGTGTCGTCAACCCGAGACGCTCGATCTCGTCGAGCACGGCCGGGACATCGGCGTCAGCGACCCACGGGATCATCAGGTTCTGCCAGACCGTGAGGCGGACGTCGTTTCGGCCGAAGCGTTGCGCGATGCCGCCGAGGCCACGCATCTGCTCGGGCTTGAGCTTGCCGACGGGTAGGTTCACGCCGACCCAGTTGAAGCCGACCTGGGCCTGGGCGTGTACCCCGATGTGCCCCTGCCGGTCGATCGGCTTGCGCGGGACACACAACGACTCGGGCACGGCCAGGAACGACGCGCCCGGGTTGATCGCGGCTAGTTTCTCCTTTGACTTCTGCATGAACCAGTCGAAGCCGTGCGCGTCGAGAACGTACTTGAGTCGGGCCTTCTTGCGGTTGGTGCGGTCGGCGTGCTCGATGAAGACCTTGAGTATCGCGACGCAGGCGTCGACCGTGTGCTCGGCCCGCAGCAGGAACCCGGTGTCACGCGCAAAGTCTTGGTGCCCGGTGATCCCGCCCAGTAGGACACGGCAATACACACCGGGCTCGACCCCTTTCGATGCTTCCACCACTTCGGTGGCGAGCAGCGCGATGTCGTTGGTATCGCTGACGCACGACAGCCGGCCGCCGTTGTCGAAGCTGATGTTGAACTTCCGCGGGATGCCGTGCAAATCCCGGGTATTGAGGATGTGGTGGTGCAGTTCAATCGCGTATGGCGACAGGTCCGTCAACTCGTCGGGGTCGAACCCGGCTGAGGGCGACGCGGTGATGTTGCGCACCGAGTCGGCCCCGCTGCCCTTGCTGGTCAGGCCCAGGTTGTACAGCCGTTGCAAGACGCGGACCATGTTCTCGGGCTGGACCTCGCGAACCTGCAGGTTGCCGCGCGTCGTGACGTGGGCGTACCCCCCGGCGAGTTCTTCCGCCAGGTCAGCAAGCCCGACCAACTGGTCGCCGCGGAGTTGGCACGCCGGAATGCGCAACCGACACATAAACCCGGGCTGGGCAGGCGCGACGTTGAACATCCCGTGGTGCTTGAACATGAAGGTGTCGATACCCTCGGGCATGTCGCCGGCGTCGGCGTGGGCCCGGAGCTTGGGCCAGAGGTCCCACGGGTGCGTCTCGTGTTTGGCGGCCTCTTCCTTGCAGAGGTCCTCGAACGGCGTGCCGTGGACGGTCACCGGCTGCGGCGCGTCGTTGCCCGTCGGCGAAACGAAGAGCGCCTGCAGGTCGAGTTGTCCAAGCAGGTCGGCGAGGTACCGCTGCTGCTCGGGGGTGAACCCGTCGTAGGTCGCGCTGTTGCTGCCGCACATGGGTGGGTCTCGTCGCGGTCGGGAACTGAAACGGCGTCCCGAGCGCTGCATAAAGGGCAGGTCCCGGGACGCCGTTGTCCGTGGGGCCACGCGAGGCGTGGCGTCGTTTCGAGTTGTTGGCCAAGTCGGATCCCCAACTCGGGTCTCTTGCCGATAGGCAAACGCGATGCCAGTCCGTGGTGCCCGGATCAAACCGTGAATGGGGCGTGATCGTCGCCCACTCCAACTCCCGGTACCGCCGCGCAACTGATCAATCGAGCCGTCGATGACCTGTTTTTGGGCAGCCTGATGCCCGCTAAGCCGGCAGCGAGTTCCGTTGACGCGGGTTGTGCGGTTTGGCACGGGGGTTGCGATGTCCGGGTGGGTCATACCCTCGGCCCGGCCCACGAGCGTCCGCTCCCGGGGCCTCCCTTCGCCCCGAAGGGTTCACAACCACGCACACCGCCGGCCAACGCGGGCCGGTTGATGGACAACGGCGTCCCCCTCGCGCAGTTTCGCGTGAGAGAACGCCGTTGTGTCGTGACGTGCCCGCCGCCTGCTGCCCGTTGCCCCTGTTTGAACTGGAGACCGTGATGTTGACCGAGTTGCTTGAACGGTTCGTGACGGCGCCGCGCCCGCGGCGCGTGCTGCCGGGTGTGGCCGCCGCTTTCTTGGTGTCGGCCGGGACGGCGTCGGCCCTGGGCCCCGCCGAGGTCCCGGCCGTGGACAGCGGCGAGACCGAGATGCTCGACCTCGAGAAGGACGAGCTCAAGTTCGGCTTCATCAAGCTCACCGACTGTGCCCCGATCGTCATCGCAAAGGAGAAAGGCTTCTTCGATGACGAGGGCCTGTCCGTTGAAGTGATCGCGCAGCCGAACTGGAAGACGCTGCTCGACAACGTCATCTCCGGCGAGCTCGACGGCGCGCACATGCTCTCGGGCCAGCCCATCGCCGCGACCATCGGCTTCGGCACCAAGGCGCACATCATCACCGCCTTCACCATGGACCTCAACGGCAACGGGATCACCGTCTCCAACGCGATCTGGGAACAGATGCAGGAGAACGACCCCGCGCTCGACACCGACCAGCCCTCCCACCCGATCAGCGCCGCGGCGCTCAAGCCCATCGTCGAAGAACGCATCGCCGACGGTGAGAAGTTGCAGATGGGCATGGTGTTCCCCGTGTCCACACACAACTACGAGATCCGGTACTGGCTCGCTGCCGCGGGCATCCACCCGGGCATGTACACCGAAACCGACATCGGCGGTCGGACCGACGCGCAGGTCGAGCTCTCCGTCACCCCGCCGCCCATGATGCCCGCGACCCTCGAGGCCGGGAACATCCAGGGCTACTGCGTCGGCGAGCCGTGGAACCAGCAAGCCGTCGCCAAGGGCATCGGCGTGCCGGTCACGACGAACTACGACGTCTGGAAGAACAACCCCGAGAAGGTGTTCGGCGTCACCAAGGCCTGGGCGGACGAGAACCCGCAGACCATGCTCGCCGTGACCAAGGCGCTCATCCGCGCCGGGCGCTGGCTGGACGAGACCGACGACGCCGGCTACCTCGTCAACCGCGAGGAGGCCGCCCGCATCCTCTCCCGCCCCGACTACGTCGGCGCCGACTACGACGTGATCAAGAACTCGATGACCGGGTACTTCTACTTCCAGCGCACCGACAAGCGCGCGATGCCGGACTTCAACGTGTTCTACAAGTACTTCTGCACCTACCCGTGGTACTCCGACGGCGTGTGGTTCCTCACACAGATGCGCCGCTGGGGCCAGATCACCGAGCCCAAGCCCGCCGAGTGGTACCACGCCACCGCCAAGGAGGTCTACAAGCCCGACATCTACCTGGCCGCTGCGCGCATGCTCGTCGAAGAAGGCTTCATCCTCGAAGAGGAAATCCCCTGGGACACCGACGGGTACAAGCCCGCGACCGACGAGTTCATCGACGGCAAGACCTACGACGGCAAGGACCCGCTCGGGTACCTCGCGTCCTTCCAGATCGGCAACCCCGAGTAAGCGCTCCACGCGACGCCGCGCCGGTTTCCTCCTCCGGCGTGACGCAGATGCCCCGGGGTCGGTCCAACCGCCGGCCCCGGTCTTCCGCACCCGCACCTCCGCAGCCCAGACCACCCCGCGACCGGTCGGAACCCGCCATGCTCCAGACCCTCAAGACCACGCTGCTCAAAGTGATCGACCTTACGGCCCTGGGCTTCCTCGAGCCCTACGTCCGCCTGGCCTACGGGGAAGAGCCCACCAAACAGCTCCGCAAGATCGGGCAGTTCACCGTCGTCCCCGTGCTGGTGATCATCGCCGGGCTGCTGGTGTGGGCCACGATGATCTCGCCGAACGTCAAGACCAAGTCCGGCGAGCTGCCCTCCCCAACCGTCGTCGCCAGCGCCGCCGGCTCGCTGCACCAGTTCGCCATCCGCGAGGGCAACAAGGAGGCGGCGTACGTCGCCACCGGCGAGGAGCGCGAGGCCTGGCTCGCCGACGTCGAGGCTGAGCTCGAATCGATCGGTGCCGAAGTTGAATCCGCCAATGCGACCGTGGTCGAGGCGCGGAAGGCCGAGGCGGCATCGAAATCAGAGCGCATCGCGCCGCTGCAGGCCAAGGTCGATGCGCTCAAGACCGCGATGAAAGAGGAACGCGCCGCCAAACAGGCCGCGTTGAAAGAGCAAGCCGCGTCGCTGCCCGTCGGCGACAACCCGCAGCGCGCTGCGTACCTCGGGGAGTTGGCCGGACTCAACGCCTGGCTCGACGAGCAGAAGGCCGAGATCGACACGATCGACGACCAGATCAAGCTCATCCGCGACGAGAAGGACCCGGCCGTGCTCGCCGCCCTGTCGCAGCAGACCGCCGTCGCGGAACGCGAGCAGTACCTCAAGAAGATGGCCGAGCAGCTCGGCGAGGACAACCGGCAAGCCCGCGTCGCCACCGGCCAGGAGAAGCTCGACGTGGCCAAGACCACGTTCTTCAACGCCGAGGGCGCCGCCGCGTTCAACGCCGCCAAGAAGGTCATTTCCGCCGAGGAACGCCTGGCCAAGACCGAGGAATCCAGCTACGCCAAGCCCGCAACGCTGTACTACCAGATCCAGCGCTCGATCCTCTGCGTCTTCGCGGGGTTCTTCCTTGGTTCGGCGATCGCGATCCCGATCGGCGTGCTGTGTGGGTTGAGCACCACGTTCATGGGTGCGATGACCCCGTTCATCGCGCTGTTCAAGCCGGTGTCCCCGATTGTCTGGCTGCCCATCGCGCTGATCGTCGCCTCGGCGCTGATCCCCGACCCCGACAAGCACTGGTTCACGCAGTGGATGTGGGAGCTGCCGCTGATCGGCCAGTACAAGATCAACCCGGCGTTCATGGCCTCGGCCGTCACCGTCGCGCTGTGCTCGCTCTGGGCGACCATGGTCAACACCGCGCTCGGCGTCGCGTCGGTCGACAAGGACCACCTCAACGTCGCGAAGGTCTTACGGCTGGGTTTCTGGTCGCGCCTGTTCAAGATCGTCCTGCCGTCGAGCCTGCCGCTCGTGTTTGCCGGGCTGCGGATCAGCCTCGGCGTGGGCTGGATGGTGTTGATCGCCGCGGAGTTGTTGAGTTCGTCCGAGGGGATCGGCAAGTTCGTCTGGGACCAGTTCAACAACGGCGCGAGCGACTCGTTCGCCAAGATGATGGTTGTGGTGTTTATCGTCGGCGCGATCGGGCTGCTGCTCGACCGCATCATGGTTGTCTTCCAACGCCTCGTGAGCTTCGAAGGCTCCATCGCCGCGGTCTGACCCCCGGAAGAAAGAAGCGAACGCATGGGCTTCCTCGAACTCAACCACGTTTCCAAGGGCTACGGCCCGCCGTCGAACCGCTACGAGGTCCTCAAAGACGTTGACCTGTCCATCGAAGAGAACGAGTTCGTCGCCGTCATCGGTTTCTCCGGATCCGGAAAGAGCACGCTCGTCTCGCTGCTCGCGGGCCTCGAACAGCCCGACGCCGGCGAGGTCCGCATGAAGGGCAACGTCGTCACCGACCCCGGCCCCGACCGGGGGATCATGTTCCAGAACTATTCGCTGCTGCCCTGGCTGAGCGTGTACCAGAACATCGAGATCGCGGTGAAGCAGGTCTTCCCCGAGATGGGCAAGGCCGAGCGGAAGACGTACATCCAGGGCTACATCGACATGGTGAGCCTGACCAACTCGGAGTGGAAGCTCCCCGCCGAGCTGTCCGGCGGCATGCGGCAACGCCTGTCGCTCGCCCGCACCCTCTCGATGAAGCCCGAGGTGTTGATCCTCGACGAGCCGCTGTCGGCGCTCGACGCGCTCACGCGGGCCGTGCTGCAGGACGAGATCATCCGCATCTGGGAAGAAGACAAGCGCACGGTCGTGATGATCACCAACGACGTCGACGAGGCGGCGCTCATGGCCGACCGCATCGTCCCGCTCACCCCCGGGCCGGCCGCGACGCTGGAGCGCAGCTTCGCCGTCACCCTCGACCGGCCGCGCGACCGCACGACGCTGAACTTCAACCCCGACTTCAAGAAGCTCCGCAACACGGTCAGCACCTTCATGATGGACCTCAACGAGGAGGCCAAGTCGCTCCGCGTCGAAACGACGTACCGGCTGCCCGACCTCGAACCGCTCGACCTGACGAAAGTGGGATAAGTGATGACCGATCGCTACGTCGAGATCGTCAACCTCGTCAAGGCCTACCCCAACCCGCTGGGCGACGCGGTCCGCGTGGTCGACGGGTTCAACCTCACTGTCCGCAAGGGCGAGGTCGTCGGCGTCATCGGACACTCGGGCTGCGGGAAATCGACCGTGCTCACGATGGTCGCGGGGCTCAACGAGATCACCGCCGGCGACGTCGTCGTAGACGGCAAGGTCACCGACGGCCCCGGCCCCGACCGCGCGGTCGTGTTCCAGGCGCCGTGCCTGCTGCCGTGGATGACCGCGCTGGGCAACGTCATGCTCGGCGTCAAGCGCGTCTACCCGCACGGCACCAAGCAGCAGCGCAAAGAAATCTGCGAGTACTACCTCTCGCTCGTTGGCTTGGCCGACGCAATGCACAAGTACCCCCGCGAGATGTCCGGCGGGATGCAGCAGCGCGTCGGCATCGCCCGCGCGATCGCGCTGCGACCCAAGATGCTCTTGCTCGACGAGCCGTTCGGCCGACTCGACTCGCTCACCCGCATGGACCTGCAAGACGTGATCCTGGGCATCCTCGACCACGAGAAGATCACGACCATGGTTATCACCCACGACGTGGACGAGGCGGTCTACATGTCTGACCGCATCTGCATGATGACCAACGGGCCGCGGGCGCGCGTCGGTCAGGTGCTGGAGATCCCCTTCGAGCGGCCGCGTAACCGCCGTGAAGTGCTGGAACACGAGCTCTACTACGACCTGCGCGGCTGCCTGATCGACTTCCTCGAGAAGTTCGACAAGCACAAGCACCCGGAGGACGTAGCGAAGGACGCCAAGGAGAAGGGCGAGTCCGCTGTGCACGAATCGGTGCACCCGGTGGTCGGTGAGTATTCCGGGGACACGCGGTACGGTTCGCCGCTGACCTTGGCCGAAGTGGGCGGGGGTGCCTGAGTGATGACGATGACACAGACGCACGGCATGACCGCCGCCGCCGAGGTGTGGCGCGTGAACGATGACGAGTCCGTCGCCACGCTCCTCGAGGGCGCTTACGGCGACTGCGAAGCGCTGCGTCTCGAGTCGACGGGGACAGAACTCCCGGCCGGGGAAGGCATGGCCGGCGCGGTGTTGGCGCGCCGGGTGCCGGTGCTGCTGGAACAGATCGACGGCGAGGTATTCGAACGGGTCGAGGCGGCGCGGTCCGCGGGTGTGGTGGCCGCTTTGGGGATGCCGGTGTTCGACGAGAGCCGGCTGTCGCACGTCGTGGTCGTGATGTTCCGCGGCGAGCCCGGCATGGTCGGCGCGGTCGAGCTGTGGGCGGGCCGGCGCGGGCGGTTCGAACTCGGGTTGACCGAGGCGTACCACGCCGGGCTTGAGCGTTTCGGCAAGGTCAGCCGGCACGTCAACTTCCCGATGGGCTCGGGTCTGCCGGGGTTGGTGTGGCAGACCGCGTTACCGCGGATGATGACCGGCCTCGGACAATCGCGGGAGTTCTTGCGGTCCAGTGGCGCCGAGAGCGCGGGGCTGACGACGGGTTTCGGCTACCCGGTGATCCATCGCAACGAGCTCAAGGCCGTGATGCTCTGGCTGTCGTCCGAGCAGACCCCGTTGGCCAAGCGGCACGAGGTCTGGCGTTGCGAAGGACGGACCTGCCGACGCGTGACAACGGAAGCAATCGCGGACGACGCTTCAGACCTGGTGGACACGCAGCCGTTCGTTGAACTCACGGTGCGGGAGCGCCGGCCGGTCGTGTTCGAGACCGATGGCAACGAGGACGGCGTGGTGCTCCCCGTGTTGGTGCACGACGAGGTCCGCGGGGTGGGGGTGCTGGTGTGGTGACGGCCCTGCCCGTACTGCCTCCCGAAGCGTACGTGTCACGCGCGACGACCACCGGCCGAGCCGTGTGCCCGTACTGCGGCGTCGGTTGCGTGTTGGACGCCACGGTGGTGGACGGCCGGGTGGAGCGTATTGCCGCCGTCGCCGACGCCCCGAACCAAGGCATGATGTGCCCAAAAGGCGCGCTACTCAGCCGGGTGTTCGACGACGAGCAACGGCTGACGCAACCGATGCTGCGTCGGGCCAAAAACGAACCGCTGCGAGCCGCGTCGTGGGACGAGGCGATCCGGTTCGTCGCCGACCGCTTCCGAAAGACGCTGGACACGCGTGGCCCCGACGCGGTCGCGTGGTACGGCTCGGGCCAGCTCGACACCGAGGCCAGCTACGTCTTCACCAAGCTGTTCAAGGGCTTCCTCGGCAGCAACCACACCGACACCAACAGCCGGCTCTGCATGAGCAGCGCCGTTGCGGGCTACACCCTCGCGTTCGGCAGCGACGGGCCGCCGACGTGCTACGACGACATCGAGCACGCCGACACGTTCCTGATCCTCGGCGCGAACATGGCGGTGAACCACCCGGTGCTGTTCAACCGCGTCCGCCGGCGGCGCACCGACGCCGACCACGCCCGCATCGTCACGGTCGACCCGCGCTTCACCAAGACCGCGGAGCACGGCGACCTGCACGTGCCCGTCGCGCCCGGCGGCGACGTGGCGTTGCTGCAGTGGCTCGCGCGACGCCTGCTCGACGCGGGCCATGTCGACGAGGGATTCGTATCGGCACACACCACCGGTTGGCCGGAACACCGCGCGTGCCTTGAGTCGCTTGAACCCGGCTTCCTCGCCCGGCTCAGCGGCGTCCCGGATGACGCCCTCGAAGCGCTCGCCGCAACGATCGACCGCGACCACCGACTGCTCACGCTCTACTGCATGGGTGCCAACCAGAGCACGGTCGGCACCGACAAGAACACCGCAATCATCAACCTGCACCTGATGCTCGGACAGGTCGGCCGACCCGGGTGCGGGCCGTTCTCGTTGACGGGCCAGCCCAACGCGATGGGCGGGCGCGAGGTCGGCTACCTCGCGCACCAGTTGCCGGGGTACCGCAAGGTCGCCGATGCCACAGACCGCGCAGAAATCGAACTGGCCTGGGGCCTATCGCCGGGCGCGATCTTGCCCGAGCCCGGGCTGACGGCGGTCCCGATGTTCGAGGCCGCGGCGAGCGGTCGTTTCGATGCCATCTGGATCGCGTGCACCAACCCCGTCGTCAGCATGCCCGACGCGGCCGTGGCGAAGCGTGCGCTGCGGAACACCCCGCTCGTGATCGTGCAGGACATCACCACGCGCAGCGAGACCGCGGCCTACGCCGACGTGCTGTTCCCGGCGTGTCAGTGGGGCGAAAAGTCGGGCACGATGACGAACAGTGAGCGGCTCGTGGTCCGCAGCGAGAAGTTCCTTGAAGCGCCGGGCGACGCGAAGCCCGACTGGTGGGCCCCCGCCCGGCTCGGGCGAGCGATGGGCTTCGATGGCTTCGACTTTGGCAACAACGAAGCCGTCTGGTCTGAGTTCATCACGCTCACCGACGGCCGGCCGTGCGACTGCTCGGGGATGACCAACGATCGGCTGGAGCAGGGCCCCCTGCGTTGGCCGTGCCCGAGCGCGGACCACCCCGGCGCACCACGGCGTTACACCGACGGTGTCTTCGCCACGCCCGACGGCAAGGCCCGCTTCCACACCGGCCGGCTCGACGCCCCCGCCGAGACGCCCGACGAGGCCTACCCGCTGTGGCTGACGACCGGGCGGGTCGCGGCGCACTGGCACACACGCACCAAGTCCGGCCTCGCGCCCGAGCTCGCCCGCCAGGAACCCGACCCCTTCGTCGAGCTCCACCCCGCCGACGCGGCACAAGCCGGCATCGACACCGGCGACGCCTGTGTGGTTTCCAGTCGCCGTGGGCAAGCCCGTGCGACCGCGCGGCTCACCGAACGCCTCCGCCCCGGCGTCGTTTTCGCGACCTTCCACTTCGGCGACGGGTTCGCGGCCGGCGTCAACCTCAACGACACCACGCACGCCGCCTGCGACCCGGTCTCCAAGCAGCCGGAACTCAAAGCGTGCGCCGTCCGCGTTGAAAAGTCGGAGGCGGCCGCGTGACGCCTACGCCGCTGCGCATCCTGGTGATCGACGAAGACGCCCAACGTGGCGCGACGCTGGCCGCGGTCTTGCGCGTCACCGGGTATCAGGTCACTGAGCAGGCCGGCGACCACCGCCACCTGCCGAACCTCGTGCGCGACGCCGAGCCCGACGTCGTGTTGATCAACCTGACCTCGCCCGACCGCGACACACTCGAGCAGCTCACGCTGATGCGCGACGAGTCGCCGCGACCGGTGGTGATGTTTGCCCAAGACGACGCCGAGCACACCATCGCCTCGGCGGTCCGGGCCGGGGTGTCGGCGTACATCGTCGACGGGCTGGCGACCGGCCGGGTCAAACCCATCATCGACGTCGCCGTCGCGCACTTCCGTCAGCACCAGGCGGTCCGCGACGAGTTGGAGAAGACAAAGGCCACGCTGGACGAACGCAAGCACGTCGACCGGGCCAAGGCGCTGTTGATGCGGCAGCGCGGGCTGAACGAGCCCGACGCTTATGCGCTCCTGCGGAAGCTCGCGATGGACCGCAAACAACGCATCGGCGTCCTCGCCAAGTCGCTGATCGACGCCGCGGCGCTACTGGAAGGAGTCAAGCCATGATGACCGCTGTCGAGCCGACGCCCCCCGCCCCGGCGCTGCCGACCGACGAAGGCGGCGGGCCCGAGAAGACGCAGGTGACGCTCGGGCTGGTCCCGCTGACCGACTGCGCCCCGATCGCCGTCGCCGTCGAACTCGGGTTCTTCGCCGACGCGGGCCTGAACGTCACGACAACGCGCGAGCAATCCTGGGCGGGGATCCGAGACAAGGTCGCGTTCGGCGTGCTCGACGGCGCGCAGATGCTGGCCACGATGCCGCTGTGCACCACGCTGGGCGTGGGCGGGCTGCAGTGCGACATGTCCGTCGGCGTCACGCTCGGGCTTAACGGCAACGCCATCACCCTCGCGAACTGGCTCTGCGACGAAGCCGAAGAACGGACCGGGCAACGCTACGCCGGCGTCGACCTTACCGCCGACGGCCTCGCCGCCGTCGTCCACGACCGCGCCGCCAACGGCAAGGCGAAGCTCCGGTTGGGCGTCGTGTTCCCGATGTCGACGCACGACCTCGAGTTGCGGTACTGGCTCGCCGCCGCGGGGCTTGACCCGGACCGCGACGTCGAGCTCGTCGTCGTGCCGCCGCCGCGCATGGTGGATGCGCTGCGTAACGGAGAACTCGCCGGCTTCTGTGTAGGCGAGCCTTGGAACACCGTTGCCGTTGAAGAGCGTGTCGGCCGCGTCGTGATGACCAAACACGCGCTCTGGAACAACAGCCCCGAGAAGGTGCTCGGCGTCACCCGCGCCTGGGCCGAACAACACCCGTGGACGCACCTCGCGCTGATCACGGCGTTGATCCGAGCGGGCCAGTGGCTCGATGAAACGGCGCACCGCGAACGGGCGTGCGCGATCCTGAGCCAACCCCAATATGTCGGCGTCGACCCGGACCGGCTGCGTCCGTCGCTGACCGGGCAGTTCCGCGTCGCGGCGGACGCTGGGCCGGTGCGCGTCCCCGACTGCCACGTCTTCCACCGCTACCAGGCAAACCTGCCGTGGCGCTCGCAGGCGTGGTGGTGGCTCACGCAGGTGCAGCGATGGGGAGCCGTCCCCGACGGGACCGACCTCGCGTCAGTCGTCGACCACGTGCTGCGAGACGATCTGTACCGGACGGCCGCCGCCCGGCTCGGCCTGCCGACGCCCGAAGCCACGAGCAAGACCGAGGGCACCCACGCCGAGCCGTGGACACTCGACACCCCGTCCGGCCCGGTGCTCATGGGCCCCGACCGGTTTTTTGATGACAGCACGGTGCTTCCGCCGACACGCCCAAGAGGCCGAACCTCACCACGACTCACGGGACGGGCCACGTCTTAAGAAACCCGCGACACCTCAACTGAACCAGAACCACGCCAGACTTGTTCACCGAACCGGTGCAATGCGCGGGCCTCACGCGGCGCACCTCGGCCCGGCCGACCGATCCACCTTCGGCCCACGGAGACTCTCGATGGGATGTGAAGACGCCAAGCCCCTGACCCGTACCCTCGGCCTCGTCGCCGCCCTCTGCGTCGGGGGCTTCGACGCCGCAGCGCAAGCGACCCCGCCCCCCGCCCAACCTCCCGCCGAGAAGCCTAACCCGCTCGACTTCTCCAACGGTGAAGCGCCCACCGATTTCTGGGATGCGCTCGCCTCCGGCACAGTCAAGGTCAACGTCCGGGCCCGCTCGGAGTTCGCCGACGTCCGCGGCTTCGAAGACTCCTGGGCCAACACCGTCCGTACCCGGCTCGGCTACCAGACCCAGACCTGGGAAGGTTTCACCGCTTACGTCGAGATGGAAGACGTCAGCTCCTTCGACGACGACCGCTACAACTCGACGTTGAACGGCCAGGCGTCGCGGAGCGTCATCGCCGACCCGGAGGTCACCGAGCTCAACCAGCTCTGGGCGAGCTACGACGTGCCGCTCGACGACCTGAAGCTGACCCTCAAGCCCGGCCGGCAGGTCATCGCGCTCGACGACCAGCGCTTCGTCGGGCACGTCGGCTGGCGACAGGACAACCAGACCTTCGATGCCGTCCGGCTGAACACCGACCTCGGCATCGACGGCCTCAGCGCGACCTACGCCTACCTCTGGCAGATCAACCGCATCTTCGCCGACGAACGCGACTTCGACAGCGAGAGCCACCTGATCAACGTCGCTTACGACATCGAGAACGTCGGCAAGCTCACGGGCTTTGCCTACTTCCTCGACTTCGAGGACGACTCGGCCGCGAACTCCAGCCAGACCTTTGGCGTCCGCCTCGCGGGCAAACGCAAACTCGACGACACCCTCGGCCTGAACTACCAGGCGAGCGTCGCCTTCCAGGAAGACTACGCCGACAACCCCACCGATTACGACGCGCTCTACTACATGGTCGACCTCGGGCTGAGCGTGAAGGACGTCGGCACCTTCGGTGCGGGCTACGAGGTCCTCGGCAGCGACGACGGCAACTTCGCGTTCCGCACGCCGCTCGCCACCGGGCACAAGTTCAACGGCTTCGCCGACGTCTTCCTCGTTACCCCCGCCGACGGCCTCGAGGACTTCTACGTCTACTTCAAGCCCGCCAACCTGCCCTACGGGCTCAAGGGCCTGGTGCGGTACCACTTCTTCTCCGGCAACGACAACATCGGTTCCTACGGCCAGGAGATCGACGCCGTGCTGACCAAGAAGATCAACGACAACCTCTCCGTCGGGGCGAAGTACGCGTATTTCATCACGGAAGAGCCGGGCTTTGCCGAGCGGACCCGCTTGACGTTCGACGTGACCCTTTCGTTCTGACGCCAAGGCAACACGGCAGCCCCGTTCCAAACGCAAGACGCGCCCCGTGCTGCCGGGGCGCGTTTTCTTTTCGGCTCTAAACACCGGAGAATCCGGGCGTGAACGAGTTCCCCGCTCCACACTACATCCTCGCCGGCGGCCGGAGTCGACGCTTCGGGAGTGACAAAGCCCGCCACGTCCACCGCGGAGAGGCAATGATCGTCCGCGTCGCCAAAGCCTTGCGACCCCTCGCGTCGACCACCACTGTGGTGGCGCAACTGGACGACGACTATCACGATCTGGGCCTGCAAACAATCGCAGATCGAACGCCCGGCGCCGGCCCCCTCGCCGGTCTGCAAAGCGCGCTTCAACACGCCGCAACTCAGCGGGAACGGACACCGGGGTCGCCGTGGGTCGTCGTCACCGCCTGCGACTGGATCACGCCTGATGCTTCGTTGATCCACGCGCTGGCAACGCACGTGTCGCCGCCACACCTCGCCGCGTGTTACCGAGCCGACCAATACCTCGAGCCCTTCCCGGGGCTTTACCACTTCGACCTGATCTCGGAGGTGCAATCGCTCCTGGAGACAGGGCCCCGCTCCATGCAGGCGCTCCTTCAGGGGTGTGGCGAACGACTCCACGTGGTCGGCCTGCCGTCGTCCGTCGCGCTGCCGCTCGACGCCGATCACCCCGAAGACTTGTCCCGCGGCGAGTCGCGCGAAGCGATCGAATCTAGCCGCCGAGGTGCGTCATGATCGCCGGGCCCGTCGGCGGGTGGGCGTCCGCCTTCTGCCCGTACGCGTCGTTGAGCACGGCGTCGATCGCGCCCGGGTCACGCCGGCGGACCGCGTCGGTCACGTTGCCCCGCGGCGCGTCCATCAGGCACGGGTACACCTCGCCGTCGGCGGTGAGGCGCAGCCGGTCGCAGTCGTCGCAGAAGTGCTCGCTCATCGGCGTGATGAAACCGACCGTCGCGGTTCCGCCGTCGTCGAGTTCGGCACGATACAAGCGGGCCGCGTCGCTGCGGTGACTCTGCCCAGGGAGTGGAACAAAGCGCCGGACACCGTCGCGCTCCAGTTGGTTCCGCATCTGCGCCTCGGACACGTAGCGCCGCCCCCACGCCGACGCCAACGGCCCCATCGGCATCAACTCGATCAAGCGCAGCGTGAGATTCATCGACGCCGCGTAACGCAGCAGCGCCATCAGGTCGACCTCGTTCTGCCCCCGCACCACGACGGCGTTCAGCTTCACCGCCAGCCCCGCGGCGAGCGCCGCGTCGATGCCGGCCAACACCCGGTCCACCCCATCCACCCCGGTTAACGCGGTGAATCGGTGCGCGTCCAGCGTGTCCACGCTGACGTTCACCCGACGCAGGCCCGCGTTGTGCAGCGTCCGCGCCTGTCGCGTCAGCGTCAGCCCGTTCGTGGTCATCGCAACATCTTTAACACCCAGGCCCGCGACGGCGTCGACAATCTCGGGCAGATCGCGGCGCGTCGTGGGTTCCCCGCCGGTCAAGCGCAGCTTCCGCAGTCCGAAGCGCCCGTGCAGGTGACCGACCAGGAAGACCAGGTCGCCACGGTCCAGTGCCGGCGGATCGGCCCCAAAGTCGAACTCCGGCCGGCAGTACGTGCATCGCATCGAGCAGCCCCGCGTCAGCGACAGCCGGAGGTAATGGATCGTCCGCGGAGTTCGGCCCCGCGGTGGTGAGTCGACGCCCTGCATTACGGGCAACGACACCGCGCCCCGCGCGTCGGAGGATTTCGGGTGAGTGACCAAGTTGGGAGCGGGGATCGACGTCATGCCGTTCAACAATCAGGCCACGCATGGTACCCCGACTGCCGCTAAGACCGCGCATCAAACCTCTCGCAGCCGCAGTCGGATCGGCCCCCGCGCCGTCTCGGCGTCAACGTCGCGCTCGCCCCGCGTTACCCGCACCAAGCCTTGTTCGGCGAACCGCGCCGCCACCCGTCTGACCTCGGGCATCAAACCCCGCCAATCGTCCGCGCAAGCCAACCGCGCGACCTCACTGGGACAGATCGACTTGGGGTATCGCCGCCGCAGCAACCGCATCATGGCTGTCTTGATCGCCTCGTCGTGTGAGTTCGGCACGCCGAAGAATAGCGCTGCCCCGAACTCAATCGCTGGCGCTCACGTCGGGGATCGGCCGGCCGTGCGGATCGACCCGTGGCCCGGCGGGCGGCTCGACGCCGAAGTGTTCGAACCGCTCGGCCGTGTCGTGCACGTGGTCGGGGCGTTGCTCGGTGCGGTCGACGAGGTAGGTCTCCCACAACCGGTGCCGGCGGACCAGCGCGGCGCCGCGACGCATGCCTTCGTCGGTGAGCGCAACGGCGTCAGGCGCGCTCGTCGTGATGAGCGCGTGCCGCAACGCGTCCGATTCGGCCCGGCCGACCGTCGACGCGGGCACAAACGCCGCGAGCGTCGGACGCGTCACGGTCTCCTGTCCCTGCTCCCACAGCCGGTAGAGGGCCGCGAGCAGGTCGTCGAGCGCGACCCGCCGGCTGAGCCGACGACGCCGCACCGCCTTGGCGAACACCCCGTGTGACGGCGAGAGCATCACCGCGCCCAGCAACAGCGCCCCGGACACCACCGTCATCGCCCCCGCCGCGTTCACCGCCCCGCCGCCCCACGCCGCCGGCAGCGCCGTCGCCGACGCGTATCCCCCGGTTCCGCACAACACCGCCACCACCACGCTCAGCCCGATCTGCGTGCCCAGACGATCCGTCAGCAGCCGCGCCGCCGCCGCCGGCACAATCAGCATCGCGATCACCAGGATCGATCCGACCGCCTCGAAGCTCGCCACCGTTGCCGCCGCCACGAAGACCATCAGCACGTAGTGCAGCACGCCGGCGTGGAAACCCTGCGAGGTCGCCAACGCCGGGTCGAACGCCGCGACCCGTAACTCCTTGAACAGCAGCGTCACCAACACGGACGCCAACGCCGCCATCACCAGCAGCGTCCACACCTGCCGCGGCACCGCCGACCACGACAGCCAATCCCAGAACGCGCCCCACTCGCTGGGCGGGAACCAGAACAGCGTCTCGAGTTGCCCATGCAGCACGCAGTCCGCGTCGAGATCGACGTGCCGCGCCGCCGCCTGCTCCAGCAACAACACGCCGAGCGCGAACAACACGGAGAACACCACACCCATCGCCGCGCCCGGCTCGACCCGGCCCAGCTTCCGTACCACCTCCACCAATACCACCGTCGCCACCCCCGCCAGCGCCGCGCCCACGAACATCGGCCACGCGCTGCGCGTCCCCGCCAACAGGAACGCGATCACCAGGCCCGGCAGGACCGCGTGCGAGATCGCATCCCCCATCAGGCTCTGCCGCCGCAGCACGAGGAAGTTGCCCAGCAGCCCGCACGTCACCGCGGCGAGCGTCCCCGCGACGATCGGCCAGAGGTCCAGGCTCAGGAACTGGTGCACCGCCGGGTTCACGCGCCGCCCCCTTCCGCGTTGACCGGCACCCCGCGCTCCGCCAATGCCGCCTCCAACTCCTCGACCAACACCGGCGTCAACACGTGCTCCACCTGGTCCACCGACCAGTCGACATGGCTGGGCGCGATGTCGGCGTAACTCACCAGGTACTGCTCCCACAGCCGGTGGTTGCGGAACACCTGAGCGCCGCGTCGCCGCCCCGCCGGCTTCAGATTCAACGCCCCGCGGACCCACCGCCCCTCGTCCCGCCAGCGCAACCGCCAACGCACAACGTGCGGCATCCACCAGGGCCAACGCCGCTCCGCAGCGACCTCGGTTAACAGATTCGTTGGGTCCCCGCTATGTGGCGACTCATCATCTCGCAGCAACTCTTGCTCTTGCAGGTGCGCCGTCTCCAATACGTGGTCTGTCGCGATCCGTACTCGCAGACCAACCCGCCGCACCAGCACCGCGAAAACCCCGCGCTTCGGCGCGAACAACATGCTCAACACAAACACGACGCCCGCACCCAGCACGATCACCGCCCCCGCCGGGTACCGCGGCAGCAGCGCCGACACCGCCGCGCCCAGGTACCCGCACAACGCGCCCAACCCACCGGACAACACCACCAACCACCCCAGCCGGTCCGTCCAGAACCGCGCCGCGACCGGCGGCACGATCAGCATCGCCACCACCAGGATCAGCCCCACTGCCTGCAGCCCCGCGACCGTGACCAGCACGACCAACGCCATCATCGCCAGATCCACCTTCGACACCGGCCAGCCGTCCACCGCCGCGAACGCGTCGTTGAAGCACACCAACGCGAACTCCTTCAGCAGCAGCGCCGCCGACGCCACCGCCACCGCCGCCAACCCCGCCATCAGCCACGCGTCGCCGGCCCGCATCGCCGCCGTCTGGCCGTAGATGAAGTGGCTCAGCCCCGCGGCGTTCCCCGCCGGCCGCTGCTGCACCACGCTCAGCAGCACCACCCCGACCCCGAAGTACACCGACAGCACGATCCCGATCGCCGCGTCTTCCCGCAGCCGCGTGTGCCGGAGGATCAGCTGCACCGTCAACACGCCCAGCACGCCCGTCGCCGCCGCGCCCGCAAGCAGCACCGGCAGCGACCGACCGTCGAACCCCAACACCGTCGCCAACAGGAAAGCCAAAGCGATCCCCGGCAGCGTCGCGTGACTCAACGCGTCCGACATCAGCGCCCGCTTCCGCAGCAGTGCGAAGACGCCGACCACCCCCGCCGCCAAGCCCAACAGCGTGGTGCCCGTCACCACCACCGACGTGTTGAACCCGCCGCGGAACAGCAGCACCTCCAACACCTCCGCCCAGCCCGGCCAGCCGTAGCCAACATCGGTCAACGTCGTGCGCGCGCCAACATTGGCGCTGGTGTGATCTCCGACGCTCACGCCCAACCTCCCGGTCGGGTCTCACCGACTTCAGCCCGTGCGGTCACGCCGTGGCCGAGCGCGAGAGCAGCACATGCGAGAGTCAAGGCCGTCCGGGGTTGGTGCTGGTCATCGCAGCTCATGCGGTCGCCTCATCAAGAAATGCTTGCCACGACGAACGCACCACGGCTTCAAGAGAGTCCGGGTAGTCGAAGCCGAACTGAGCGGCAAGTTCGCGCCCGACTCGCCCGACCTCGTCGCGAACCGCCTCAATAGCCGAAACAATCTCGAGTCGATCGCGCGCCGGCGTACCCAGCAGTTGAAGCGCTTCGTGACCCACGCCGTTTTCGATGACCGCACAGGCCGGGGAGAGCGTGTGAATCGTTGCCCGCCCGCCAATATCAAGTCCACCGTGCCGGATGGCCCACAGGCGCAACAAAGCCAACCGCTCGTGGTGCAGGCCTATCACACACATCGATGCCAGTCCGCGTGCGAGGGGTTTGCGATGTTTGTGCGACGTCATCCAATACTCGATGAGGAGTTGGCCAACGGACGCTGCGGTCGGGGCTGGCGGCGTGGCGTGTCCTATGGTCATCGACGGCAGGTCGTCGGGATGGCGGGCCCACAAGACAACCGCTTCCGGTTCAACTCGGTCGACATCCGTGGCACACACAAAAAGGTCGAACAAGGTTCCATCGGTCAACACCAGATGATGTAGGTGCCCGCTTTGCTTGAAGTCAATGAACGTGTGGCCCAAGGCGAGTTGCCCGAACACCGCCAGGAAGTCAGGATCGCGCCAAGCGGATGGATCAACCACGGCGATCCTCAAGTCGACATCGCTGTAGGCGTCGGCCCGGCCGGTCGCGAAGCTGCCCCCCAGCCAACCGGCAATGACCCGTTCGTCCGCCGCGAGCTGCCGCACCGCATACCGCAATACGCGGGTTTGGGGCAGATGATCCGGCAGGTCCGTCGGCATGGTGATCACGGCTGGCGTTCTCCTTCGGCGGCACGGCCGACCGCCTCCGCCGCCTCGGTCAGCAGCGTCAGCTTCCCGCCGTAGGTCTGGTGCAGGTGCGCCGGCGTGAACACCTCCCGCACCGGACCGGCCGCGACCACCCGCATGTTCAACAACAAGACGTGGTCGAAGTACTCCGCCACCGTCTGCAGGTCGTGGTGCACGCACACCACCGTCTTTCCCTGTGACCGCAACGCCCGCAGCACCTCGATGATCGCCCGCTCCGTCGCGGCGTCCACCCCCGCGAACGGCTCGTCCATGAAGTACAGCTCGGCCTCCTGCGCCAGCGCCCGCGCCAGAAACACCCGCTGCTGCTGCCCGCCGGACAACTGGCTGATCTGCCGCTTCGCGAAGTCGGCCATGCCCACGCGATCCAGGCACTCGCGCGCGAACGCCTTGTGCTTCCGCGACACCGGTCGGCACCACCCGATCTTCCGGTACCGGCCCATGCACACCACGTCGAGCGCCGATACCGGGAAGTCCCAGTCCACCGACTCGCGTTGCGGCACGTACCCCACCCGCGCCCGCGCCTGCCGGTACGGCCGACCCCAGAACTCCACCTGCCCCGACGCCCGCGGCACCAGACCCAGGCAGGCCTTGATCAGCGTGCTCTTGCCCGCGCCGTTGGGTCCGACGATCGCGATGAGCTGGTTCGCCGGCGCGTCGTAGTCGATGTCCCACAGCACCGGCCGGCGGTGGTACGCCACCGTTAGCGCGTGCACCGACAGCGGGCTGTCCGCCGAGTGCTCCGGGCGCGCAGAAAGGTGCGTCTCCGTGGCCGGCTTCGTATGCCCCACGATGAGCGGGCCACGGTTCATGGCCGTGTTTGCCCGGTGACCTCGCTGCCCAGCCTGTCCCGCATCCCTTCCGGGGGGGCTTCGCCGCCGAGCGCCCGCGCGACCGTCGTGACGTTGTGGTCGATCATGCCGACGTACGTGCCCTCGTACGTGCCGACCTCACCCATCGCGTCGCTGAACAACTCGCCGCCGATCGTGACGGCGTGGCCGCGCTGCCGCGCGCCGTCGATCAAGGCCCGGACGTTCTTCTCCGGCACGGTCGACTCGACGAACACCGCCGGCACGTCGCGCTCCACCAACAAGTCCACCAGCCGCTCGATGTCGCGCACGCCCGCCTCGGACTCGGTCGACAGCCCCTGGATGCCGACCACTTCGAACCCGAACCGTCGGCCGAAGTAGTTGAACGCGTCGTGGGCCGTGACCAGGACCCGACGCGACTCGGGCACCGTCGCCAACGCCCGCTCGGCGTAGGCGTCGAGTTGTTCCAGCTCGGTCTTGAACGCCGCGGCGTTCGCGGCGTAGTCGTCGGCGTGGTCGGGGTCCATCTCGGCCAGGCGCTCCCGGACGATATCGACGGTCTGCACCCAGAGCGCCGGGTCCATCCAGAGGTGCGGGTCGTAATGGCCGGCGAAGTCCTCCGGCTCGAGCAGCACCGACGGGTCAACCGCCTCGGCGACGGCGAAGACCCTCCGCCCTTCGTTCGCCGTCCGGATCAACGCATCCGTCATCTTCCCCTCGAGCAACAGCCCGACGTAGAACACCGCGTCCGCCGACTGCAACGCCGCCATCGCGTCGCGCGTCGGGCGGTAGAGGTGCGGATCGACGCCCGGGCGGATCAACGTCTCCACCTCGGCGTGCTCACCCGCCACCGCGCGGACCACGTCGCCGACCATCCCGACCGTCGCGACGAACTCCATGACCTCCGCGGAACCACCCGTGCCCGCCACGGGGTCGGGCGATGGCGACGCCTCCCCCGACCGGTCGCAGCCAGCGAGGAAGATCAGTGTCAGGCAAGCCAACCCCCACACCCCAATACGGCTCCGAGCGGCTCCCGAGCCGACCTTCTCGACACCATCCTCGGTAAATGATCCATATCTCAATCTTTCCGCGGCCATAGCTTGCTCCCAAAAGTGAAGTAACGTGATTGTAGCTGCAACTACAAGCGCTCGAAAGCCTGGGTGTTCTCAGAAAGTCACGCCCAGCCGGACCTGGCCGACCAGCGCGTCATCGACCGCCTCATCGCCCGAGGGGTTGACGATGACCTGCACGCCCGGCTGCAGGTACACCGCCGGGGTGAACTGCAGGCGGTAGAACGCCTCCAGCGCCAGCTCGTCACGGTCGAAGCCCGCGCCCGGCACGTCGGACAACTCCGCGAGACTGGCGTAGACGCCCAACCGGTCGTCCGGCCGAACGTCGCCTAGGCCCACCAGCACCGCCCCGGCGGCGTAGACCCGGACGACCTCCGCCACGTCCTCGTCGGCCCAGCCGAGCTGCGCGAAGACATACAGCCCGTGCTCCTCGTCGATGCCCCGCGGCGCGAGCAGGCGCTGCTGGATCGTCGCGTAGAACCCGGTCGTGCCCGAGTCGGTGCCCCCGGCAAAAGTGTCAAACGCCCCGGTGTGGTGCCAGCCGCCGAGGCTCAACGAGCCTTCGGGCAGACCGCCCCATGCCGCCCACGCGAGCTGCGCCTCGGCGATGTGGAAGAAATCGTCGGACTTGTCGTCACTAAAGAACGACGACGGCCCCCGCGAGCCCGTCGCGACGCCGTCCACCCCCGCCGCCCCGTCGTAGAAACCGTAACCCAGCGTGAGGTTTAGGTCGCCGTCGTCGTACGGCGTGACGAACACGTTGACGCTCATCGCCGGGTCGGGGTAGCTCGGGAACCCCTGAATCGTCGGGTGAAACCCGGCCGAAGAGTTCGTCGGCTCGCCCGCCGCCGAGAACGCCAGGAGCGACCCGACATAGGCGAACTCGCTGTTGGCGTCGACCTTGCCGACCTTGACCCGAAGCCGGTCGTCGAACAAGACCTGCTCGTACCACAGCTCGTAGATCACGTCGAGCGACCGGTCGTTCTCGATGTTGGAAAACACCTGGAGGTCGCCGGCGTCGGCCGAACCGCCGTTCTCGGCCGTGACCGAGAGGTACTGGATGAAGAACGTGCCGCCTTCGAGGCCCGCTAGCGTTTCGAGGTCCGCCACGACGCCGAGCGTGAACAGGTTACGGAAGGAGTCCTGTTGCTCGACGCCGCCGTCGAAGACCTCGCTGTACTCCAGCACGTTCTCGGCGTCGACCGTGACGCCGGCCTGTTCCAGCGCGGTACGAACCGCCGCCCAGTCGCCGCTGAGGCGGTTCCATTCGGGGAAGGGCTTGGCGTCCCGGACACCGAGCCACTCCCGACCCGGGGTGATTTCCTCGGCTGTCACCGACCCAACGATTGAAGCCGACGCCAGCCCCGCAAAGATCGCCCCCCGGGATCGTTCAAACCACGCCATGCCGACACCTCTTTCCCGAACAAATCAAATGTAGTTTTAGCTACATTTGTAATGTAGCCCGCACTACATTCAACGTCAAGCCGATCGCCCGACCCGCGTTACGGGATGTCTAGTTGCCCAGGAAAGACCGGAAACGGGAAAGCGTTTCGGCGCTGATGTGGTGTTCGATCCCCTCGGTGTCGATCGCCGCCACCTTCTCGCTTACCCCCAGGCGCCGCAGGAACCGGTACACCGTGTCGTGGCGCTGCCGACACGTCGCCGCCAAGCGACGGCCTTTGGCGGTCAGGGTCACCGGCTGGTACGGCTTGGTCTTCACCAGACCCTCGCTCTCCAGCCGCTTCAAGATGCGGATCACCGTGACGTGACTCACCCCGAACCGCTTGGCCAGGTCGACCACGCGACAGGCCCCGGCGTCCCCGGACAACTCGGCGATCGCTTCGACGTAGTCCTCGGCAGTCTCGGCGGCGTGGTCCGCGCGGGTGCGCTGGTGGGCTCGGGTCGAGTCGCGGGCGGCCATTGAGCTACTTTAGCAGCCCGCTTTTCATCCCAGACGCCAACCTACACTCCCGCCATGACCAGCCCCGGAACCACGACCGCCAACCGGACCCTCCGCATCGGGCACAGCCCCGACCCCGACGACGCGTTCATGTGGTGGCCGCTCGCCAACTTCACCGCGCCCGACGGCGCCGCGCTCACCCCGCAGATCGACACCCGCGGCTACGACTTTGTCCACGTCCTCGAAGACATCCAGTCGCTCAACGAACGCAGCGAGAACGGCGAACTCGAGATCACCGCATTCTCCATTCACCAGTACCCCTACGTCGCGGACAAGTACGCGCTCACCAGTTGCGGCAGCAGCATGGGCGACGGCTACGGGCCGATGGTCATCGCCCCCCGGAAGATGACCGTAGAAGAACTGAAGGGCAAGAAACTCGCGATGCCCGGGCCACGCACGACCGCGTGGCTGTCGTTCCAACTCCTGCTCGCCGAGCACGGCCTCACCGCCGACGACCTCGAGTGGGAGCACGTCATGTTTGACGAGATCCTCGACCGCGTCGAGGCGGGCGACTTCGACGCCGGGTTGATCATCCACGAAGGACAGATCACGTTTCAGGAGCAAGACCTGGAACTCGTCGTCGACCTCGGCAAGTGGTGGACCGAGTCGCGCGGCGTGCCGTTGCCCTTGGGCGGCAACGCGATCCGACGCGACTTGCTCGAATCGGGCGAAGCGCCGACGATTTGTCGGGTGTTGCTCGACTCGATCGAGCATGCGCTCGAACACCGCGACGAAGCCGTGGCCTTTGCGTTGAACTACGCGCGGAACATGGGCGCCGATCTGGCCGACCGGTTCGTGGGCATGTACGTCAACCGCTGGACCCTCGACTACGGCGAGCGCGGCCGCGCCGCGGTGCAACAACTCCTGGCCGAGGGCGCGGCGGCGGGGTTGATCCCGGACGCCGGCACCGTCGACTTCGTCGAACCCGCCTGAGTCCGTAGCGCCGCGTTCTAGCACCGTCCATCTACAGGTTGTGCCGCATCCGTCGCGGTTGATTCGTCGGCGGGAACGGATAAAGTTGCGCAATGGCTCGGGTTGGAGCGCAAGGGCGCGGTGCGGAGCAGTTGACGCACGAATCACCACGGTTCACGACACTCGCGTGGGCGTTGCCCGTCGTGAGCATCGGGTTGCTGCTGCTCGCGCCGGTCCTGCTCGACCACGACGCCTGGATGCGTTGGGTGCACGACGAGACCGGCGTGATGGAACTCGCGACCGTCGCGCTGCTGCTGCCAGCGTGGGTCGGCGCGGGCTGGTTGGCCTGGCGGGGCCGGTCGCTGCCGACGATTGCGCGTGGCTGGTTTGTGCTGCTCGCGCTCGGCGCGTTCTACTTCATGGGCGAAGAAGCGTCGTGGGGTCAGCACGTCTTTGGCTTCCAGCCGCCGGAGGCCGTGGCCGAGAGAAACCTGCAGGGGGAGTTCAATCTGCACAACGCGGACGCGTGGTACCACGACCTGTTCAACGAAATCCCGCGTACGGTTGCGGGCACGGCGTGTGTCGCCGGCGCGGGCGTGCTGCCGTGGGTCGTTCGGCGGAAGCGACTCGAACCCGATGCGCAGCGGCGCTCGTGGTTCTGGATGATCCCGACGGTCGCGCTCGTGCTGCCGGGGCTGCTCGCGTGGGCCTCGAACCTGCCGGAGAAGGCGCTGGAGGACACCGCGTTCGCCGCCGAAGGGACATGGGCCTTCTACGCCTTCGTCGCCGCGGCCGACGAGACAAAGGAATACCTGATCGCGCTGGCGATGGCGTTGTACGTCGCGTCCGCGGCGCTGCGGTACCACGCATGGGCCGGCTGCCCCGAAGCACGACCCGGCCATCCCGACACACGCGTCAAAGGTACTGCCCCCGACGCACCGACGCGCCCCGTCCCAGTGCGTTGACCAAGTTCGCGCCCCTTCCCCCAGGGGCGAGACCGGGCCGTCTGTGACCGGCTGAGCCCCTACGTGCGGCCACCAAAAAGGCCCGGCGGTCGTCGGGACCGGCCGGGCTGGTTGAGCGAACCCAAGCGCCGTTTACGCCGCGATCGACCGCCGCCCCCGCCCCCGCAAGCCGGACATCAGCCCGCCAACCATCGCCAAGGCCGCAACCCCCGGCTCGGGCACGAGGCGGATGTCGCCGCGGCCCCAGGCCAGCCCGCCCGCCGCACTTCCGGGGGTGGCGAGGGCGTCGCCCGAAGTCGGCAGCAGGTCGAAACTCGTGTCGAGCGCGTAGGTGAAGGTCAGCCGGGACAGGTCCGTGCCCGCGTCGACGAGCCGGCCCAGGCTCAGGCCGCCGTCTTCCACGGCCGCGCTCGCCCCATACACGTCGACGAAGACGGCGGCCTTCGCGCTCTCCATCAGCGCGGTGTGGTCGTCGAACCACGTCACGACGTTCTCGTCCGCACTCCCAACGAGCGACCCGTCGCCCGAGCTGAGGATGACCGACACGACGTTGCCGTCGCCCTCGACGCTGACTTCACCGGTGACGGTGTTGATCACGAGGTCGAGGCCGAGGTCGTCGGGGGCCCGGCCCGCGGGCGGTTGACTGCCCGGCTCCACGTTCCCCCAGTTCTGCAGAACGGCGTCCATGTCCCCCTGCTGAATGTCGCCGCTGCCGTCGTAGTCTCCGGTGGCCCAGGTCACCGGGTTGCCGTTGGCATCCAAGCTCTCTCCCCAGCGTTGGAGCACCGGGTCGAGGTCGCCCTGTTCGATGGTGCCGTTGGTGTTGGCGTCGCCGTACATCGAGACCCGGGCGTACACCCGGCCTGATTCGTACTTCACCGCGAGCGCTTTCTCCGGCCCGCTGCCGGTCGGTTCAAGCAGCGCCCCGTCCACGGTCTCGAACGTCCCGCTCACGCTCGACCCCGTCAGTAGCTCAACCTCGTCGCCGTACGCGGCGGCGTTCGCCAGACCCGACGCGGCCACGAGATCGAGATGCCCCGACAAGACGACGTTGCCGAGCACATTGATTCGGTCGTGGTCGCTCGGCCCGACGCCCAGCACGTCGAGAGACAACTCACCCCCCGACAACTGGGTGTAGTCGGCTGTGATCAAGGCGGGGCTTCTCGCAGCGTCCCCACTCAGGGCAAACCGCCCCCCGTTCGACAGATCGCCAACAACGCCGATGGTCGTGGGGGTGGCGTTGCTAAGCACCCCGTTTTCCGCAATCGTCACACCGTTCGTAGCCGTGAGGATGCCGCTGCCGCGGAGGCGCAGCGTGGTGACACCGCCGCCCCCGCCGATGGCCAGGCTGTTCACCGTCGTGCCCGTGTTCGGCCCGTTGATGTCGAGCGCAGCATCGGAGAACAGCTCAACGTTGCTCGCCGAATCGGGCAGCGCGTGCCCGAGCCAGTTGAAGGCGGTCTCCCAGTCCTGGTCCGCACCACGGTCAATCCACGTGACCCGGTCGTCCCGTTCGCCGTAGATGATGTAGACCGCGCCGGTATTGCCCTCGGGAGTGGTGACTCCCGCTAGCGGAGCACCGACGATCACGTCCGACAAGCCATCGCCGTTGAGGTCGCCGGCCGCCGCGGCGTAGCCGGCGGCGGCACCGAACTCAGACCCGGAGTATCGAGCCGCATCGTACGGAGCCGAACCGGGCGTCTCAAGGTCGCCTTCCGATACAACGCCGCTTTGGACCACCTCTTGGCCGTACACGATCGTGACGTAGCCACCGCCAATCGCATCTCCCGAAAAGTTCCCCCGCTGCGGGCTCGTGAATACGAGATCGTTGAAACCATCTCCGTTGATGTCGCCTACCTCTTGGCTGGACCAACCAAACCGTCCCTCTTCCTCGCCACCCGCGAACCGGATCGCGTCAAACCCGGCGGACACGCCGACATCGCGCGCTAGGATTTGGGTCGGAACCGCTTCGATGTCGGGGGTATCCGGGTCATCGGCGACGCCAAAAATTAGGTATCCCGAACCAGTCTGTTCGTATCCATCGACGGTCGCCCCCCCTTCCGACACGAGCACGTCATCAATGCCGTCCCCGTTCCAGTCGCGACCCGTCGTCACGCCGCTTAGCCCGATGTGGTCCCAACTCGCCACGAGTTCAAAGCCCTGGGGCGGCGCGTTCGGGTCGCTGGGGACGCCCACGTTGTCTAGGTCGACAGTCGTTCCATTGACGAGGTGAGAGCCGCCATAGACGACATACGCTGAACCTGGCTCGTCCGGCGATTGACTTGCTTCTGGGTCGTTGAACGGCGGCTCCAGCAAACTAACGTCGTGGTGTTTGTACGTATCACCAATCACGAGATCGTTCACGCCGTCCCCGTTCACGTCTCCCGCACCGCCGACTGACCAAGAGCCTGGACGCCTCAAAAGCCCGCTTCTCTCAGTATCAAAGATAGTATTTCCATAGAAACCGATCCCTTCGACACCGTCGGCCGCGCCGATCTCTGTGGTGTCCACATGCCCTACGACGACGGGTTGATTGTTTTGATCGGGTTTGCCAAAGATCACTTGGGTTGTCAGGTCGCTTTGAGTGAGAGAGTTCGAAGCTTTTCCGTGTGCTAGTGCGAAGTCGTCGAATGAATCACCGTTCACGTCTGGAATAATGCTGACATCAAAACCTTGCCCTCCTGAGGGCTTGGTCACCACAAGTCCTCTTGGCTGACCGGGATTGTTCAGATCGGCCAGATCGAGCGTCATGGGCAACGATTGCCCGTTACCGTACACGAGAAAGCTGCCACCGGGAACGACACCACTGCCATTGGCACTAATGCTTAGGTCGACGAATCCGTCGTTGTTGAAGTCACCGCCGATATTCACGCTTGTGCCCAGCCTTTCGAAGCTTGAGCCAAAGCTCGGCGAGGCGGTCAGCGTGGACCCGGGCAGCGTCGACCCGATGTCGGCCGTCGTCAGCGTACCGCTGGGGCCGGCCCCGAGGCCGCCGTATACGACGTAGACGCGGCCCTTGTTTTTGTCGCCAATCACCAGGTCGTCGACCCCGTCGCCGTCCAGATCGTTCCCGCTCGCCAGCGAGAAACCGAGCTGCCCGTCAACCGTCGGCACCCCGCTGATCACGGCCCCCGGAACTCCGCCGGGGATGCCCACGTCGTCCAATGACTCGAGCGTCAACGCCGCGCCGTGAAGGGCCGCCGAACTGGTCAGAACCGCCGATGCGATCTGCGCACGCATAGAAACCTCCTTCAGAGAAAAAGCCCAGACGGAGCGGGCTTCACGCGGCCAAACGGCCCGGAGCAATCGGTGTGTCGTTCCCCGCGGCATGTCCGGAAACTCCTTATTCGGTTAATCTAACCAAGTTATCTGATTTTCCAGGGATCATCCGGGCAATCTTGCGAAAATGGGAGAGATTGGGGGGACGAGCACGACCCGTTCTCTATGGGTCGGCCTCTCTGCTTCGGTGAAAACGCGGGTTGACCCGGCTGGGTGACGGTTATCGGGACGCGGCGTCCGGGCCGGGCCGGCCGCGGGCACACCCGTCACAGGTACTGCCCCCGACGCACCGGCACATCCCGTTCCAACGCGTTGACCAGGTACCGCAACGCGTCGCACCAGTGGTCCGGGCCGTCTTTGACGGGCTGCGTCGAGAATGGGCGCAGCGCGTCGAAGTGGTATCCCATCATCGCGTCGGTCAATCTCTTGCAGGAAGGGTCGATCGTGAGCGTCCCGTGGTCGAGCCGGCGGCGGATGACCTCGATGCCGTCCTCGATCCGCGACGCGAACGACCGCACGCGGTAGCCGTGTTGCCGGAGCACCGCCGCGTCGCTGCGGCCGGAGTGGCTGTTCCGCGCGTTCCCCGCTGGGTCGATCGCCAGCCACGCGAGCTGCGCCGGCGTCGGCAGGTCGCGCCGCTTCCGCAGCGCCTCGATCGCCGTGAGGTTCTGCTCGAGCGTGCGGTTCTCCGCGTCGTATTCGGCCATGACCCGCACGCGCGCGTCCCGCCCCCGGCCGACCGCCATCGCCCACAGCATCACCGTCGGGCAACGCAACCCGAAGTCCATCCCCGCCACCCACGACCACGGCTCGCCGTCTGCCTTCTGCACCGGCGCGTGCGTGACATGCTCTGCCGGATCAAACCCGTCGAACACGGCGTGCTGCACGCCCGGCCGACGACACATCATCTCCGCCGACCACGCCACATCCGACGACCGACGCCGCTGCTGCAGCAGGTCTGCCACAGGCAGAAACCCCCGACCAGACTTCGCCCGCCCCTCGCAATCGCTCCACAACGCGCAGCCATCGCACGCCAACATCGGCGGACAGGGCGCGACGACATCAAGCGCGTTCCAACGAAACACACGCGGTCCAACCGAATGAGTTTCGTTTTCTTGATCTTCCCGATCTTCTGACTGTTCTCGATCTGCTCCCGCCAACTCCGCCATCAACCCGCCCGGCCGGTGCATCGTCGACAACGCCTCGACCGCGCCCTGCACCCACCCGTCGCCACACCATCCGGACCGTGTCGTGAGTTGCGCCGCCGACCACACCGCGGGGTCGAGTTCTTCGACCTCGTCGCACCGCAGCTTGTGCACCCGCACCCCGCGCACGCTGCGCTGCGAACCCGCCAAGACCTCGACCCGGCTGCCGTTGCTTAGCACGACCCGACGCGCCGTCGGCTCCGCCGCCAGCACGCCCCGCAGCGTCTCCCGGTCGAGCAGCCGGACCAAATGATCGTGCATCTTGCTCGACTGTTCCAGCGACCCGCCGAGCACACGCACCTCGACGCCCGGCTTGTAGACCAGGTCCAGCAGCGTCGCCACCGCGCCCAGCAGCGTCTTGCCCCCGCCCCGGTTCGCCCACACCACGCAGTCGCGCGAGAGCGGCTGCACTTGCCGTGATGCCAGCGACGGATCGGGCTCGAAGAACGCGTGTGCCAGATAGTCCAGCGGCGCATCCGCGCCGGGCCGATCCACCGTGTGCACCACGTCAATGCCAAACAACCCCCGCACCAGCGCGTGCAACTCCCGTCGGCTCCGCGGGCGTAACGTGAAGAGCGCCGACAGCCGGTGCCCCCAACCCGATCGATCAACCCGCATCGTGGTCGCCGCTCACAGAGTGGTGCTCGTCCCTTGTGTTGTGGTCCGCGTCTTCGAGCGCGCTGGCCCCGCCGTAGATCGCCGCGCGCAGCTTGCGCAGGTCCGTCGCCGGGTCGTCCGCTTCGGCGTCGCCGCCCTGGCTTGCCCGGCCGGTCGCGCTGATCGGCTTCAGGTCGGCGCGCAGCAACTCTACACACGCCCGCCGCGCCTGCTCCGGCGAGACCGTGGCTTGTCCTTCTTCGTCTTCGCCGCCGTTCGCCTGTCGGATCAACTCCGCCACCGCGAGTTGACGGTACCGGCTCAGCATCAGCTGGGTCTGCAGGTCCGCCAGCACGCACAACCCCTGCAGCACCGTCCGGTTGTGCTCGTCGTTGGCCCACGACGCCAGCTCCGCCGGGTCCAGCCCGTACGCCTCGGCCAAACCCGCGAGGTCGTGCCTGGCCTCAAAGATGTCGCGCAGCATCGCCGCCGCCGACCGCCCGCTGATCCGCCGCCGCCACAAGTCACGCTGCTGTCGCCCCATAAGCCACTCCCTTACGTCTTCAAACGCACGTTCACACTCACCCCACCAACAACATCAACGCCTCTTCGCGCGTCCCGCCCAACTCGCGCAGACGCCGCTCGAGCCGCCGTTTTTCCTCCGGATTCAGGAAGAACTGAACCGCTGTCGGCATGTCCGCCAACCGCTGCGGCGCCCGCGGAGTCGACACCGAATCCGACATCGCCAACAACGCATTCAGCTTCTCCGGCGGCTCGGGCAGCTTCGCCGTCAACGCCCTACGGCCGAACCGGGCCGACAGCTCTCGCAGCAGCTTCGCCCGCTTCCGCGGGTCGTCCCGCCCGCGCAACCGGTTCAACGTCGCCAACAACACCAACGCCTCGTCTTCGTCCACGCCCCACACCGCGCACTGCGCCGTTTCGTGCCCGAGTTCCCGCAACGCCGCAGCGCGGTGGTGCCCGTCGAGCAGCTGGTACGCGCCCGCCGACTCATCCAACGGTCGAACCACCAACGGTGGGTAACGCCCGTTCGCCGCGAGGTGTGCCTTGAGCTTCGCGAACGCTTTTCCTGGCATCACGTTGCTGTTGCTCGGGTGCGGCCGCAACGCGTCTAACGGCAGTACTTCCATCCTCACATCCATCACGTCTGCTCCCGCACGTGCACGTAGTACACCGGCTCCAAGCCCAGCCGTTCGCGTGCCGTCCGCAACTGCTTCCGCGGGCCTCGCTCGTAGCCGCCGGACCGCCCGCCGTTCTTGCGGTACCACGACCGCAACTCCTTCAGCAACCACTCGCGCTTGCGCGGCGGCAACGACTCGATTATCCGCCACGTCTGCACCAGGTCCCCGAGCGCGTCCGGGTCGACGCCGCTGAACCGCATCGCCGCCAGCAGCCGAGCGTCGTAGTCGTGCGTCGGGCGCGGGTACGCCGTCATCCCCGCCCGCTCGAAGAACGGGTGCACCCGCCCCATCGCCGCCAAGGCCTCGGTCACCGGCGTCGTCGCCGTCCGAAGCGCGTGCCGCACCAGCCGCACCGCCAAGCCCGACCCCCGCCACCGCGGGTCGACCACCACCCGGCTGATGCAACGCACTTCGGCGTTCAACAACAACGCCCGCTCCCCCGGCGACAGGTGCGTCCCGTACCGATCCCGCAACGCGTAGTCCCTCATCCGACATGACAGCGACGGCAGAGACTCCACCAACACCGCCACCACCCAACCCACCCCATCGACACCGCGGGGCGTCCCACCCAACCCGCGGGGCTCGTTCAACCCGGCGAAACGCGACGCCACCGTCGGTTCCGTGTCCTCCAACACCAACACCCTCGTCACCGTCGCCGGCTGCCGCGCCCGGTAGTGGTGCTCCGCCAACGCGTCGTAGTCCTGACGCGTGCCGATGCGCAGCCGCAGCCGCTCGGCCAGGCCGTCGGTCTCCATGGCATCGAACCGCCGTCGCACCGCCGTGACCATCAGCGCGTCCCCCGTTCCGTCCCCTCGCGCCGCGACAGCGTCAACCGCCCGCCCAGGTGCTGCTCGATCAACACGTCCGGCCGCAACGCTTCCAGTAGGTCGTCGTGCGTCGTCGCCAGCACCGCACACACGCCCGACCGGTCGACCCACTTCCGCACGTTGCGGGCTAGCACCTTCGCGGTCAGCCGGTCGAGCGCTGCGCCGAACTCGTCGGCCACGACCACGGCCCGCGGCGCGTCGCCGCTCGGCGACTCCGTTGCGTTCGGCAACGCTTCCACGCTCGCCATCAACCGCGCCAGTGTGAAGCGGTACCGCTGCCCGTCCGACAACTCGCTCGGCCGACGCAGAATGACGAACGCGTCGTTCAAACCCGCCAACGCCAGGCAACGCAACGCGTCGTCCAGCGTGTCCGTCGGCAAGGCGTCGACCAACGCCGACTCGGGCGCCGCCGGCAGGGCGGCGAAGTCCAACAACGGAAGGCGGAACTCGCTTGCGTTCTGCTTTTCCCACGCCTGGCGCAGGCAGCGCAACAGCGTCGACTTGCCGCCGCCGCTGGGACCGGTCACGAACACGACCTGTCCGCGACGGAGCGGCAGCCGGGTGGTCGGCACGACGTCGATGGTTCGCTCGGCGTCCAGCCCCAAGCCAAACATGGCGGCCACGCCCCGCACCCGCGGTGTCGCGTCAACGGCCGAAGCCGAGAACGCGTGGCTCAGCTCAAGCACCGGCATATTCAGTCTCCATTGACGCCGGCTCGTTGTCCGCGATAGCGAGCGCGTACCCACCGTCGCCATGGGCTTGTCGCCACGACCGGCCCAGACCCGCGACCGCGTCCGCGGCCATGAGTTGCCGGGCCACGCTGATCAATGCCTCGACCGCGCACAACTGCTGCCGAGCCTGGTGCAGCGTCAGCCCCGTTACCCTGGCCAGCCGCTGCAACGAGTAGCCCTGCAGGTACTTCAGCCGGGCCACCGGCTGGTACTTGGCGGGAAACAGCTCCAGGCATTCGCTCACGACCTGAAAGTCCGGCCCCTGCATGCGTTTACCGATGCTCGTCAGCCGACGCCGAAGGACCTCCGGCCGGACACCCGCCAGCGCCGCCAGCCCGGCGACGGGTTGGCCGTGGCGGTAGACCTGCTCGACGAGGCGACGCTCGTCGTTGTCGAGATGCCGGGCCAACCGGACCGCCTGCTCAGCCCCGAGCCGGCCCAGCCGCTGCCGGCATCGCGCCATCCGCATCCCCTGGTCACGCCGCCCGTCCATGCCTGCCTCCCGCGGATCCCCGCTTGTTTGTTTGATTTTTGATTGGTATATTGAACCCGAACTGGCCGTTCCAATCAAGGGCTGGTTCAATAATTTTTGAATATTCTCGGCCCCCGTCCGCCCGCCCCGGAAGCCCGCCATGCCCCACGTCGCCGACCTGCTCCGCGCCCGCCGGCAACAGCGCGGCCTCACGCTCAGCCAACTGGCCGACGCGGTCGACGCCGCGCCCAGCTACCTGTCGATGATCGAGAACCGCCGCGTCGAGAACCCGCCCTCCGCCGCGCTGCTCGACCGGCTCGAGATCGCGCTGGGCATCCACGACCGCGCGCTCCAGGACGCCGCCGACTGGCAACTCACCCCGCCCCAGGTCCGCGCCGCCGTCACGCGTTATGCCCACGACGCCGAGCGCGGCCGGAAGCTCGCCGTCTGGCTCAAACTCCACACGGGCAAGGCCAAGAACGGTGCTAAGGGCCACGGCGGGCGCGACCTCGACCACCTGTACCGCACCGGCCAACTCTCCCGACGCATCAACGCGGTCCTCGAACCCGAACCTGACGGGCCCGTCAACGACGACGCCCCGCGCGACAACGCCGAGGCCAAAACCGAAGACGACCTCGGGCCCGCCTTGCCGATGCTCCGCGCGCCACGCGTCCCGCTGATCAACCGCGTCGCCGCCGGTCAACCCGCGACGTTCACCGACCTCGATTTCCCCGCCCGCGTCGCAGACGACTACCTCGCCGTGCCCGGGCTCGACGACCCCGACGCCTTCGCTACCCGCGTGTACGGCGCGTCGATGTCCCCCGACTACGCCGAGGGCGACATCGTCGTCTTCTCTCCCACCGCCGACGTGACCGACGGCTGCGACGCGTTCGTTCGCCTCGAGCCCGAGCACGACATCACGTTCAAGCGCGTCTACTTCGACCAACCCGACGAGGCGATCCGCCTCCAGCCGCTCAACTCCGCCTTCGCCCCCCGCGTCGTCCCACGCGACCACGTCGCCGGGCTCTACAAGGCCGTGTGGCGCTTCGCGAAGTTGTGAGTTGTTGGCAGCGGGTCGCACGGGTGGGCCTCCACCCATGCCCGAAACGCCGTCGGCGCGCGCAAGACCGCGACGCTTTCAACGCGGGACGAACAAAAAAACCGGAAAACAAAGTGTTATCCGCTGCGCTCGCCTACTCGTCCGCGCTGCGCGTGCGGTTCATCAGGTACTGGTGCGTGCCCAGCGCCGCGGGGCCCTCGGGGTCGGCGCCCTTCGGCGAGGTGCGCTGGGTGTAGCCCCCGTCGGCGTCCATCTCCCAGGCGCGCTTGTGGTCCTGCAGCGACACGTCCAGGATCGTCTGCAGTTGCTGCTGCGCGGCGCGGTCGTAGATCGGCGTGATGCACTCGACGCGGTTGTTCAGGTTGCGGTACATCCAGTCGGCGCTGCCGATGTAGTACTCGGGATCGCCGGCGTTGTTGAACCGGAAGATCCGCGAATGCTCGAGGAACCGGCCGATGACCGACGTCACCGTGACGTGCTCTGACAGCCCCGGCACGCCCGGCCGCAGGCAGCAGAAGCCGCGCACGATCAGGTCGACCTGGACGCCGGCGTTGCTCGCCTCGTACAGCTTGCGGACCATGCGCTGGTCCTCGAGTTGGTTCATCTTCGCGGTGATCATCGGCCGCTTCGGGTCTTCGGGATCGGCGCCGCGCTGGCGCCAGGCGTCGGCGTGGGCGACCTCGCGGTCGATCATCTCTTCGAACCGCCGGCGCATCGAGATCGGCGCAATCAGCAAGTGTTTGAAGTCGCGCTTGATCGACCGGCCGGTGAGAAAGTGGAACAACTCGACCAGGTCGTCGGTAATGCGCGGGTCGGTCGTGAACAGGCCCAGGTCGGTGTAGAGGTTCGCGGTCTTGGCGTGGTAGTTGCCCGTGCCGACGTGGGCGTAGACGCGCATGCCGTCGGGCTCGTGCCGGACGACCATCGCGGTCTTGGTGTGGGTCTTCAGGCCGACCAGGCCGTACACGACGTGGATCCCCGCCTTCTCCAGCCGGCGGGCGAGCTGCACGTTGCGCTCCTCGTCGAAGCGTGCCTTGAGTTCCACCAGACACACGACCTGTTTCCCCGATTCGGCGGCGCGGATGAGCGACGGGATGAACGGCGAGTCGGGCCCGGTGCGGTACAGCGTCAGCTTGATCGCGACCACCTTCGGGTCGTTCGCCGCCTCACTGATGAAACGCTCGACGCTCGCGGCGAAGCTCTCGTACGGGTGGTGCACCATCAGGTCGCCGGACCGGATGACGTCGAACATGTTCGCGTCTTCGTCGGCCAGGCGTTCGGGTACGACGGGCGTCCACTTCGGGAACTTCAGGTCGGGCCGGCTGACCGAGCCGTGGATCGTCCACAGGTCGGTGTAGTCCAGCTCGCCGGGCATCTCGTAGACGTCGTCCTGGCGGAGCCCGAGCTCGCCGAGCAGGAACCGGTTCATCGGGTGGTGCGGCGAGTCGTCGACCTCGAGCCGGACCGCGTTGGCGAACCGCCGGTCACGCAGCTCCTGGTTGATCAGCTCCAGCAAATCCTCGGCGTCTTCCTCGTCGCGCTCGACGTCCGCGTTGCGCGTGATGCGGAACGGTTCCGCGTGCTTGATCTCCATGCCCTCGAACAGGTCGTCGAGGTTGTGCCGGATGATGTCCAGCAAACGGACGAACCGGTACTGCCCGGGCTGGTCCGGGTCGTTGATCGGTACCCAGGGCGGCAGGACCTCCGGCACCTTCACCCGCGCGAACTGCAGCCGGTCTTCGCCGTCGTCGTCCGGCACGTCGTACCGTTTCGCGCCGCGCGGGCCCCGCAGCATCACGCCCAGCGACGTCGACAGGTTCGACAGGAACGGAAACGGGTGCCCAGGGTCCACCGCGAGCGGCGTGAGCACGGAGAACAGGTGGGTGCGGAAGTACGCCTCGCACCGCGCCCGGTCGGCGTCGGTCAGCTCCTCCCACTCGAGCAGGAAAATGCCCTCGTCCCGCAACGCCGGACGGATGTTCTGCTTGAAGCACTCGGCCTGCCTCGCGAGCATCGGCAGCACAAGCTGACGGATCGCCTTGAGTTGGTCCTCCGCGGTCATGCCGTCCGGCGTTCGCGCGAGCAAACCGGCCTTGATCTGTCGTTTCAACCCGCCGACGCGCTTCTGGAAGTACTCGTCGAGGTTCGAGTTGAAGATCGCCAGAAACGCCAGCCGTTCGACCAACGGCGTCCGGTCGTCCAGCGCCATCGCCAGCACACGCTCGTTAAACCCCAGCCACTGCACCTCGCGGTTCAGGAACTCGTTCGGTTCCCCCGACGCGGGCGCGGCAGGCGGCATCGCTGCGGTCGACAACGGCTTCATCAGTTCACTTCCAGTCCAAACCAACCCGTTCGTTCGGGCGCGAACGCCACAGCATACGGCACGCGGCAACCCCGCGGCCGAGACGAGCGCCTCCCCGTGATCCCATTTTCAGGGCACGCTCGCGCTGCGCGGCTCCTCGGGCTGCGGCCGAAGCACAACCACCTCGCTCAACCGCACACGGCCCAGCACCGGCCCCGCCTCCGCCGCGTCGACCGTGACCCCGAACGCGTCGCCCCCGACCCCCGCGTTGAACCGCACCCGTTGATTCGGCGACAGCGTCACCACATCGCTTTCCCCGAAACGCACCCGCACCGACAACAACTCCACCAACGCCGGCGACACGTGATCCGGCAGCACCCATTCGACCCAACCCGCGGCGCGGGTCGCTCGGCCGCTCGAACCAGCGTGGTTCGGCGCATCGCCGGGGAGCGTGAACGAGACGATCGATGGGGCGTGCAGCCACAACGCGCCGCCGTCCCAGCGCGGCGGGTACGACAGCCCGAACGCCTCGCCCGCCGCCTCGACCGTCATCGGCAGCGCGGACAGGTCGTGCACGGCCACGCCCGACGCCGCGAAGTCCACCGCCGCCACCGCCGCCGTGGGCATCTCGGCAAACCCCTCGCCGGCCAGCAGCCGGGGCGAGACGCGCGCGACGCCGGCGCTCACGGACACCGGCCCGGTGTAAAGCCGCGACCCGTCACGCAACGCCACGACGTCCGAACGCTCCGTCGGCAGCACCGCCGGGTTCGCCAGCCGCAACGCCGCGGTGTTGTCCCACGGCAGCTCGACTTCAGCGCCGTCGGCGGTCTCGAGCGTCACACCCCCGTCCGTGACAGCCGTGACGAACCCGCTCAACGCGTCGCCGTTCCTCAGCGTCACCGTGTCGCCGTCTGCCGTGCCGCGGTCGTGTGTGTCGGCTTGGTCCACCCGTGTCATCCGCGAGACGTGTTCCAACGAAACAACGAACTCGCCCAGTCCCGGGTGCGCCCAACGCAGCGCATCCCCTTTGCGCTCCGCTCCCGAGGGGGTCCCCGCGATACGCTGACCGTCGACCAGCGCGAGCAGCCAGGCACCACTCGGCTGCGCCGCACGGTCCGTCGATTCCCGCGCAGCCGCAACGAAACGCAGCCGGACCACGTCGTCGGTCGGCGTCTCGCGTAGGACGCGTCGTTCGTCGTAGTGCCGGACAACCCCGCCGTCGATCTCGACCAGCCGGGCGTCCCGCGCCTGCCATTGCGCATCGAGCAGCGTCACCGGCGTCCGCGCCGACGCCGGCAATGAAAGAAGGCCGGCCGATAACCACAGCAGCACCGCCGGCAACGCCGTGACCGACAGGCGTGGCAGCGCGGCTCGGCTTTCTCCCGCTCGGCGTGTCGACGACATGGGGTTCACCGTTGGAAGATCGGCAATAACCGGTTCGGGATTTGCAGGATCACTAGGGCCATGCCCGTCCCGTACGACTGCCCGTGGCTCGAGGTCCACGAGCCGTTGTCCTGCTGGGCGTTCAGCAGTTCCTTCCGCATCACCGGGAACCACTCGGCCCAGTGCTTCCCGCCGGCCAGGAACGTCGCCTGCGCCGCGTAGTAATGCCCGTAGAAGTAGTGCCCCCCGCCCCGCACGCCTTGGCCCTGCATCTGGTTCCGCAGGTACGCCAGCCCCTTCGTCACCGCGTCGTCGTCGTACACGCCGGCGTACTGCAGCGACGCCACCCCCGCCGCCGACCGCGGGTAGGCGCTCGTGCCGGAGTTGAGCATGTACCGGAACCCGCCGTCCGCGGGGTTCTGGCACTGCCGGACGTAACTGATCGCTCGGTCGATCGTCTCCTTCGGCACCGACAGCCCCGCGTTACGCGCCGACCGCAACGCCATGATCTGCGTGATCGTCACGGAGATATCGGCGTCGAACGGCCGGGGGTGGTACCGCCAGCCGCCCTCGTGGTTCTGCGTGTCGACGATGAGCCGCACCGCCTTCTGCAACACGTCACGCAGGCGCGGGTCGCGCGTCTGCCCGTAGAGCTCGCCGAGGAACAGCGCGGCGTACCCGTGCCCGTACATCGGCCCGTGCGAGGTGTCGGCGGCGATCAGCCCGGACGCGCTGGCGTGGTTGATGATGAAGTCGGCGCACCGCTGGACGTTCTCGCCGTACTCGCCCCGCCCCGGCAAGTGCCCGTCGGCCATGAACGCCAGCCCGCAGATCCCGGTGATGCCGACGTGCTGCCCGTAACGGTCTGTGCCAAACGCGCCGTTGTCCTCCTGCACCGACGCGAGGTAGGCGAGCCCGTCTTGTACCGCGGTGCGCAGCGCCGGCGTGATCTCGACGAAGTCGGACGCGGGCTCGGCGCGAGAGATCGGGAAGATCATCAACACCAAGAAAACCAGGGAAAAACGTGGAAAAAGATGCATGACCAACAACTCCGCTTTTCTCGATTTTCGTGATGTTGTCGATGTCCCTGACCTCACCGCCCCGCCTCCTCCGCCAACCGTCGATAGTAGCGCTCGGTGGCGGCGCGGTACACGGGGCTGTACGGCTCGTCCAGGCCGTCGCTCAACTCATCACGCAAGCGCGGCGGCAGGGCGCCCCACTCGCTGCGGAGTTCGTCAAGGCTCTTGGCGTCCGGCTCCACGGGCCCGACGCTGCCGGGAGAGAACTCGCCCTGGTTCGGCTGCGCCCCGCCCGGTTGCGCCGCGCCGGGTTGCGGCCGCTGGCCCTGCCCGGGTTGAGGCTGTTGCCCTTGCTGACCTTGCCCGGGCTGGTTCTGCGTGTTGTCCTGGTTGCCGGGTTGCGGCTGACCGCTGCCGCCGCCGGACGGGGGCGGGGACGCCTGCGACGCCGCGTCGATCAGCTGCTGCAGCCGATCGAGGATGCGCTGCTGCAGGCGCTGCGTCGACAGCCCAGCGTCGCGTTGGTCGAGTTGCCGGGTGACCTCTGCCATCTCGCGCACCGCCTGGGCGAAGTTCTCGTTGATCTGGTCCTGTGTCAGCGCGTCTTCGAGGTCGGCGTCGACGGGGAGGTCCACGTCGGGCGCCGCGATGTCGTCGGTCGGCGAAGCCGTGTCGCTGTCGGCGGGCACCTCGGCCCCTGCCGGGGGTTCGAGGTTGAGCAGCTCGTCGAGCGTCGGTTGCTCGTCGGCCACGGCCGGGCAAGCGAACAACACACACGCGCCCATGACCCACGAAACGGCGTGCATGCTCGGCCGCCACGCAACGCGTCGCGCGGGCGGGTGGGACGCCAGCCGATTCCTTGCGTGTGTCGTTCCGCCGTGCCTCAACGTCCGGCCTCCGGTGCTTCTTCGGGATCGACCAACGGCAGCACCTGACCCGAATCGGGCCGTTGGTTCTGCCGGTCGAGGTTCTCTTTCAGACGCTCCGCCAGGGTCGCGAGTTCGCGCTGCCGACGGGCCAGGTCGTCCAACGCCGCCTGGGCCGCGTCGGTCAGGTTACGCCCGGCGGGGTTGTCGCCGAACTGCTCGGCGGCGATCCGGGTCTCGTCCAACAGCATCGCCTGCTCGGCCCGCAGCAGCTTCAACTCCGCCGCCGGGGGCACCGCGCCGCCCGGTTGCCCGCCACCGCCGCCACCCTGGCTGCCCGAAGGGCCGTCCTCGAACTCGCTCTGTTTCGGGTCGGGCTGCAGCGCGTCCGCCATGGCCCGCAAGGTTGCCGCGACCTGCGCCTGCGCCAGCGCGACGCGCGGAGCGTTCGCATCCGGGGCTTCCGGCCGGCGGAGCAGCTCGGCGGCGCCGCTGGACAGCGTGTCCACCCGGCGGTGCATGTGCGCGAACACGACCTGCTGCCGGACCTGGTCGAGCAACGCGTTCGCCTCGTCGCCGATGCCGGCCTGCTCCGCGCCGAGCGTGCGGAGCGTCGCGCGGTCCCGGCGGTTGAGCCGTGGTTGATCAAACACGGGGGCCGTCCGCTGCGCAAGGCCGTCCTGCTCTTCGGCGAGTTGCTGATAACGCTGGCGGAGCTCTTCACGTTGCCGCCGGGCGTCCTCCTGCCGCTGCTGCTCCTGCACCTTGCGGACGGCCTCGAGCGCTTTCTCGAGCGCGACGATCGTTTCGTTCTCGTGCCGCGTCGCGACGGCCGCGTCGGGGATACGCAGCGCCGCGACCGCCGCCGCCGCCGCGTTCGCCGCCTCGCCGAGGATCGGGCCTATCTCCGCCGTAGGCGGCGCGGCCTCCGCGTCCGTCTGCACGGCGATGATGCGCTGCCACAGCGCCGCCTCCGCCTCGGCCAGGGCAACGACCGCCTCGTTGTCCTCCGCCACCGCTTCGAGTTGCTCAAGCCCGGCCCGCTGGTCGCGCATCAACCGTTCGATCCGCTCGGCCAGTTGCCGCAATCGGCGCTGTAAGCGTTCGCGGCGCTTCCGCTCCTGCTGCCCGATCTGTTCGAGCATGCGGTCGAGCGTGTCGAGCGCCTGGCCCTGCTGCTGCCCCGCCTGAGACAACTGGTTCTGCTGCGCGTTGCCGGCACTGCTCTGCATCGTCGGCGACAACCCCTGCCGCCGCGCGGTGTCGGCAGCCTCACTCAGAGCCTCCGCGGCGGCCTGGTCGGCGTCGCGCTCGCTCTGTTGGGCCAACGCCTCGGCCGTCGACGCCAACCGCCGCGTCAGGTCCTCGGCCTTCTCCGCCAACTCGCGTTGACGCTCCGCCAGTTGCTCGACCGCCTCCCGCTGCGCATCGGTGAGCTCGTCCAGCGAACGCCCCGCCGTCTGCGGCAGCAGCGCCCGCGTGTCCAACGCGAGGTTCTCCTGCTCGGCCCGCAGCCCCGCGACCTCGAGCCGCAACCCCAACGCGTCGCCGCCCTGGTCGAGCAGGTTGGCCAGTTCCGTGAGCTTCGCTTCGACTTCCTCCTGCGCCGCGCGGCCAGTTGATTCGTCTGCTTGTTCGGCATCCTCCGGGGCGAACGCCTTGCGCGCCGCTTCGCTCTGCTGCTCTGCGTCGTCGAGCAAGCGTTCCGCCTGCCCCAGCAACGCATCAAGCTCGGGCTCTTCCAATCGGTTCTGCTCTAGCCGTTCGGCGACCTCGGCCAACCGCTGCGACGGCGGACGCAACCCGCGCGTCACCCGCGCCTGCGGCTCGGCCAAATCCGAAACACTCGGTGGCTCGCTGCGGCGGAGCGTCGCCTGCTCGGCCCGCAACCGCTCGGCCGCGCGACGCACCGCCGCCAGCTCCCGCTGCACCTGCGACATCAACTCCGCCGCGTCGATCACCGTCAGCCGGCGCGGGATCGACACGGCCGGGCCGCGCGTCACATCGGCCTCATACACGTCCCACGCCTTGGCAACCAGCTCGACCGTGTCGCCCGGCCGAACATCCAGCGACGACACCTCCAACTCCAGCGACGCATCCAGTTCGCGCCGCAGCGCTTCGTTCTGCGACAACACGGACACCGCACCAGGCAAGACCGCTCCGTCAACGTCATCCGCACCGACAGAAGAAGAGCCGCCCGCGTCCCGATCCGTGCGCGCGGCTTCAACCACCAGCGCGGTAAGCATCACGTCGTCGTCCGCCTCGGCCTGCACGGGCAACACGGCCGTGGGCAGCACCGACTGGTCCGTCGCCGGCTCGAACAGCGTGACCGTCGGCAGCGCGTCCGGCGTCGTCGCCACCCGCACCCGCCTCGGCGACGCGTCCGTCAGCCCGTGCTCGTCCGCCAGCAACACCCGCAACGACACCGGCTCTCGCGCGCTGAACCGCACCTCTACGCCGTCGACCGACGCCAGTGAACCCGATGCGTTCGGATCGGAACTCGTCATGTAGTCCGCAGACGATTCGGTGCCCCGCGGCTCGAGCGCCGCGTCGGCCGGCAACCCGCTGAACCACGAACGCACGACGGATTCTCCGCCGGGCAATGGCTTGGCGAACGTCAGCCGCAGCGACACCGTGCTGCCCTCCAGCGCGTCAACCGTGCCCAGGCGTTCGGCATCGACCGGCAACGACAGCCGCTGCGTCGGGCGGTGGGGCGCGGCGTACGCCGGCGGCGCGACTTCCACCGCGACCTCTCGTAGCCCGGGCCGAAGCACCACCGGCACCCGCGCCTCGGGCGTCGCGTCGTCGCCGGCCTCGACCGTGTACACCAGCGACGCGCCGCCGGGCTCGGATTCCAATCGACGCAACAACTCCGCCGGCGCATCGACCTGCACGGAAAACGTGGGCGCGACGTCACCCGCCTCGCCACGCGACATCAACGCCGACCGCGTCACGCCTTGCCAACCGGACGCGTCAACGGCACCGGTGTGCTCGAA
>JANQPR010000231.1 GCA_028285385.1 Phycisphaera sp.
GCCGAGAGCACGGTCTGGCACCGCAACATCGACCCGGACCTGATCATCGTCCCCGACTGGGCGAAGTGACTCCCTGGCTATTTCGCACGACACCCCCGCTGCCCGAAGGTTGAGGCCGCCCTTGCGAGTTTTATGGGTTCATCTTCACGCGGCGACCGCGTCCGCCGCCGTGCTCCTGTCGGGTCACGCCTTGGCGGAGACCTCCACCGCCGCTCCAACCGTCGCCCCGGTCTCCACGACGCACTCGCCTGAGCTGCGTGTTACGCCGCCGGTCGCGTCGGTTTCCGGGCTCGACACGCACCAGGTCTCGCTGAACGGGACATGGCAGTTCATGAAGGATGTGCCGCCGGACTTCGACGCAGGCTGGGCCGACGACTACGACTGGGCCGAGGTCACGGTGCCCGGCCACTTCAGCGCCGAGGGGCACGGCCGGATGCACAAGGAGTTCGGCGTCCCCGTCGCATTACGACGCACGGTTGAAGTGCCCGCCGAGTGGGGGGACCGGCGGGTTTTTCTCCGCTTTGACTCCGTCGAGGGCGACACGACGATCTACGTCAACGGCACCGAGGTGCTGCGGTGCGACACGCATTACCTGCCAGTTGAGGTCGACGTCTCCGACCACGTCACGCCGGGTGAGGCGGCGGACGTCGTGTTGACCGTCGCGAAGTCGTCGATCACGCAGTGGTGGCGGCCCGAGAAAGGCGGCATCCGGCGGGACGTGTGGTTGATGGCGTTGCCGGATGTGCACGTGTCGTCGCTGAACGTCACGACCGACTTCGACGAGGGCTACGACGACGCGACGATGCGGGTCGAGTTCGAACTCCGCAATGCCGGCGAATCCCCGGCTGAGGCAGCGACGTTGGCGCTGCAACTGACCGACGACGACGCCAACACCGTCGCCCTCGGCGATCACGCCACGGCCACCCTGCCCACGCTCGCCCCGGGCAGCATCACGCGCTTCGCGCTCGACATCCCCGTCGATTCGCCGGCCCACTGGAACACCGACACGCCGAACCTTTACACGCTCAGCGTATCACTCGACACCGCCGACACGGGCATGGCCGTGCAGCGCCGCTTCGGCTTCCGCGAGATCGAGGTCGACGGAAACCGGCTCCTCGTCAATGGGCAGTCGATCAAACTCAAGGGCGTCAACTTCCACCAGACCTGGCCCGGGACGGACTACTTCACCCCCGCCGAGAAGCTCCGCACCGACATGGAGTTGTTCAAGGCGGCGAACCTGAACTACCTGCGCATCTGGCCGGCGCCGGACCACGCTGTGATGGAACTCGCCGACGAGATGGGCCTGTTCATGCAGGTCGAGGTCCCGGTCAGCATGTTCATCTACCGGGGCAACGAGGCGAACAACCACGGCGACGACCCGACCTACGAGCCGATCCTGCACGACTGGGCCGAGGTCATGGCCGAGCACTACGGCAGCCACCCGTCGGCGCTCATCTACTCGCTCGGCAACGAGTGCTGGTACCACGACTTCTTCAAGACGACCGCGTTCCGCCTCAAGGAGCTTGACCCGACCCGGCCGATCATCTTCAGCGGCGACCAGGAGTCGGGCGTCGGCGTCGAGGGCGTCGACATCAACGACGACCACTACCCCCGCGACGGGCGGATCGATTTCAGCGTGCCCGGCAGCATCGCCGACGCCGCCAAGCCCGACGCGAAACTGTCGTGGGACTTCCCGACCGACCGGCCGATCATGTTCAGCGAGTGGCTGCACCTGCCGCTGGGCAACATCGCCGAGCAGCGGGCCGACCCCGGCGTGTGGGACCACTTCGGCGTCCACGCCAAGGCCCACATGGACCACACCTACGCCAACGAGCACGTGCTCGGCGGCGCGCTCTTCACCGGGACGCCCGTCACCGCGATCCACGAACGCGTGATCATCGGGCTGTTCGACCCGCAGCGTCGCATCAACGACGCGTTCTGGCACACCGTCAAGGCGATGACGCCCGTACGCATCGAGCTCGACGCGTCCGGACTGCCCGAAAACCCCGGCATGGGCGTCGCGAAGTTCCACGTCACCAACCGTGCCGACTTCAACGACCTCGCCGCCTACACGATCGCGTACCGCCAGGACCCGCACCGCGGCGGGACCCAACTCGTGGGCGCGCCGGGCGAGACCGTGACCATGGAAATCCCAGTGGAAGGCGAGAACACGTCGCCGCTAGAGATCGACGTCACCGACACCAACGGCCGCGTCGTCGACCGGTACCGCTTCGAGCCCACCAACGGCGGCATCCGGGCGACGCCGTTTCCCGCCATCGGCGACGGCAGCGAGCTCGCGCTCGAAGAAACCGACCAGAGCGTGGTTGTGCGCGGCGACGACTTCGCGTGGACGATCAGCCGCGAGACCGGGCAGTTCGACTCGGTCACCGTCGGCGACCGCGAGTTGCCGCTGATGGGTCCGCGTCTCGAACTCACCCACTCCGCCCACTGGATGTACGGCCGGTACGGGCGCGGCGCCGCCGTGCAGCAGCAACTTAACGGCTGGAAGGCCAGCTCGGTCACGGCCCAGACGCGTGGCAAGGCCGTGGTCGTGACGGTCGAGGGCGCGTTCGAGTACGCCGACGTCCGGCTGTCCTACGTCTTCGAGGCCGATGGCGGGCTTACCGTCCGGTTCAACGGGCAGTGGAACCATCCGGACCCAATGGACGTGTTCGACCTCGGCGTCTCGGTGTCGCTCCCCGAGTCGTACGACACGCTGACCTGGGAACGCGACGCGCTCTGGACGTGGTACCCCGACGACCACATCGGGCGACCCGTCGGAACGGCCCGAGCCAAGGGCGACCCGCGTTGGAAGCAAGCCCGCGCCGAACACGCCGCCGCCGTTGCCGACGCCCGCGCCGAACCGAACGCTCACCCCGACGCCTACCCCGCGCGCCCTTGGCCGTGGTCCCAGGACATCCCCGAGCAGGCCGGCGGCGTCACCCGCGACTTCCGCAGCACCAAGGCCAACGCCCGCCACGCCGCGCTGACCGACGACACCGGGGCCGGCATCGCGGTCATTGGCCGCGGCGGCCTCCACGCCAGGGTCGCCCCCGATGCCCTCGACGACGGCTCGGTCGTGCACTCCCTCCACGCCAACACCTTCTGGACCGGCACCGGCGAGTTGCACGCCATCAAGTCGCTCCGCCTCGACGTGCTCGAACTCGTCGAGGGCAGCAAGCTCCGCGGCGCTGTTAAGTTCCAGTTGGTCCCGCCAAGCCACGATGCCGACACCAACAACAAGGATGGTTTGGACCGTTCCGCCGAGGTCCGTCAGTGAGCGATTGCCCCAACATCCTCCTGGTCATGACCGACCAGCAACGCTTCGACACGATCGCGGCGCTGGGCAACCGGCTGATCAAGACCCCTGCTCTCGACGCGTTGGTCCGACGGGGCGTGAGTTTCACGCAGGCCTACACGCCCAGCCCCGTGTGTGTCGCGGCGCGCTCGGCGCTGCTCAGCGGGTTGCCGCCACACGTCACCGGCTGCGTCGACAACATGCCGATGTCCATCGCGACGCCCCCGTCGCTGATGCAACGGCTCGCCAACCGCGGCTACCAGACGCACGGCGTCGGCAAGATGCACTTCACCAGCAACGTCCGCGATGACTGGGGCTTCGAATCCCGCGACACCTCCGAGGAAGAGGACAGCAACCCGGACACCGACGACTACGTCCGCTTCCTCCGCGACCACGGCTTCGGTCACGTCACCAGCGCGCACGGCCTGCGCAGCGAGATGTACTACGTCCCGCAGCCGTCGCAGTTGCCCGCACGCTTACACCACAACCGGTGGTGTGTCGATCGCTCCGTCGAGTTCCTGAACCGCCGCGACGCGAGCAGGCCGTTCTTCTTGATGACCAGCTTCATCAAGCCGCACCCGCCGTTCGAGTCGCCGACGCCGTGGCACACGCTCTACCGCGGCCCGGAGATGCCCGCCCCGTTCACACCGTCCTGGTCCCGCGATACCTGGACCTACTGGAACCACGTCCAGAACCGCTACAAGCAGCACGACCCCGGGCGCGACCACCGGCTCGACCGCACCCGCGCCGCCGCCTATTACGGCTGCATCTCACACCTGGATTACGAGCTCGGCCAGCTGCTGCGACACGTCGAGCAGCACCACCCCAACACCGTCGTCGTCTTCACGTCCGACCACGGCGAGCTGCTCGGCGACTACGGCTGCGCCGGGAAGCGCTCGATGCACGACGCCGCCGCACGCGTTCCGCTGATCGTCTGCTGGCCCGACGGCCGGCACGCCGGGCAACGCAACGACACCCCCGCCTCCTTGCTCGACATCGTGCCGACCTGCCTCGCCGCCGCCGGCGACCCCGAGCCCCGACCCCACCGCGAAGGCGCCGGCCTCGGCGAACTCGCACAACGCCCCGACCCGAAGCGCGTCGTCTTCTCGCAGTTCCAGCGCGGCCGGTACGCGCTCTACCTCGCCGCCGGCCGCCGAGCCAAGCTGCTCCGCTCCGAGCCGGACGGCTTGGCCTGGGTCACCCGGCCTGCGTCCCTGGTCGACGCCGAACGCCCGATCGCCCCGCCGCAACGCGGGCTCGCCGACGAGATCGAAGCCGAACTCGATCACCGCCTGCGCGACCGCTTTGCCGCCGACGGGTACGAACACGCCGTCGAGAGCAATCAATGGGTCGCCTACGAACCGCCCGCGCCACTGCCGTTCGACGATGTCGACGCGGGGCTTCTGTTCCAGGACCCCGCGTCGCTGTCGGACGACCTGGCGGCGTTGCCCGAGGGCTACCGCCGCGAAGTCCCGGCCGGGTTCGAGGTCGAGCGATCGTTGCTCAACGCGACCGATCCGTTCGTCCGAAAGACAGTCGTTCAACCGCCGGCCGATGCGACTGCGCCATTGAACGCCAAATCCACGGTCCCGGTGATCAAGAGCCCCGCCACGCGGCGGAATCCACAACCCGTCAAGCGGTGACTGCCCCGTGTGCCGCCTTTGACATGCCAACCGGTGCCGGCTCAACCAAAAAGCCCGCTCGGTCCACGCCGAGCGGGCTTGCCCGGTTCAGGTTGGATGACTCGATCACCGTTGACGAACCGACGCCGCCGTCGGGAACAGGTCACCATCGAGGGTTGAACCCGCCTCCAGGCCCAACGGATCGGTCACGACGTGTGGCCGGCCGTCGTAGACGGTGTCGGCGTCGATGTAGATGATCACGTGCGCGACCCGCGGGTCGTCGGTGAAGTTCGGCGTCGCCATGTGCGGCGCCCGGCCGTGGTGGAACGTGCAGTCGCCCGCCCGCAAGGGGACCGTCACCCGCTTCTCCCACGTCAGCTCCGGGCACACTTCGAACATGCTCCTGTCGGATTGCAGGTCTTGCTCCACGAGGTCGTCACGGTGCTGCTGGCCCGCGATGAAGGTCATGCACCCCCGTTCGACGGGCACGTCGCAGAGCGCCACCCAGCACGAGATCGGATGCGTCGACTTCGCGTGCGGCCAGTACGGCTGGTCCTGGTGGAACTCGGTCGGCTTACTGGTCTTGGGCTGCTTGATCAGGATCTGGTCGTGCCACAGCCGCAGCTTCACCCCCACCAACGCCTCGGCCGCCGCGGCGATGTTGGGGTGCAGGGTCAGCTCCTTCATGGCCTCGTCCTGCGTCCAGGCGTTCACGCACTGGTCGAACACGGACTTGGCGTATTCCATGGTCTTGAGTCGCTGGGCGGCGTCGAGCGCGGCGACTCGGTAGGTCTCGGACTCCGCCGCCGAGATGATGCCGGGGACGTGGACGAAGCCGTCGCGGCGGTACGCGTCGATGAGCGATGCGTTGAGTCGACTGCCATCGGTCGTTCGCTGGTCGAGGGTCGTGGTCACGGTGAGGCTCCTGAGAAGGTGCGAGATCTGCTCCGAAAGGTCCGTTGCATAATCCCACGGCCGGTCACGTCGCGTTAGGACGTTCCGAATACATTTTTGGTATTTTTCTGACATGAAGGCGCACGCCACCCGGCAACTGCTCCGCCACCAGCAGACGGTCCCGCCCGGGGCGGCTTTCGCCGCGCTGTGGATCGACCCCGTGCTGCCCGACCGTCGGCACGGGCACGACTACCTCGAGATCCAGATCGTCCGGTCCGGGTCCGGGCTGCACCGCGGCAACGAAACCGAGGTGACGGTCCGGCGGGGGGACGTGTTGGTCATCCGCCCCGGCTCCGTGCACGCCTACCACCGGACGCGCCGTCTCGCGGTGTTCGTCGTTTGCGTCACGCCGGCGGCCTTGGTCGAGGAACTCGGAGCGGTGTTGTCCGATTCACGCTTGACCCGGATCCTGCGAGGCGTGGCCGGCACGCCCGACGGCGACGTCGCCCCGGTCGCTCGGCTAAGCAGGAACGCGCTGCGGCGGGCCGAGGCATCGCTCCGCGAGTTGGTCACACTCCACGGCCGGCCGTGGGACGCGACCCGGCTGCATCAGACCGGGTTGCTGCTCCTGACCCTCCATGAAGTCGCGGCCGCGCTGCCGAGCCCCGGCGACAAGCAAGTGCACGACCGCCTGCACCCCGCTATCCCGCGGTGCCTGGACTTGATTGATGCCGACCTCGCGTACCCGTGGACCGTTGCCGACCTGGCCTGCCGTTGCCGGCTGAGCGAGGCGTATCTGACCCGGCTGTTCCGGCAGCACCTGGGTCTGCCGCCGGTGGCGTACCTCGCGCGCCTCCGGGCCGAGCGTGCCGCGGCGCTGCTGCGGTCCGACCGCACGGTCCAAGAGGTGGCGGTCGAGGTTGGCTGGCCTGAGCCGAGCTACTTTGCCCGGCGCTTCCGTCAGCACCTCGGCGTCTCGGCCCGGGAGTACCGGGCATGCCTGCGGAAGGAGTCGGCTCACACGGACGGAAGGGTTGCGCTAGACTAGCCGTCGCACATCCTCCTGCATCTCGCTCGGATTACCAACATGCTGAACACCGAATCGGACCGTCACCCGGCGTTGGTTCTGGTATCGATTCTGTCGGTTTGCCTGGGGCTTCAACTCCCCGCGTCGGCTGAGTCTCACCGGGAGCCATCGACGCCGAGTAGGCCGAGCGTGATCCACACTGAGGTTGTGTCGACGGCCGAGGGCGGCTTCGAGTTGCGCCGCGACGGTGAGCCGTACGTCATCCGCGGCGTGGGTGGCGACATGCGGATGGATCGGCTCCCGGGTGCCGGGGCCAACTCGATCCGCACCTGGGGCGTCGGCGAAGGCACCGGGCGGCTGCTCGATCGCGCGCACGCGATGGGTTTGACGGTGACACTCGGCATCTGGCTGCAGCACCCGCGGCACGAGTTCAACTACAACAACCTCGACGCGGTCGCCCAACAGTTCGAGGACGTCCGCAAAGCGGTGCTTAAGCACCGCGACCACCCGGCGCTGCTGATGTGGGGGCTGGGCAACGAGGTGCACCTGCACGGCCACGACACGGACGCGGCGTTGTGGTCGCACACCGAGGCAGTCGCGGCGATGGTGAAGCGGCTGGACCCGCACCACCCCACGATGACGGTCGTCGCGGAAGTCGGCGGACGACAGATCGAGGCGATCCACCGGATGTGCCCGAGCATCGACGTGGTGGGGATCAACACCTACGGCGGCGCCGCGACGGTGGCTGAACGATACCGCGAAGCCGGCGGCACGAAGCCGTACGTGATCACCGAGTTCGGCCCGAACGGTCGGTGGGAGTCGCCGTCAACGGCGTGGGGCGCACCGATCGAGCCGTCGAGCACGGCCAAGGCTACGAGCTATCGCACCGCGTGGACCAACAGCGTGGAGGCCGAACTCGGGCAGTTGGCGCTGGGGGGCTACGCGTTTCTCTGGGGCCACAAGCAGGAGGCGACATCGACGTGGTTCGGGATGTTGCTGCCCAATGGGTACCGCACCGAGGCGGTCGATGTGATGCACGAGATGTGGACGGGATCGCCGCCGACGAACCGCGTGCCGGAGATCCGGTCGCTGGCGCTGGAAGGCTTTGATCGCGTGTTGCCCGGCAGCGAGATCGTGCTGCGGCTCGACGCGACGGACCCGGACGGCGATGCGTTGCGGGTGTATTGGGCAATGGTTGACGAGACGACCGAGTTCAAGATCGGGGGCGACGAGGAAGACCGGCCCGAGAAGCACGCCTCCACGCTGATGGAGGGCGACCTGGAACACGCGCGGTTCCGGGTGCCGGAGTGGCCCGGCGGGTACCGGGTGTTTGCGCACGTGTACGACGACGCGAACGAAGCGGCGGCGGTGGCGAACGTCCCGATCCTGGTGACGCCGGACCCGGAGGCGGAGCCGGAGGTGATCACGAACCAGTGAAGCCGCCCGCGGGGTGACGCAGCAAAAGACCACCCGGCAGCTTCGCAGCAACAAGGATTACGTCGTGAGCGTGAGTCCGCAGCGTGTTGCTTACGCGTCGCCGACGGCGAGGTCGACGAGTTTGGCGTCGAGCTCGGGGTAGAGCGGGAACGCGGCGTTGAGTTCGGCGACGCGCTGCTTCGCGGACTCGACTACGGCGGCCTCGGTTTCGAACTGCACCTTCGTGTTCCCGGTCTTGGTCGGGACGGCCTTCGTCGCCGACAGCACGTCGACCACGATGTCGGCGACCTGGCCGAGGTGTTCTTCGGTCATGCCTAGGGTCGTAACGGCGGGCGTGCCGAAGCGCAGGCCCGAGGTGTACCAAGGCTCGGCGTCGCCGGGGATGGCGTTGCGGTTAAGCGTGACGCCGCAGGCCCGCAGCGCGCTCTCGGCCTGACGCCCGGTCAATCCGAACGGCGTGACGTCAAGCAGGACGATGTGGTTCTCGGTGGTGCCCGTGATCACCTTGCCACCGCGGTCGACGAGCCCCTTCGCGAAGGCTTTCGCGTTGCTGATGATCTGCTGGGCGTACCGCTTGAAGTCGGGGCGGAGGGCTTCGTCGAAACACACGGCCTTGGCGGCGATGTCGTTGGCCTTAGGCCCGCCGAGCACGAAGGGGCAGCCCTTGTCGATGCTGTCGGCGTACTCGGCCGAGGCGAGGACGATGCCGCCGCGCGGGCCGCGCAGGGTTTTGTGGGTCGTCGAGGTGACGATGTGGGCGTGCTTGACGGGGTGGTAGTCGCCCTCGAACGCGCCGCCGGCGACGAGGCCGGAGAAGTGCGCCATGTCGACCATGAAGGTGGCGTCAACGGCGTCGGCGATCTGCCGCATCCGCTTGAAGTCCACCTTCTTGGGGTGGGCGCTGTAACCCGCGACGAGCAAAAGCGGCTTGATTTCCCTGGCCTGTTGCTCGATCGCGTCGTAGTCGAGCTCGCCGGTTTCGATGTTGACGCCGTAGTGGTACGACTCGAACATCATCGCCGAGACGTTGAGGCGGTACCCGTGGGTGAGGTGCCCGCCGGAGGCGAGGTCCATGCCGAGCAGGCGTTGGTTGCCCAGGTCCTGGCGGAGCTGGTTCCACTGGCCCTGCGAGAGGTCCATGACCTTTTTGGCGTCGAGCTTGTCGAGGGCGGGCGACTCGATGCGCTGCTTGAGCACGGCGACGAAGGCGACCAGGTTCGCGTCCGCGCCGCTGTGCGGCTGGACGTAGGCGTAGTCGGCGCCAAACAGCTCACGGGCGCGGGCACAGGCGTAGGCCTCGATCTCGTCGACGTTCTCGCAGCCGGCGTAGAACCGGCGGGACTTGTCGCCCGGCTCGCGGGGCGGGGCGCCCTCGGCGTACTTGTCGGTCAGCCAGTTCGCCATCGCGGACTGCACGGCCAGGGACGAGTAGTTCTCGCTGGCGATCAGCTTGAGGCTGTGCCGCTGGTCGGCGAGCTCGGCGGCGATCTGCTTGGCGATGTCGGGCGAAACCGCGGCGACGTTCTGGAGGTTGGCCAGGAACGCCAGGGCCTTGGGGTCCAGCGGCCCGCCCCGGTCGAGCGTCTCGTGGACGTAACGCTCGACAGCGGACTGACTGGCGGCGGCAACAGCGGTCGAGGCGGCGGGCATGGGCATCGGTTCTTTCTTCGAGGGTCGCCCCCGATTCGCATCCCGCGGGTTCCGGAGGATGTCTGCTCGGGAGGCGTTCGGTGTGCGGCGGATTCAAAGCCTAGGCAGGTCAGCGTAACACATGCCTAGGCAGAATCGATTCGGCTCCCGGCGTTGAACCCCGCCTGACCGTGGAGGATTCGGGGGTTCGGCCGGGCCGCGTGGACGCCACGCGTGCGCGTGGGCGGTTCCCGTTCCCACCCGGGGCATCTCCTAGCTTGACGCGGCATCGGTTTTTTTATCTGCTTTGGCGACCAAGGCTTGACTTGATCGAGTGTTCCACGACACTGCGGTCTGGAGATCTGGAGAAGTTCGGGAGAGGATTGTGATGTCGATAACCGGAGTGGAAGGGCCCGCCGGTCGCGGGGTTGGTGGTGTTCGTGCCGCGGCCCGGTTCGAAACACTGGAGCCGCGGACCCTCTTCAACGCTGCGCCGTTCGCCAACCAGGACGAGTTCACCGTGCCGCAAGACAGCGCCGCGGTGCTGCTCGACGTCGCCGCCAACGACACCGACGCCGACGGCGACACGGTGCTGGTCGACGACGTCGCCATCCCGCGCTTCGGCAGCGCGTCGGTGGTCGGCAACCAAGTGGAGTACACCCCGCTGCCGGGCTTCACCGGGCAGGACGACTTCGTCTACTTCGTCTCCGACGGCAACGGCGGGACCGACTCGGCGACCGCGGTCATCCAGGTGCAGCCGTCGCTGACCAACACCCGGCCGTTCGCCGAGCAGGACGAGTTCACGTTCGCCAACACCGGCGCGACGGTCACGCTCGACGTGGCCGGCAACGACACCGACGCCGACGGCGACCCGATCACCGTGACCGGGTTCCTCGTCGCGCCAGCGTTCGGCGTGGCGACCGTTGTGAACAACCGCGTCGAGTACACCCCCAACCCCGGCTTCAGCGGACAGGACAACTTCGCTTACACCATCTCCGACGGCAACGGCGGCACGGACTCGGCGACCGCGATCCTAATCGTCACCCCCGGCTCGGGCGGCAACCAGAACCCCTTCGCCGCGCAAGACGCGTTCGACGTCACCAACGACGGGCAGCCGAACACGCTCGACGTGCTCGCCAATGACACGGACGGAGACGGCGACACCCTGTTCCTCGCCGCGATCGCCGTGAACCCGCCGAACGGCACCGTCAGCATT
>JANQPR010000232.1 GCA_028285385.1 Phycisphaera sp.
CGGTGGCGGCGGCGGCGGTGGCGGCGGTGGCGGTGGCGGTGGCGGTGGGGGCGGGCGTTCGCGCCGCACCCTCTCGACGCGGCGCGGCCGCAGCGCCGACTCGCTTCTCACCGGCCCAACCCAGTTCTCCAAGGCCGACCTCGACGAACTCGACGCCCGGCTCAAGGGCGCCTCCGGCTACGTCAAGCAGCGTCGCCGCGACCTGCGCAAGGGTTCCGGCCCGTCGTTCATGGCCCAGTCGGCCGTGCAGACCGGCGGCTCCGTCGAGATCGAGGAACCCATCACCATCAAGAGCCTGTCCTCCGCGACCGGCATCAAGGCGGCGCAGATCGTCAAGTTCCTCTTCAAGAAGGGGACGATGGCGACCGTGAACTCCGCCATCGACACCGAGCTCGCCGAGGAGGTCTGCCTCGAGTACGACATCGAGTTGCAGGTCAAGGCCCAGGAGACCGCCGAGGAACAGGTCGAGAAGCTGTTCACCGAGCGCGAGCCCGTCGACGTTCAGCCGCGCCCGCCGGTCGTCACCGTGCTCGGGCACGTCGACCACGGCAAGACCTCGCTGCTGGACAAGATCCGCAAGGCGGACGTCGCCGCCCACGAAGACGGCGGCATCACCCAGCACGTCGGTGCGTACCGCGTCAGCGTCGAGGGCTCGGACGGCAAGCAGAAGACCGTCGTCTTCCTCGACACGCCTGGCCACGCCGCGTTCACCAACATGCGGGCCCGCGGCGCGAAGATGACCGACATCGTCGTGCTGGTTGTCGCCGCCGACGACGGCGTGATGCCCCAGACAATCGAATCGATCAACCACGCCAAGGCCGCGGGCGTCCCCGTTGTCGTTGCGCTCAATAAGAGCGACCTGCCCAACGCGACCGAGGACAACATCCAGAAGATCTACGGCCAACTCGCCGAGCACGGCTTGAACCCCACCGCGTGGGGCGGCGAGACCGAGGTGATCAAGACTTCTGCCGAGACCGGCGACGGCATCACCGAGTTGCTCGAGATCCTCGACCTCCAGGCCGAGGTGATGGAGCTCACGGCCGACTACGGCGGCAGCGCCCGCGGCACGGTTGTCGAAGCCGAGCAGCAGGAGGGCCGAGGCTCGGTCGCCCGCGTCTTGGTTCAGGACGGACAGATCCAGGTGGGTGACTTCGTGGTGATCGGCCGGGCGTTCGGCCGGGTCCGTGACATGACCGACGACCGCGGCCGCAAGCTCGACCAGGCCGGGCCCGCGACGCCGATCGAGCTGTCCGGCATCGACAACGTGCCCGACGCCGGCGACAAGATGTTCATCACCGACACGCTCAAGCGCGCCGAAGAGGTCGCCGAGCAGTACCGCCACACCGAACGCGAGCAGGTGCTCGCCTCGCAGACGAAGGTCACGCTGGACAACTTCGCCGACGCCGTGAAGGCTGGGCAGGTGCAAGAGCTCCGCGTGGTGGTCAAGGCCGACGTCCAAGGCTCGGTCGAGACGCTCCGCGCCCAGCTCAACGGCATGGGCAACGACGAGGTGAAGGTCCGGGTGCTGCACGGCGCCGTCGGCGCGGTGACCGAGTCGGACGTGCTGCTCGCCGACGCCTCCGACGCGATCGTGATCGCCTTCCACGTCACCGTGCCTACCGCCGTCCGCGAGATCGCCGACGAGCGCGAGGTCGACGTCCGCGGCTACCGCGTGATCTACGACGTGACCGACGACATCAAGAAGGGCCTCGAGGGCATGCTCGCCCCGGAGGTCTCCGAAGACCGCGTCGGCGCCGCGGAGGTCAAGCAGGTCTTCAAGGTCGGTAAGGTCGGCATGGTCGCCGGCTGCCTGGTTATCGACGGCTCGATCCTCAAGGACGACACCCGCGTCCGCCTCGAGCGCGACGGCGCGGTCGTCACCGAGAACCGCAGGATCGAGACGCTCCGACGCGTCAAGGACGACGCCAAGGAAGTCCGCGCCGGCACCGAATGCGGCATCCGCATCGAGAACTTCGACGACGTCAAGCCCGGCGACGTCATCACCTGTTACAAGGTCGTGGAGGTCGCCCGCACCCTCGACTAAAACCCCGCCCATGGTCATCGGCGTCATGCAAGTGGAGATCCACGTCGAGGGCTCGACGAGCCTCAAAGACAAACGCCGGGTCATCAAGTCCCTCAAGGACAAGCTGCACCGCCACCACCAGGTCAGCGTCGCTGAGGTAGCGATGCACGAGCACCTGACCCGCGGCGTGCTCGGCGTCGTCCTCGCCTCGGCCGATACCCGCTACGCCCAGAGCGTGCTCGACCGCGTCCTCGACCAGCTACGCCGAACGCCCGGCTTCGTCCTCGCCGACCACCGTACCGAACTGCTCGCCGGCCACTGATCGCCCCAAAGCCTACTTCTACTGAACGTAGGCGTCCCGAGTCCGGCAATCGCTCACCGATGTCCCACCGCGTGCAACAAGTCGAGTCGCTGCTGAAGCGGACCGTCGCTTCGGTGCTGCAGCGAGGCCTCGGAGACCCCCGGACGCAAGGCGCAATGATCAGCGTGACCAAGGTCGACGTCAGCCCGGACCTCAAGCACGCGACCGTCTTCGTGTCCGTCCTGCCCGAGCAGCACGAGAACAAAGCCTTCCACGCCTTGACCGACGCGACGATGCACGTCCAGCACGCGGTCAAGAAGGCCGTCGCCCTCCGCGTCGTCCCGCACCTGTTGTTCAAGCTCGACAAGGGCTTGAAGAAGGAAGCGGCCACGCTGGCCGCGATCAACGAGGCGATGCAGCGCACCGCCGAGACCGACCCGGACAACGCCGACGACCTCGACCCCGGCGCGGATGCCTCGACCCCGGATTGACCGACCCGCTACGTTGTTTCGCCCATGGCCAAGAAATCCCCGACCGGAAACGCTACCAAGCTCAACGCACTGCTCCGCAAGGCCCGCGCCGCCGCCAAGGGCGTCGAGGGCCCCTTCGACATGGACCCCGCGTCGCAGCTGGTGCTCTCGTTCCTGAACTTCAACGCGACCCGCAAGCAGTCAGAGCGGGCCTACGACGCGCTCATGGAGTCGGTCGTCGACCTGCACGAGCTCCGCGTCAGCCACCCGCACGAGCTCGTCGAACTCATCGGCGAGAACTACCCCGGCGCCTACGACCGGGTGCTGCGGCTGCGTGAGGCGCTGCACGCTGTGTACCAACGCGAACACGACGTGTCGCTCAAGACGGTCGCCGGCAAAGGCAAGCGGGAGCAGCGGCAGTATTTCGAGACGTTGCCCGGCACGCCGCCATACGTCGCGGCGCAGGTGCTGTTGTTCAGCTTCGGCGCCCACGCGGTGCCGGTGGACGACAAGCTCTGCGTCCTGCTCATCGCCGAGGGCGTGATGGACGAGGCCGCGGCTCCTGCCGATGCCGAGTCCTTCTTGGCCAAGCAGATCAAGGCTGGCGACGCGCTCGACACCCACCTGGCGCTGCAGGCCTGGGCCGACAAACGCAAGGCACCCGCCACGCCGAAACCCGCGACGACCCGCGTCGCCGCCAAGAAGACGACGAAGAAGAAGACGACCACGAAGAAAGCCGCCAAGAAGACCGCGGCCAAGAAGACCAGCAAGAAAAAGACCACCCGCACGGCGAAGAAGAAGTGACCAGCCCGCTCCGCATCGGCATCCCGAAAGGCTCCCTCCAGGACGCGACGATCGACCTGTTCGACCGAGCCGGCTACCGCGTCGAGGTGTCCAGCCGGTCGTACTACCCACGCATCGACTCCGACGCGTTTGAGTGCGTCATGTTCCGTTCGCAAGAGATGTCGCGCTACGTCGAAGACGGCGTCGTCGATGTCGGCATCTGTGGGCACGACTGGGTTGTTGAGAACGGGAGCCACGTGCACGAGGTCAGCGAACTCGCCTACTCCCGCGCGACCAGCAACCCGGCCAAGTGGGTCCTCGCCGTCCCGGAGGAGTCGTCGGTGAAAACCCCCGAGGACCTCGCCGGCGGCATCGTCGCAACCGAACTCGTCGGCACCGTGCGCCGGTACTTCGAGCAGAAGAACATCGCGGTGAAGAAGGTCGAGTTCTCCTGGGGAGCGACCGAGGTCAAGGCCCGGCTGATCGACGGCATCGTCGACATCACCGAGACCGGCAGCTCGCTCCGGGCCAACAAGCTCCGCGTGATCGACACGATCCTGACCTCGACGACACGCATGATCGCCAACGTCGAGACCTGGGCCGATCCGGCGAAGAGGCAGGTGATCGAGGACTTGGCGCTGCTGCTCCAGGGCGCGATCGCGGCGCGGGGCAAGGTCGGGCTGAAGATGAACGCCCGGCGGTCGGACCTGGACGCGATCCTCACCGAGCTCCCCGCGGCGCAGAGCCCGACGATCAACGACCTCCGCGACGCCGACTGGGTCGCCGTCGAGGTGATCGTCGACCGCCGGGTCGAGCGCGAGTTGGTGCCCCGCCTGCACCGCGCCGGAGCGACCGCGATCTTCAGCTACCCGCTCAACAAAGTGATCGGGTGACCGGGCCGGCCGTGCGCGGTTGTGCGATGCGGGGGTTGCTGGGGATCGCCTAAACTTGTGGGATGCGTGTGCTCTTCCGCCGTCGGCCGTGGGCGTCCGTTTTTGCCATCGGGCGGGCAAGTAGCCGTCTGCGGCGATTGGGCGTGCCGGCCTTGGCGGGCCTCCTGCTGATCGTCGGATGTCAGGCCAAGCAGGGCGAGCTGGCGCAGGCCATCGCTGCCACCCCCGCCGATTCTCCGCTTCATCAAGGTCCGAGCGTCGCCGAGACGATCGGAACCCGGCCCGGCGATGCGATCGCGGCGTCGGTGCCGCCGGGGCTGAACGCCGAGTTGGTCGAACCGCTCACCGGCGAAGCCCTCCAACGGGCGCAGCGGTTGCTCGCCGACGTACGGGCATCCTTGGAGACGCCGGCCTTCCTCGCGGGTCGCGGCCGCGCGTCCAACGAACCCGGCGACGAACCGGAAACCGCCCCCGACCCGCCGCTGGCGACGCAGCGGCTCTACGCCGCGGGCCGCCAGCAACTGCTCGAAGGCAAGACGGCCGAGGCGGTGAAGCTCCTGGAAGCGGCGCTTCGCGTCAGCCCGAACGAGCCGGCGTTGCTCAAGATGCTGGCGGGTTCGTGGGCGACCCTGGGCAACCGGGTCCGTGCGATGCAGTATTTGCAGCAGGCGGTTCGAGCCGACCCGAGTGACGTCGAGAGCATGGTGGTGCTCGGTCGGTTTCTCGTCGACGTCGGTGATACCGAAGCCGGTTTGTTTGTGCTGCTGGCGGCGCTCGACGACGTAGCCGGGTTGGCCGACGCGGACCCCGCGTTGCCGTCCTTGGCCCGGTTGTACCTGGCCGAAGGGCTGAAGCGCGATGGGTATCTCGCGGCGGCGATCGGGCAGTGGGGCGCGTTCCTGAGCGAAGAGCCCGCCGCCACGCGGGCGAACCGGCACGGCGCCGAGCTGCGCTTCCATCGCCAACGCCGGCCGATCCACCTCGCGAACCTCGGCGATATGCACAGCAGGCTTGGTGACGCGCTAGCGGCGCGTCGGGCCTACGCCCAGGCGGAGTTGGCCGGCGAGGGCGGTGTGGACCTGGCCCGGCGTGTGGTGTACACGGACTTGTGGCTCGGCCGGCTCGCCGAAGCGCAGGAGCGCATCGTGGCGACCGTGGAGAAGACCGAGGCGGCGCCCGCGGCGTTGTCGTTGATCGAGTACGCCGTGCAACAGGGGCTGCCCGCCGAGCCGATGGTGGACGCGCGGCGGTCGCTTCGCCGGCAGCCGGCCGAGCCGGACGCGGTAACGCTGGCACTCGCGGCGGCGTTGCCGCGGGCGGGCGCCGCCGCGTTGTTGGCCGAGCACCTGGACGATGCGCCGGCCGACACACGCGTGCTCGAGCGGTTCCTC
>JANQPR010000236.1 GCA_028285385.1 Phycisphaera sp.
GACCGTGCGCTCCCGGCCGGAGGACGCCAAAGCCGACGAAAAGACGACGCCAAACTTCTTCTTCCAGGTGATCCACCCCGACGCGCTGACCAGCGGCGCGTTTGCGCGGGGGAGCAACCACAGCGCCAACGTCAAGGCCGTGCTCGACGACATCCTCGGCCACGGCAACGCCGCGCCCGGCGGCCGCGCGATCCTGCCCGGGCAGTTCGAGCACGACGCCGCGGTCGCGTCAGAGCAGGCGGGCGGCCTGATCTTCACCGCGGCCGAGGTCGACGCCTTCGCTGTGATCGCCGACGAAGCGGGTTTCGAGTTCGACCGGTCGCAGCTGCGCGATCTGGATTAAGCGGAACCGAACCCAACCCCCATTCCACGCCAACGCGAGAAACCCCATGGCCCTGAACATACGTCCCGCGTCCGACTGTGAACTCGACCTGGTTTCGCTCGGCGAGTGCATGCTCCGCTTGTCGCCGCCGCCCTACGGCCGGATCGAGTGCTCGCCCACGCTCGAGGTCCACGTCGGCGGCGGTGAGTACAACGTCGCCTACGGGCTGGCGCGCCTCGGGCTGCGCACCGGCTGGGTCGGTGGGCTGAACTCCTCGCCCATGGGCGCCGTGATCCGCAACCACGCCCGCTCGGCCGGCGTCGACGTCTCCCACGCCGTCGAACGCAAGTACGACGGCGTCGGTCTTCAGGACCGCGTCGGGCTCAACTTCACCGAGGTCGGTCACGGCAAACGCGGCTCCGTCACCCTTTACGACCGCGGCCACACCGCCACCTCCGGCATCCAGCCCGGCGAAGTCGACTGGAAGAAGCTCTTTGTCGAACGCGGCGTGCGCTGGCTCCACACCGGCGGGATCTTCTCGGCGCTTTCGGAAAACACCCGCGCCGTCGTCGCCGAAGCCGTCAAAGCCGCGCACGAAGCCGGCACGATCGTGAGCTACGACCTGAACTTCCGCTCCAAGCTGTGGGACAGCGAGACCGCCATCGCCACCACCAAGCCGCTCGTGCCGTACATCGACTGCCTCATCGGCAACGAGGAAGACTTCCACGCCGTGCTCGGCTACGAGGTCGAGGGCGTCGACATCGAGAGCACCGACAAACTCGACACCTCGGCGTTCAAGAACATGGTCAACCGCGTCGTCGCCGACTTCCCGAACATCAAGGTGGTTGGCACCACGCTGCGCGGCGTCAAGACCGCCCTGATCAACGACTGGTCCGCGATCCTCTGGCACGACGGGACGTTCTACGAGGGCCTGGACTTCGAGGGGCTGGAGATCTGCGACCGCGTCGGCGGCGGCGACGGGTTCGCGTCCGGGTTCGCCTACGGCTTCCTCACCGGCGCCGACCCGCAGCAGTGCGTCAACCTGGGCGTCGCGCACGGCGCGCTGCTGATGTCCACCACCGGCGACACCTCGCAGATCACCAAGGCCGAACTCGAACACGTCGCCGGCGGCGGCAGCGCGCGGATCAAGCGCTGAAGCCGGCGGAACGCAGGCGGGCGACCGCGCCGTCGATCACGGCGTCCAACGGCAGATCAATCGGAACCGTGACGCAAGCGTCGTCGGCGTCTTGGCCGGGGCGCTCGAGCGTCGCGAACTGGCTTTCGAGCAGGCTCGCCGGCATGAAGTGACCCGAGCGCTCCCGTATGCGCTGCTGGATCGTCTCGAAGCCGCCGTCGAGGAAGACGAACGCCACGCCGCCGGGTCGTCGCAGCACGTCGCGGTAACCCCGTTTCAATGCCGAGCACGCCAGCACCGCCCCGCCGGTTTGGTTCCACTCCGCGATACGCTCGGCGAGCAACCCGAGCCACGGCGTTCGGTCGCCGTCCGTCAACGCCTCGCCGCGCGACATCTTGTCGCGGTTCGCTTCGGGGTGGAAGTCGTCGGCGTCGTAGAACGGCAACCCCAAACGCTGCGCGACGCCCGCGCCCACGGCCGACTTGCCGCAACCCGATACGCCCATGACGACGATCACCATCACCCCAGCGTAACGCGGCGAACGTTGGCCTAAGCACGCGACCGGCCGAACATCCATTGGCCGCGGCTCGCCAGCGCCTCGCGGTACACGTCGGCGTCGGCATCGCTGAAACAAGCGAACACCACGCGTCGTGGGAGCTCCGGAGCGGGTCGTTGCTGGAAGTGACCGAGCACGTGACCGATGGCGATGCGCGCGGCGCGGGGCTTGGGGAAGCCGTACACGCCGGTACTGATCGCGGGGAAGGCCACGACTCCGCTGCCGAGTTGCTGGGCCAGCTTCAGGCAGTTCGTGTAGCACGCGGCGAGCAGCGTGTCTTCGAGGGTGTACCCGAGCTTGGCGGTGTCGTCGCCGGGCGCGCCGGGGACGCCCGTGTCGCGCTGCCCGGACCAGACGGGCCCCGCGGTGTGCAGGATGTGCTTGATGCCCCGGGCTTCGAGCGCGAACGCCGGCGACGCCTTGGCCAGGCCGGTCGGGCAGCCGTCGGGGTGGTGCTGCCGGTTGTGGGCGAGCAGGTCGTCGGCCCCGGCGGCGGCGTGGATCGCGCCGTCGACGCCCGCGCCGCCGACGAGCTGCGCGTTCGCGGCGTTCACGATCGTGTCGACGTCGAGCTCGGCGGAGAGGTCCGTGATGTCGCCGACCACGACGTCGATCCGCGACAGCGCGGCGTCGGTCGCGTTTGTTCCGGGCGACCCGGCTACCGGCAACGGCACGTCCTGGCTGGCGTCACGCGCGCCCCGGCTCACGGCGTCATCCCGGGCTGTTGATCAGGCGGGCGGAGCGACACGGGCGGATCGAGCAACTCACGCAACAGGATCGCGCGACGCAACGCGTCACGGTCGAGAGCCCCCAGCAACTCCGCCGCGTGGTGGCGGCGTTTGGCGTTGCCGTAAGCCATCACCGGCGGAGGCGCTTGGGGTGGAGCCGTCGCTGCGGCGCCGGTCGAGGGCCGCGAGGGCTGGGCCGGAGCCGGCCGCGGCGCAGTCGGCCGGGCCGCGGGCTGGGGGCGAGGGGGCAACGGACGACGGGGCGCGCCCCGCTGTGGGGGTACCCCGCCGGGCGATGCGTCGGGCCGCGTGGTCGCCATGCCCGGCCCGGGCCGCCGCGGGGGGAACGGCCGACGCGGCGGCGCGGTCGGTCGGCCCGCCGTGGGTGTCGGTGATCCGGCCCGTGCGTCGGCGTCGGGGCCCGACGGGTGCGGCGGGCGTTGGGCCCGTTCCACCAACTCACCGGCGGGCGTGGGCGGCTCGGTTTGCTTTGCTTGCTCCGCGGCCTGCCGTCTCGCCTCGACCCGACGCCAGATCTGCTCGACGGGGTCGAGCGTCTCCGCCTCTGCTTCGACACGGGCGACCGAGTTGGAGGCCTGATCGCTCGCATCGCCGTCGCTGTTTTCGGGGAGGGCGCCGCCGAGTTTTGCCTTCTTGCGGTGTTGGACGACCTGTGAGGCGAGCCAAGACCCGACCCAGATCACGATCGCCAGCGCGTAGATGATGAACTCGACGTCGATCGCGGGAAAACTCGGTTGCGCCAGCGTTGGTGACGAGAGCATTGCCGCAGCCATAACACAAGCATAGCCCGGGCGGGTCAAAGACACCGCCCATGCCACCCGACGCATCATCCCACGAAGGGTTGGCTACGCCGTTTCCCTCGGCAGCAAGATGTCCGTCTCGGTCGCCGGGTCCCGCACGGCTCGCAGCTCCAAGCCGTACACCTGACGCAGGGTCACCGGCAAAAGAACGTCAGATGCGTCGCCCTGCTCGATTACCCGGCCGTCGTGCATCAGCCAGACGCGGTCCGCCCAACGCGCCGCGAGGTTCACGTCGTGCAGCACCACGGCCACCGCCAACCCGCGCTGCGCGAGCCGACGCAGCAGCCCCATCGCCGCCTCCACGTGCCTCAGGTCCAGCCCCGCCGTCGGCTCGTCGGCGAGGACCGCCACCGCCGACCGGCCCGCCACCTGCGCCGCCGCCCGCGCGAGCAGCACCCGCCGCTGCTGGCCACCCGAGAGCTCGGTGTACGGACGGGCCCGCAGGTCGAACACGTCGCAGTCGCGCATGGCTTCTTCAACCACCTCGGCCTGAGACGGGCTCCGCCCGTGTGCGTGCCGGCTCATCGCGACGACCTGCCACACGGTGAAACCAAACCGCACCCCGCCCCGCTGCGGCACGAACCCGATCCGCCGCGCCCGTTGCGCCGCGGTCAGCGACCGTGCGTTAACGCCGCCGACGCGCCGCCCCCCACTCGACCATGGCAACAGCCCGAGCACGGCCCGCAACAACGACGACTTGCCGGCGCCGTTGGGCCCGAGCAAGGCCGTCACCTCGCCACGCCGCCAGCGCCCGGACACCGCCTCGATCACGGCGCGGTGCCGCGCGTACCCGCCGGAAACGTCGTCGAGCTCGACGCCGAGCGACGCGCCGGGTTGAGCCGAGTCGGGTTGCTCCGGGTCAGGTCGCATCGGTTTAGCGTACCCGCCGGCGCGTCCGGATAACCGGGCAGGCCGTGCAACCCAGCGAAGGGGTAAGGCTTTTTCCGACCGGTCGGGCTGCACGGCTTAGGTCGGCCCCGGGCCGGTCCGATTCAACGGCAGATGTCCCCACCCGTGCGGCCCGCGCCGCGCCCCGTTGCTGTCGTCCCGGGGCATCACCGGAGAAACGCTGCCATGGCCAACCCGCCCACCCAAGCCGACCCCAACGCCAACTCCGCCGGCAACCCCATCGACCTGCTCAGCGACCTCGAGGAACGCCTCGGTGCGCTGCGCAACTGGCAGAATCAGAGCGAGGCGCAGGCCGAACAGGTCCGCCAACAGTCGCACCAACTCGACGACCGCAAGCGCGAGCTGGAAGAACTGCAGGATTCGATCGACGCGGCGCAGCGCGAGCTCGACCAGAACCGGCAAGCCCTCGACGCCGACCGCGCCGAGACGCACCGGCAGCGTGAAGAACTCGACCAGCAGCGCGCCTCGCTCGAAGGTCAGCAACGGCAGCTCGACGACCGCCGTGCCGAGCTCGACGAACGCCTCAACGAAGTCGAAGTCGAGGCGCAGCGGCAGCGCGACGCCATCGCCGACGAGGAGAAGCAACGCCTCGACGCCGTCGCCGAGAAGGAACGGCAAGCCGGCGAAGCGCAGGCGTCCGTCGAAGAAGCGAGGGAGCGCATCGAGTCGCGCGAGCACCGTCTCGACGAGGCGTACGCCAAGCTCCGCGAAGAGGAGTCCTTCCTGCTCAACCAGCAGGAGGAGCATCAGGCCAAGGTCGCCGAGGTGGAGGCCAAGGCCGCGTCGTTCGACCAACGCGAGTCCGAGCTGAACCAGATCGCCGAGAAGATCGAGGGCCAGCAGTCTGCGCTCGACCAACGCACCGCCGAGATCGACGGCAAGGCCCAGGAACTGCGCGACCTAAGCGCGAAGCTTGAGACCGAGATCGCCGACCTCGAGGCCCGGCAGAAAGGCTTGGACCAGGTCGCCGCCGAGCTGGAGACGCAGAAGGAAGACGTCAAGCAGGCCCGCACCGAACTGCACCGCGTGCAGCTCGACCAGCAACTCCGCGCCGAGGCGTTGCTCGCCCAGGAAGAGGCGCTGGCGAAGTCACGGGCCGAGCTGATCGAACAGGCGTCGTCGGGGACGTTCGCTCCCGAGTCCGGTCAGACGGCGTCCGCGCCGGGCGTCGACGCCGCGGAGCTCGAACGGGTCCGTCAGGAGGTCGACGCGGCCAAGGCCGAGCTGACCGAAGCACGGGAGAAGGTCGAAGAGCGCGAGCGCGAAGTCCGTGACCTGAAACAACAACTCGAGGACCGCGCCGCCGAGGTCGAGCTGCTCGAAGAGGAGATCGCCAAGCCGAACGCGGATGCGGACGCCGGCGTTTCCGACAGCGTCGCCGCTTCCGTGGAGGCGGCCGAGCTCCAGGCCAGGATCAGTGCCCACGAAGACGAGATCGCCGACCTGAACCAGCAGCTCGACGAGCGTGCCGGCGAGGTCGCTGCGGCCCAGGCCCGGATCGCCGAGCTCGAAGCGGCCGTCGTAGCCGGCGCCGACGGCAACGCCGACGATCAGGTCGTCGCGAAGCTCAAGTCGACGCAGCAGGAACTGGACGACGCCCGGGACGAGATCGAGGCCCGCGTCGCCGAGGTCGACCTGCTCCGGCAACGCGTCGAGGAGCTGTCCAGCCGCGACACGTCCGACGCCGCCAGCGAAGGCGTCGGCGACGACGACTTCGAGCGCCGCCGCGCCGAGCTCGACGAGCAGGCCTCCCAGATCGCCGCCGACCGGCGACGGATCCTCGAGCGCAAGGCCCAGCTCAAGCAGGCCGACGGTCTCATCAAGGCCCGCCGGGACAAGATCCGGCACTACATCCGTCAGGTGAAGCAGCGCGAGGTCAAGCTCGCCGCCGACGCCGAGGGCTCCGCCACGCTCAGCCCGTCCGACCGGGCGAAGCTTGCCGGCATGGAGAAGCAGCGCGTTGCCCTTGCCGAGGTCAAGCAGTTCCTGGAGCAGTCCGAGGCCGCGATGGTCCAACGCTGGGCGACGCAGAAGACCAGCAGCGTCGTCACCACGATCGTCATCGCGCTGATCCTCGCCGTCGCGGGCAGCTTCTTCGCCGCCGGCGAACTGACCCAGCCGGTGTACCGCGCGACGATGGCCGTCGAGGTCACCCCGACCGACAACACCGCCGACCTGCCGCCCAACGCCTGGCTCACGAGCTACAAGCAGACGCTGCTCAGCACGCCCGTGCTCGAAGAAGCGATCAACGAACTCGACAAGCGCAAGCTCCGCATCGCCGGCACGCCCGACGAACTCGCCGAGCACCTCAAGCTGACCCTCAGCGTCGAAGGCAAACCGAGCCGCGTCGAGCTCGCGTACCACGGCCAAGACCCGCAGCGCATCGGCGCCGTGCTCGAGGCGTACGGCCGGGGCCTGATCATCTGGCACATGGCCGACGACCGCCGCGCCGGCCGACTCAACGACACCGCCGTCGAGCTCCAGCCCGCCGCCGTCGTCCCCGAGCCCGTGCAGGACGAACGCCTCAACTACGCCCTGGCCATCTTCGCCGGCGTGGTCGGGTTCGTCGCCCTGATCGCCCTGCCGCTGCGGCTGATCTTCGGCCGGTCGCGCCGCGTGCTCGACCCCCGCAACATGCCCGAGCTGGCCGTCCTCGAAACCGAGGCAGACACGACGCTCACGCAGGACGACGGCATGGACAACAACGACGAAGTCCACGGTATCACGAACGACGGCCCGTCGACCCGCTTCGGCCGCCTGCCGGAGCACCTCGAAGACGGCGCCGACAACGAAGATCCCGACGAGAAGATCTTCCGGTTCTGAGCCGTTAGCCAACCCGAGTCATACTGAACCGCCCGCCGTCACCAGGCGGGCGGTTCTCGTAGCCCCCTCCCCACTGGCCGCGACTCCCGGGCCGGCGCTATTTGACACCCCCCGGGGGCTCGGTACACTCCTCGGTTCCCCGTTGCGGCGGCTCAGGGGTGTTTTACGCCAGCCCGTGATGCGTGACGGCCACCGCTAGACCGCTTGGATGTCGGCGACGGAACCGGCCCCTCCCGGCCGGCCACGATCCGAGCCGAACTGCTCCCGGAAGTCGCCCACCATCCGCCCGGAACCCGCCTGCCCGGAACGAGCCATGACCCGCCAGACCACCCTCGCCCACCGCACCGAGACCCAGGACGACTTCCCCCGGCAGTGGGTCCACGTCGACGCCAACGGGCAGGTCCTCGGCCGCATCGCCGCGCAGATCGCCGTGATCCTGCAGGGCAAGGACAAGCCGCACTACACCCCGCACTGCGACGTCGGCGACTTCGTCGTCGTCACCAACGCCGAGAAGGTCGTCGTCACCGGCACCAAGCTCGACGACAAGTTTCACGAGCGCTTCTCCGGGCACCCGTCCGGCCGAAAGTTCACGACTTGGCGGGAGATCCTCGACGGCAAGCACCCCGAGAAGCTGTTGTCCGAGGCTGTCCGCCGGATGCTCCCCAAGAACAAGCTCGGCGTCGCCCAGCACAAGAAGCTCAAGGTCTACGCCGGCGACGAACACCCGCACGCCGCTCAGGCGCCGGTAACCCGCGAGCTGCAGACCGCCTGACCCGAACTCTGTCCCCGCTTTCCTGAAGCACGCTTATGTCCGACGAATCCACCGCTGTGCTCGACGCCCCCGCCCCCGGAAACACCCCCGACAGCGTGACCCTCGGCACCGACGCGCCGACGGAAGAGGCCTCGCAGACCCGCCCGCTCGCCGAACCCGCCAAGCCCGACGCCGGCGGCTTCGTCTGGGGCACCGGCCGCCGCAAGTCCGCCGTGGCCCGCGTCCGCGTCAAGCCGGCCAAGGAGACCGGCAACGGCGTGTTCAAGATCTCGTCGACCAAGGCCAAGGACCGCGAGGTCGACTCGTTCTTCTCCGAGCCGCAGCACCAGAACGCCTGCCGCAAGCCGCTCGAGGCGACCAGCATGCTCGGCAAGCTGGACATCTTCGTGAACGTCAAGGGCGGTGGCTACACCGGCCAGGCCGAAGCCATCCTCCTCGGCGTCGCCCGGGCGCTCAAGGGCTACGACCCGCAGCTCGAGCAGACGCTGCGTGACGAGGGCCTGCTCACCCGCGACCCCCGCCAGGTGGAACGCAAGAAGTACGGCCAACGCGGCGCCCGCCGCCGCTTCCAGTTCTCGAAGCGCTAGTCCGTTTTCTCCTTCCGGGCTCCCATCGCCCCACCCACCCCACCCCGTGTCGACCTCGGTCGGTACGGGGTTTTTCGTGCGCCAACACGAGAACGCCCCACACACCGACGCCCATTACACTGCCCGTCGCTCGTCTCCGCCCCGCTTGTGAAAGGAATCTTCCGTGCCCGAAGCGACTTCCGACATCGGCCTCATCGGCCTGGCCGTCATGGGCCAGAACCTCGTGCTCAACATGGCCGACCACGGCTACACGGTCAGCGTCTACAACCGCACCACCGCCACGATGGAAGGCTTCATCCAGCGGTGCAAAGACGAAGAACCCTCCGCCGAACGCGTGATCGGTCACGCCGAGCTCAAGGACTTCGTCGCCTCCATCAAACGGCCGCGCAAGATCGTGCTGCTCGTGCAGTCCAAGGCCGTGCTCCCCAGCGACCGCGACGCCGTCGACAAGGTCATCGACGGGCTGCTGCCGCTGCTGGACAAGGACGACATCATCATCGACGGCGGCAACTCGAACTGGAACGCCACCATCCGCCGGGAGAACGAGCTGTCGGAGCAGGGCTACCGCTTCTTCGGCTCGGGCGTGTCCGGCGGCGAGCTCGGCGCCCGGTTCGGCCCGTCGCTGATGCCCGGCGGCGACAAGAAGGCGTGGAAAGAACTCGAACCGATCTGGAAGGCCATCGCCGCCAAGGTCGACCCCAAGACCGGCAAGCCCATCGAGCGCAACGACCCGAACAACCCGGTGACCGTCGACGAGGGCGAGCCCTGCACGACCTACATCGGCGCCAACGGCGCGGGCCAC
>JANQPR010000241.1 GCA_028285385.1 Phycisphaera sp.
GGCCGCCGCCCACGAGCGCTGCTTCGTCGCCGGTGAACGTGCCCGTGCCCCAGTTCTGGAGGACGATGTCGAGGTCGCCCTGCTCGACCTGGCCGGAGGTGTCGTAGTCGCCGGTGATGGTGCCGACGAGTCCGAAGAACGCGAGGTCGGCGGCGTCGACGTCGCCGTCGAAGTCCACGTCGCCGTCGCCGTAGCCCGCGTTGCTGAGGCCGTTGTTGCCCTGGGCGATCGCGGCGTCGGCGGCGTCGACGACCCGGTCTAGGTTCAGGTCGCCGATCTCGGACGCGAGGATGGTCTCGATCAGGAACAGCCGGTCGGCGGTGTCGATGGTGCCGTCGTTGGTGAAGTCGCTGCGGGCGTTGCTCGTGCCGATGTCGGCAGTGACGATGTCGACGTCGGCGGTGTCGACCAGCCCGACGACGATGTTGTCGATCAGGTGGACCGAGTCGACCAAGAGGTTGCGCCCGAAGAGCTGGATGCCCGCGACCTTCTCCGTGTCGAACTGCGCGTGCGGGAAGCCGACCTCCGCGTAGGTGGCGTCGGTCTCGAAGTCAAAGCCGAGCACGGCGTCTTCGGCTTCGTTCAGGGTCTGCAGGAACGCGGCGCCCTGCTCGCTGCCGCCGCCGGCGACCGGGACGTCGAAGAGCTGCACGTAGTTGTTGAAGCGGAGCCAGTCGCTGTCGTGCGGCGCGGGGTTGATGTACTCGGGTCCGGTGAAGCGGTCGGTGCCCGAGCCGGTGCGGTAGCGGACCTGCCCCCCGATCTCGGCGTTGGCGCCAAAGTTGTAGAGCGGCCGGTAGTCGGGCGACTTGTTCTCGTCGCTGTACGTGAGCAGCATGTGCAGCTCGTCGCGGCCGCCGAAGTTGTTGGGGCTCTCGATCTTGTAGTTGAACCCGAAGTAGAGGACGCCCGAGCCGGTGGTGGCGTCGAGCGGCGTCCCGGCGGGCAGCGAGCCCGAGCCGTCGTTCGCGGCCCAGAAGCCCTCCCAGTAGACGCCGCTGCTGAAGCTGCCGCCGATGAGTGGGTCGCCGGCGTCCATCCGTAGCGCCGCGGTCCCGCCGATACCGACGCCGTCGGCGGTTAGGTCGGGCAGGCCTCCGGGGATCGCGTTGCCACTGATCGACGAAAGGCCGGCGTCGGGTCCCGACGTCGCCGGGTCGTCAAACGTGATCGTGCGGGTGACGTCCAGCGACCAGGCCGAGGTCGCGAAGCCCGCCAGAACCATGCCAGTGATTGAAGATCGATGAAGCAACATGTTCTACCTCCGAGGTGATGCTTGCCGTGCAGGAGCGGCCGGGCGCCAAGGAAGTACCCGGCCGCGGTTCGAAGTTGGCGGCGATGACCGCGGCCTCACCAGGTTTCCTTGAGTGTCTCGAGGATGTCGATGAAGACGACGAAGTCGTTGCCGATGCCCGCGTTGCCGAACTGGCGGAGCTTCTCGCTGGCGGACTTGCTGGACGCGAAGAAGACGCTGCCGTCGTTGCGGGCGGTGTTCCAGCCGGCGTTGCCGCCCATGGAGTGGGTGGCCGCGTCTTCTCCGCTGCCTTGTTCGATGAAGCGGTCCATCGACAGGATGGTGTCGCTGTCGGTTTCTTCGAGGCGGTCGTACCGCTTGTTCATGCTGGTCGACGTGATATCGGCCGGCGTGTCCCAATCCCACTGGGGCAGGTAGCTGTACGACATGCGCACGCGGCCCGGGTCGCTGGCCGGCGGCTGGCGCGGGCCCCAGCCGTTGTCGCCCTCGTAGTAAGCGAACGTGAACTTCTCTTTCTGATCGCTCGGGCAGTACAGCACGCGGGCCGAGTCGAGGTAGCCCTGGTCAACGAGGAAGCCCATGCTGTAGTAGCGGTCGCCGTAGCTGCCGGACGGGAAGCGGTAGACCTCGTAGGTGAAATAGGGCTGGAACTGGTTCTGCCCGTTGCTCGAAAAGATTGGCGGTAGGTAGTCGTCGGAATCCGTCGCGTAGGCGTAGGTCGCGATGCCCTGCTGCTTCAGGTTGCTGGCACAGGCGGAGCGCCGCGCGGTCTCACGCGCCGCGCCCAGCGCCGGCAGCAGCAGGCCGATCAGCAGCGCGATGATGCTGATCACGACGAGCAGTTCGATGAGGGTGAAGGCGTGGGGCTGACGGGGTGAGAGGGGGCGGTTCGTCATCGGTCGCGGTCCTGAAGAGAAGTTGTGCGAGTCGAGTCCTGAAGGGGCGTTCGGCCTGACACGGCCGAGAGTGCAGCAGCGCGGCGCTCGGGCGTTGCGCCGCGTCACGGGGCACAGCCCGCGACGGCGCGGACGCGTCGGTCCGGCCGCCGGGCGTCGGCGTGGCTGATCGTCACGCTGATGTTGTTGTCGGAGCTGGTCGCGTTCCACTGGTCGGCGTAACGGAGGCAGTTCAGGCACATCATGGTGCCGAGCATGTCGCCGATCGCGGCCGGTTGCTCGCAGAGCCGGACCGAGTGGTGGTGGGTGACGCAGTGGGCCCGGTGGAACGCGAAGCCGCCGTCCGGCTTGCGGTAGTCGCGTAGCAGCCGCCGGGCGAGGCGGTTGCCGGCGTCGACGATCTCGGCGTGGCGGTGGGTACCAACGAGTTGCCGGTCGAGTTCGCGCAGTACCCATAACGCGTCCCAGTTCAGGCACATGTTCTGACCCTGACCGAAGTCGTCGTCGTCGCGCTGAAGCCGGAGCGTGGAGTCGATCGCGCGCCGGGCATGCGGGACGGGACGGCCCGTCGCGAGGTACGCGTTCATCGTCTTGAACAACCCGGCCATTGCGCAGGATGTATCGACAAGCTCGGGCATCTGCACCGAAGGCATGCCCGTTGCGGGGTCGAGTACCTCGGCTTCGAATACGTCGATCGCATCGTCCACCACTCGCGCGTCACGGCGTGCCGGCGGGTTTGACCGCAGGTACGCGATGATGCCGCGCGACCAAGCCTCGCCCCGGGCCCACGGGTCCGACCAATCGAATGCGCGGGTGTATGCCCTGCCGCCGAGGCGCCCGAGGTCGGCGAACTGAACCGGCGGCAGGGCGCGCAAGGGCGTGTCTCCCAGCGCTTCGATCGCGTCGGCGGCGACGGTCCATTGCCCGTAGACGTCTTCCCACGAATGCTTGCCGACGAGGTCGCCATCGCCGACCAGCGGGTCTTTAAAGTAGCCGTCGTAGTCTTGGGCACCGCGTAAGAACTCGAGCGCGTCAACTCGTTGCACGTTTGGCAACGAGTAGAGATGGCCAAGGTCGTGGAGGATCAGAACGGCCCATGAGGTCGCGTTGGTGCTGAACGGCTGGTCGGTTGCGGCGTGGTACCGCCACCGCCCCCAGCCGGCACCGGTTGGGCTCCGATCCGTGGGTTCTGCAAACCGGACGGATTCGAGCCAGCGGAGCACGCCGGGGGTGGCCTCGTCGAGGTAGGAGACACAACTCGGCGAAGGGGGAGTCATGGTGGGCGAAGGGGCTTACCCGGCGACGGTGCGAAACCGATCGAATGAACCGTCGGGAAGGGCGGGAAGGGCCGGTTAGGGCCCGCCCGCCGGAATCGTCTGCCGCGGACAGCGAGACCGCCCGCGGCGAATGTCGGTTCAGGCCCGCCGACGCAGCAGCATCAAGCCGCCGAGCCCGCAGAGCGCCGCGGTGGCCGGCTCAGGGATGGCGTTGACGGCGATGCCGCTGACTCGGACGGTGTTGAAGTTGTTGCTGGCTGCGGTCGACTGACCGTTGGTGCCGAACGACAGCGTCAGCAAGTCGCCAATGTTGTCGGGGGTGAACGTGACGGTGTAGGCGAAGGATGTGGTATCCGCGATCGGGGCCAAGACGTCCACATCATCAGCCACGCCGTTGAGTGAGGCGACAAAATCGACTCCGGCACGCTTGTGAGCGCCGTAGACCGTCACCGTCGTAGGATTAACGGTGTCGAGGGCAGCAATCTCGAAGACAAAACGGCCGTTGGGGCCCTGTGCCTCGGCGAGGTTGGTCCGCACCGCTAGGCCGAGTCCGCCAGCAGTTGTCTCGCTTACGGGGCTGGTGCCATCGGTATACGAGTAATCGATCGGGCTGGTGTCGCTGGTGAAGTTCGCACCGGCGGCGATCTCGATGACGGCGCTGTTAATACCCGAGCCACTGGACTTGGCGTTGTACTCTGGCAGCGCGAAGCTGAAAATGTTGGCGGGCATTGTGGAGTCCGAGCCAGACAGCAACTCGCCATCACCGTTGGCGGTGGCGTCAAAGATGGCCCAGTCCTGATTACCCGCCGCGGTCAGATCGACAGGACTGGCAACTCCCGTCGAAACGCTAGCGTTCAGCAGGGCGGCGCTGGCCGACCCGGCGAAGCCGAGCACGAGAGAGGCGGCGATCGTTCGATTCAGCAGACGCATGGTGTTTCCTCCTGGGGAAGTGATGAAAAGCGGATAGGCCGGACACGGATGCCGAAAGGTTGATTGAGCTGTTGCATCCGAATACATTGGCAGAAAGACGGCGGAATCGTGAGGTTGAATCTGAAACTGAATCCGGATTCACTATATCATCACCCTAGGCAGTGACCACCCGTCTCTGCGGTCGGGTCTTCCGATTTTGCGTTTAGGTTTTCAGGATGTACGGAATTGCGACCATCGTTCCGCTGTACGAGACCGTCGGTCGTGAAATGTTGCACGGGATCGGCAGCTACAAGCCCGCGGAGGGGTACTGGTCCATCAAGCTGCTGAACCTGACGGAAGCGGTGTTCGATCGGGTGCACCTGCTGGGCGTCGACGGGATGATCGTTCAGGCGGACCAGCCCCAGTGGCGGGAAGCCTTGCTGGGCCTGGGAGTGCCGGTGGTGGACATCTCCCAGCGGGACATCACGCCACGGCTCCCGTGTGTTCGCTTTGACAACGAAGAGATCGGCCGGGTCGGCGCCGCTCACCTGCTGGACGCGGGGTTCCGATCGCTGGGTTTCGTCAGTCGGCCGGCGTTACAGATCACCGAGGCGCGTCGGGCGGGGTTCTGCGAGGTCGCGCGGCGGGTCAGGGTCGAGCCGGCGATCCATGAGACCGAGGTGTACGAACACGCGATCCACGTGGACGAGGAAGAGGAATACGCCCGGCTTAGGGCGTGGGTTTCGGAGTTGCCCAAGCCCGCGGGGGTGATGACCAGCAAGGACGCGATCGCCGTAGAGATCGCCAACGTGGTGTCGTCGCTGGGATTGCGGTCGCCCCACGACGTGGCGGTGGTAGGGGTGCACGACGACGAAGCGCTCTGCCGGTTGTGCCATCCGCCGATCTCGAGTGTCCGCACACCCGCCGAGCGCTTCGGCTACGAAGCGGCGGCGATGCTGGACCGCATGCTCCATGGGCAGGACTCGGGCAGCCCGGTCGTGCTGCCGCCCGTCGGCGTCAATGTCCGCGCCAGTTCGGACATCTTGATGATCGACGACCCGGACCTCGAGCACGCGCTGCGGTTCATCCGCGAGCACGCCACCGAGGGTATCCAGGTGTCCGACGTGCTGGACGCGGTCTCGATCCACCGGCGCACGCTGGAGAAACGCTTCCGCGACAGGCTCGGGCGGTCCCCGGCGGTGGAGATCCGACGGGTCCAACTCGAGCACGCGAAGCTGCTGCTGACCGAGACCGACCTGCCTGTCGCCGAGGTCGCCGAACGCAGCGGGTTCACGTCGCCGCCGCGTCTGACCGAGGCGTTCGCGCGCGAGACCACTGTGACCCCCAAGCGGTACCGCGAACAACACAGCCGTGTGCGGTAAGCCACAATGCTCAACCCGTCGGGTTGGCTACGGACGCCGGGGGCGGGGGGATCTGCCCAGTCAGGAACGGGTCGTCCGTGTCTTGCATCCAGGCGTGCAGCCGTGCCGACAGGTCGTCGCGCACCGGCCGAAACTCGGGGTCGTCCGCGAGGTCGTGCGACTCTGCCGGGTCGGTCCACAGGTCCCAGAGCAACACCCCCCCGCGCGGGCGCTCCGCGTAGCCGAAGGACCGCACCCAATCGTTCGTTGGCCCCGGGTCGACCACGCGCAGGTACGGGCCCGGCCCGCGCAGCGTGAGCCGGTGCCGGTCCGTGCGGATCGATCGCTGCGGGTCGGGGGCCAGGCAGTGGTACCCCTGCTCGCCGAAGACCGCGTCGTTCACTTTGGCCGAGGGGTCCCGGAACACCGGCGTCAGCGTCGTTCCCTGCAGCCAGTCCGGCGCGGCAATCCCGAGCACGTCGCAAAACGTGGGGAACAGGTCGAGATGACTGACGAGCGCGTCGGAGACAACGCCGCTCGGGATGCCCGTTGCCCCCGGGCCACGCAGCACCAGCATCACGCCGAGGCCGGCGTCGGTGAGGTTGCCCTTCGCGTTGGGCCAGGCGAGGCCGTGGTCGGTCGTCAGGCAGACCACGGTGCGGTCCGCGTGCCCCGCTCCTTCGAGTGCCGCCAGGACTTTGCCCACCTTCTTGTCCAGTCTGCGCGCGCCGCGCTGGAGGTGAGCCGTGTCGCGTCGGGTCACCGGGGTGTCGGCGATGCCGGGCGGTGGTTGGACGTAGCGTGGATCGACGTCGTCTTTGAGCAGGTCGTCGTCGTAGCCGTGCGCGACGCCGCCGAGCGGGTTGTTGCGGTGGGTCTCGTGGAACCCGACGGAGAGGAAGAACGGTGGGTCGTCGTTGCCGGTCTCGTGGAGGAATCGGCAGGCGGCATCGGCGGTCGTTGACTGTTTCGGCTCGCCGTCGGGCTCGTGGTTGAGTTGGTGGTCGTACCCGAGTTCGTTCAAGTCCACCCACGGCGGGCGCGCGACGTGCTGCACCCCGGCCAGCGCGGTGCGGTAGCCGTGTCGGTCGCGCAGGAACCGGGCGAGGTGTTGCGAGTAATCATCGAGCGTGTAGCCGTAGGCCTTGGACGCGAGCCCGTGCATGCCGCAGCAGTGCGGGTGCCGGCCGGTGAGGAGGGCGGCTCGGCTGGGCGAGCAAGTCGGCGCCGCGGCGAACGCCCGTCGAAACGTCAACCCCCGCTCCGCGAGTTGCTGGATCGCCGGCGTCTGCACCGGGAACCCGTAGGGCTGCACGTAACGCCCCGTGTCGTGCGAGTGCAGGTAGAGCAGGTTGAACGGGCCCTGGGCCATGTCGGGAGAAGGGTGGGTCAAGTCGATTGATCAACCGAGGCGCGTCGCGGCGCGATCTGGAGGACGTGTTCGAACGCCAACCGGTACTCGGCGTCGGTCTCCAGGTGTTCCAGCAGCACCGGCACATCCTGCGGCAGCGCGTCCAGCCGTTCCAGCAACCGACGCAGGTTCAGCCCGCCGAGACCCGGCCGACACTCACGCAAGTGGGCGGGCAAGTCGTGACGCAGTTGCACGTCTTTGAGGTGGCAACCGAAGACGTGCGGCCCGAGTGTGGCGATGACCTCGTCGATGAAGCGGTCCTGCTCGAGAAACCGGCGTGGTTGATCCATCCAGTTGGCGAGATCGAGGTGCACGCCAAAGCGCGGCCGATCGACCGCGTCGAGCAACGCACGGCAGTCGTCGATCCCGGTCGGGAACGTCCAAGGCATCGGCTCGAGCGCAAGGGTCGTACGCTCGGGGCGAACGGCATCGATCACGCGCCGCGCCTGTTCGGTCAGCAGCGCGAACGTGTCGGGCGTGAGGTTGTCGGGGTGCGGCTCCCACCATTGTTCTGCGCGGGACCCCGCCAGGCCGACGCAGCAACCCGCGCCGATCCGGTCGGCCAGCCGTAGGGCGCGCGTCCACGCCTCCGCCGCCGTGTCGCGTTCGGCTTCGTCCGCGCTGATCAGGTTGGTGTGCCACACGCCGACCTCGCCGCCGAAGCCGCGGGCCTGTTCATCGG
>JANQPR010000245.1 GCA_028285385.1 Phycisphaera sp.
CGTCACGGCCGGCGGCAGCGCCACGCAAAGCAACAGCGCGACGACGCCGGCGGCGTGCTGAAACTCGTGCCGATCCCGTCCTAGCGTGAACTGAAGCGCAGCGAACGCCGCGGCCAACGCGACGCCGATCCACACGGCGTGCAACAGCGTCCACGCGACGAGGTCGACGGCGGCGTTCATGGTGTCTCTCCCGGCTCGATCTCGTCGAGCAGCGCGTTGAGCCGGCGACGCTGGGACGGGGTCAGGCGTTTGTGCCCGAGCGACTCGAGCACCATCGACTTGGCCGACCCCGCGAACGCCCGGCCCATCAGGTCGCGGACCAGCCGGCGGCGCGTCCGGCGGGGCGGCTCGGCGGGGCGATAGACGTGCGTGCGTTGCGACTCGTCGCGGCTGACCAGCCCCTTGGCGTGCATGATCTGCAGCTGCTTGAGCACGGTCGTGTAACCCGGCGCGTCGCCGCGTTGCTCGGCGAGGCGGTCGCAGGCCTCGCGGACCGTCGCCGGGCCGAGCTCCCAGAGCACCGCGAGCAGGTCGAGTTCGGCGTCGGTGGGGCGGGCGGGGTCTTCCATGCCCGGTTTTTATACGAAGGCTGTCGTAGAGTCAACGAAAACTTTCGTAGATCACCGTCGGCCGCCGTTCAATCGAGTGTGACGGACAGCCCGTCGTGGGCCGGGGCGACGTGAACGGGCAACTGTTCGGCCAGCTCCGCGTGGCGGATGTCGTGGGCGAGGTGGGTCAGGTACGCCCGCTTGGGCTGAATCTGCTCGATGACCTCCAGTGCACGGTCCACGGTCATGTGTGTCGGGTGGTGACGGTAGCGCAGCGCGTCGAGCACGAGCACGTCGAGGCCTTCGAGGTGTGGCCACGTCTCCGGCGGGATCGTCGAGCAGTCGGTGCAGTACGCGATGGAGTGGCCGTCGCGGTCGACGCGGAAGCCGAGGATGGGCAGCCGCCCGTGCATCAGGCGCAACGGCGTAAACGTTGCGCCGTGCAGCAGCAGCGGTTGTTCAACCGCAAGCGGAGCCGCGATCAGCTCGGGGATGAACGACGGGTTCACGTTGGTGTGCGGCTCGAAGACGTAGCGGAACGTGCCCTTGAGCGTGTCGATGACATCGGGCTCGGCGTAGAGGTCGAGCGGTTGCTTCATGACCGCGTTGAATCGGCGGAGGTCGTCGAGGCCGAAGACGTGGTCGGCGTGGCTGTGCGTGAACAGCACGGCGTCGAGGCGCGAGAGCCGGTGGGCCATGCACTGCTCGCGCAGGTCGGGCGAGGTGTCGATCAGGACCTGGCGGTGGGCGAGTTGTTTTGGGTTGAACCGTCCGTGAAAGCCATGGGGGTCGGTGTCCTGCGACGAGGGCTGGGTCTCGTCCCAGGTGGTCGAACCGCGGTTGGAGAGGTCGAGCGTCGGGTCGGGGACGCGGATCAGCACGCTCGGCCGGGTCCGGCGGTCGCGGGGGTCGTCGGACCGGCACGTGTCGCAGTCGCAGCCGATCATCGGCACGCCCGCCGACGTCCCCGACCCGAGAAAAAGCAGTTCGAACGGCATGGCCGCGAGTGTAGGGGCTCCCGCGTCTGCGATCCGGCCGGCGAAACCCCTTGGCGGGCGCACGGCGCGGGTTTAGGATGCCAACGGCGTTAGTTTGTTCGCTAGCGGTTTTCTGGGCCCACTTTCAGGGAGCGAATCATGGCGACGGTTCGGCGGGTTGCACGAGTCCACGCGGCCGCGTGGTTGGTCACGGCGATGCTGATTGGCTTGCTGCCCCTTGCGGTGGCGGGGTCGGCGGCGGCGGGCGAGAACCCGTTCCCGTCGGAGTGGTTCTGGGGCGACGAGAAGCAGCGCAAGCAGCAGGACGCGATGATCGGCCGGCCGATGCCGGACCTCCGGCTGTCGGAATGGATCAACGGCCCGATCAAGAAGCGCGACCTGCGGGGCAAGATCGTCGTGGTCGACTTCTGGGCGACGTGGTGCGGCCCGTGCATCCGCAGCATCCCGCACAACAACGAGATGATGGAGAAGTACGCCGACGACGGCGTGCTGATCCTCGGCGTCTGCGGCTCGTCGCGGGGCCAAGACCGGATGGCCGCGGTCGCCAAGGAGCACGACATCCGCTACCCCGTCGCGCGCGACGCGACGCAGCGGTCGGCGAAGGCGTGGCGGGTGATGTGGTGGCCGACGTACGCGGTGGTGGACCGCAAGGGCGTGGTGCGCGCGGTCGGCCTGCAGCCCAACTTCGTTGACGACGTGGTCGACATCATCCTCGAAGAGCAGCCGATGCCCGAGGGCGAGGACGGCGGCGAAGCCCTCGCCGAGGAAGACGTGACCGAAGACACGTTCGAGCCGTTCCCCGCGGAGTTCCTCGAGGGTGACGCGGGTCGCCGAGCCCGGCTCGCCGAGATCGAAGGCCAGGAGGCGCCGCCTCTGGAAGTGCGGGCCTGGATGAACGCTCAGGGCCTCAGCAAGAAGAAGCTCGAGGGCAAGGTGATCCTGGTGGACTTCTGGGCGACGTGGTGCGGGCCCTGCATCCGCGCGATCCCCAAGGCCAACGCGTGGCAGGAGAAGTACGTCGACGAAGGCCTGGTGGTGATCGGTGTGTGCCATAGCCGCGGCGCAGAGAACATGGGGCGGGTCGCCAAGCAGCACAACATCCGTTACCCGATTGCGGCCGACGTCGACGGCGCGACGGTGAAGGCGTACATGGTGGACAGCTTCCCGGACTACTACCTGATCGACCGGGCCGGCCGGCTGCGCGGCGCGGATCTGCGGGCGGGCAAGGTGGAGGAGGCGATCCAGGTCCTGCTCGCCGAGGCGCCGCCCGAGCAGGAGGACGACGAAGGCGACGACGCGGTGGCGAGCGCGGAGTGAAGGCCCGCGGCGCTCGTCACGCGAAACGTTTTTGTCGCTAAACAAGTCGCTGTGGTGCGCTGCGGTTACGAGCCGTCGGCGCGGTAGCGGTGGGGCAGGCGGGTCGGGCCGGCGAACTTCGCGGCGGCGTGTCGTGTGACCCAGACCGTTACGGCGGCCCACGCGGCGGCGACGTGCACCGCGAGGATCGACAGGCCGACCCACCAGGCGATCAGGCCGAACACGAGCTGGACAACCGGCGAGTAGCGCGGGCCTTCCCACGCGCCGAACTCCCAGAACAACATCGGAATCACGCCCAGGTGGGACAGCCCCAACGAGCCGGCGGCGGCACACGTTGTCCAGCCCGCGGCGGCGAGCGCGGTGGCGTGTTTCCGCAGCGACAGGCCCCGCAGGGCTGGGCCCACCAGCGTCAACGCCGCCGCCGCGGAGATCACGCGGAACACCTGCGTGAGCGCGATCGCGCCGAAGATGAATATGCCGGCGAGGGCTTCGGAGGAAGAGGAGGGGGCGCCGAAGAGGCTCAGCAGCGTGAGCGCGGTGAAGCCCGCGGCCAGCGCGGTCGCAACGGCGGTGAAGGACGCGAGCTGCTGCCGGGAACGCAGCGCGGGGTTGGCCGCCTTCGCCGTACACGCCACGATCCGGCGCACGCCGACCGCCCAGGTGATGTACTCCACGGCAACCGCGGAAACCAGAAGCAGCCACGACGCCTCGCCGAGCAGGCCGGTGCCGGGCAGCGCGAGCGCCGTGATCGTCAGCGAGATGGCGCACAGGCGGAGCCCTGACGCGAAGGCCCGCGCGTCGCCCGGCTTCCGCGGATCAACCACCAGACGACGCAGCGTCTCGGCGACGCCCTGACCGCACTCCGGGCACGCGGCGTCGTCGCGCTGGGAACGCAGGTTGTAGCCGCAGCGGTTGCACCAGAGGTCGCCATCGATCGTGGCGACGCGCTGTTGGTCGGTGTCGGCGGGCTCACCGTCGGAAACCCCGAACGGGTCTGTGTCTGTAGCAGGTGCCGCGGCGCTGGTGGCGACACCGTTGGCCGGGTTGCTGGTTGATGGTCCGTGCATGGGTCAGACCCGGGTGGTCGCGATGACCGGCAGCGTGAGGTCGGCGGCGTCGCCGTCCGCGAGCTGGGCGTGGGCGTGGCCGGCAATCATGGCCGCGTTGTCGACGCAGTACGCCATATCGGGCAGGCGTACAGAGATCTTGCTTTCTTCGCCGAAGGACAAGACGCGTCGACGGAGCTCGGAGTTAGCGCTGACGCCGCCGCCGAGGACGAGTGACCGGCAGCCCGGGAACACGGCGCGGCCGAGTTTCGTGACCACGGTGTCGACGACGGCCCGCTGAAAACTCGCGGCGAAGTCGGCGACCTGTCGCCCGGTGAGTTGCGTGTGATCATGTTCAAAGCGGGCGCCCTTGCCGCGGCCGACGGGCTTGCCGCGCACGGCGTAGAGCAAAGCGGTCTTCAGCCCGGAGAACGAGAAGTCGAGCGAGTCCCTGTGGAGCAGTGGCCGGGGCAAGGCGAGCGCGCCGGGATCGCCGGTTCGCGCGAGCTGGTCGATGCGCGGCCCCCCGGGGTAGCCGAGCCCGAGGATCACGGCGGCCTTGTCGAACGCCTCGCCGACGGCGTCGTCGATCGTGCGCCCGAGCAGAGTGAGGTCGCGCGGCCCTTCCACGCGGTACAACGAGGTGTGCCCGCCCGAAACGACCAAGCCGAGCGCGGGGTACGGCACGGGAGTCGTGGGGGCATCGGTTGTCATGAGTTCGGCGGCGCTGAGGTGCGCCTCGACGTGGTCGACGCCGACGAGCGGGACGCCGAGCGACCACGCCAGCGCCTTGGCCGCGGCGACGCCGACGATGAGCGACCCGATCAGGCCGGGCCGGTGACCGACGGCGACCGCGTCGATCCGTCCGGGCTGAACGTTCGCGCGTTCGAGCGCTTCCGACACCACGGGCAACAGGTTCTCGAGCTGGGCCCGGCTGGCGATCTCGGGGACGACGCCGGCATATCGTTCGTGCAACTCGTGCTGCGTCGCGACGACGTTGCTCCATACCCGACGGCGTTCGTCGACGACCGCGGCGCCCGTCTCGTCACACGAGGTCTCGATGCCCAGGATCAGTGTCACGGCGCCGCCGGCTCTAGGTCGGCGGGCGATTCGATGCTCTCGGTCGTCGAGGCGCTCTCGAGCGTTGCTTCTGCTTCTTCTCCGTCATCGACGGTCTCAGGCGGCATCACCACGGCAGACGCCTCGCCCGCGCTGACGCCCAGCTCTTCGAGCTCTTCATCGATTGCCGTAAGCGCTTCCATGGCGCGCTCGCGGGCCCGCTTCAGCGCCTCGATCTCGGAGAGCGCGATGATGGCTTCGGTGTTGTCCTGGCCTACCTGCGGCCAGCCGCCGTTGTCGAGTTTGCCGAGCACCGCCTCGTACGCCGCGGCGAGTTGCTTGTCCTTGAGTTCGTCGCGGATGTACGCCGGCGTGAGCGCGATCGAGTCCTGCCCGTTGCGGTCGCGGACTGCGTCGCGTTTCCGCCGACTCTCGAGCATCTCGCGGATCTCCTCGACGCTCATGGGCACGTACTGCCCTTCAGACGGGTCGACGCCCCAGGGCTTCTCGATCTCAATGGTCTCGGTCTGCAGGCTGCCGTCGTCGTCGAGCGCGGGGTTGCCGTCGTCATCGAGGACGGGCTTCTCGATCTCGGTCAGGCCCTCGTCTCCGTTAATCGGTCGGCGGTGGATGTTCCGGCCAGACGGCAGGTAGTAGTACGCGTGGGTCAGCTTTAGCGCGCCGAGGTCGCGCTCGAGTTCCTTGAGATTCTGCACGCTACCCTTGCCGAACGTGCGGGTGCCGACAAAGAGCGCCCGGCCGTTCTCCGACAGCGCGCCGGTGACGATCTCCGACGCCGACGCGCTCGCTTCGTTGGCGAGCACGACCACGGCGACGTCTCCGGGCACGACCAGCGCGTCCGTGCTCGTAAAGACCTGATCCGGGACCGATCGGCCGCGGACCGACACGATGGTGTTGCCGCCGGGCAGGAACATGTCGCTGATCGCGTCGGCGGCCTCGAGCAGCCCGCCCGGGTTGAACCGCAGGTCGAACACGAGCGCCCGCATGCCGTCGTCGACGAGCTGCTCGAACGTCGCCTTGAGTTCGTCCGTGGAGTCCTGATTGAACTGCGTGAGCCGGACGTAACCGATCTTCTGTTGTTCGTCGAGCCAATAGGTGTACTGCTGGTCGGCGTCGCGGGTGAAGCCGCGCACGGTCTGTACCACGATCTGGGCGCGGGTGATCGTGATCGTCTGCTCGTTGCCGTCCTCGTGGCGAACCTTGATGGTGACCTGTGTGCCCTCGGGCCCGGTGAGTCTCTGCACGGCCTCGTGGATCTTCATCCCCGCGGTCGACTCGCCGTCGACCTCCAGCACCACATCGCCCGCCATCACGCCGGCGTTCCACGCGGGCGAGTCTTCGAGCGGCGTGACGATCTTCAGCATCCGGCGTTCGGGGTCGGGCTCGTCCGGGTCGAGCTGCACCTCGGCCCCTATGCCGGAGAACGACCCGCGGACGTGCTTGTTGAACTCGTCGAACTCCTCCTTGGTCATGTAGACCGTGTACGGGTCGTTGAGGGCCTCGATCATGCCGCGCACGGCGCCCTCGATCATCGCCTGTTCATCGGGCTCTTCGACGTAGTTGCGGAGCAGGTCGTAACGGAGGTGAACGAAGAGGTCGATCTGTTCGAGCGGGCCGCCGGTGCGCGCCCAGGTCTGGTTGAGCGAGACCAGCAGCACGCCCATGGTCGCGGCGATGGCGAGGTTGGCGGCGAGGCGGGCGTTCGAGCGGCGGCGGGGGGGACGGCGGTCGGGCATGGCGGGAGTTTAGGAAAGTCCGAAGTGTGAAGAGCGAAGTCCGAAGTATGCCAACGGCGGCTCTCCGGGCCCTGTGCTACGGTGCCCGTCCGGCAGTTGTTCGGGCGACGCCGGCGTGGACGGCGCCCCGGTCTGGAACTCCGCACCTCGCACTTCGGGCTTTCGCTTGGCCAAACGCAAGACCCAATTCGTGTGCTCGGCGTGCGGCTCGGCGTTCGCCAAGTGGGCCGGCCGTTGCCCGGACTGTGGCACATGGGACGCGCTGGAGGAGGTCCGAATCGACGCGTCGGCGTCGGTCGACCCCCACGGCCCCGGAAGTCTTGCAAGCGACGGCGTCGGGCCGACGGTGCAGGCGGTGCCCATCGCGCAGGCGGGCGACGCCGAGCCGACGACGCGGATCGCCACGGGCGTCGGCGAGTTCGACCGCGTGCTGGGCGGCGGGTTGGTGCCGGGCAGCGCGGTGTTGCTCGGCGGGGACCCGGGGATCGGGAAGTCGACGCTGATGCTCCAGGCCGCGGGGCGTTTGGCGAGAGAAGGGCGGCCGGTCTTGTATGTCGGCGCGGAAGAATCAGCGGCCCAGATCCGCATGCGCGCCGAGCGCCTCACTCAGCAGAGCAACGTGAGCCGCGAACTGCCCGAGATGCTGTTCGTGCTGCCCGACACAAACCTCGCGCGGATCGTGGAGCAGGCGCGAAAACTAAATCCGGTGGCGGTGGTGATCGATTCGGTGCAGATGATCTACAAGGGAGACCTGCCCGCCGCCCCCGGGAGTGTCACGCAGCTCCGGACGTGCACGCTGGAACTCGTGTACCACGCCAAGCAGGCCGGGCACGCGCTGCTGCTCGTTGGACATGTCACCAAGACGGGCAACCTCGCCGGGCCGAAGCTGCTGGAGCACATGGTCGACGCGGTGCTCTCGTTCGAGGGCGACCGGTACCACGCGCACCGCGTCGTGCGGGCGGTGAAGAACCGCTTCGGCAACACGCTCGAGGTCGGGCTGTTCGACATGACCGGCACCGGCCTGCGCGAGGTCACGGATGCGGGTGGCCTGCTGGCGCAGGAATACCGGGCGCGGCCGGGGTCGGTCGTCTGCCCCGTGCTGTCCGGGTCACGCTGCCTGCTCGTCGAGATCCAGGCGCTCACCGCGACCGGCTTCCTCGGCAGCGCGAAACGCAAAGCGACCGGGCTGGATTCGAACCGCCTCGCGATGCTGATCGCCGTGCTCGAGAAGCGGGCGGAACTCCGGCTCGCGGACCAGGACGTGTTCACCAGCAGCGTCGGCGGGATGAAGATCACTGAGCCCGCGGCCGACCTGCCGTTGGCGTTGGCGATCGCCGGGGCGCACCTGAACCGATCGTTGCCGGAGGGAACCGCCGCCGTCGGCGAGGTTGGCCTGGGCGGCGAGGTCCGCCACGTCCAACAACTCGAGCGCCGCCTGGCCGAGGCGGTCCGGTTGGGGTTTAAGCGCGTGCTGGTGCCAAAGGGCACGAAGGTGAATGCCGACAGCGCGGCGTTGGTGCCGGTGGGCACGGTGGACGAAGCGATCCAGACACTGCAGTGACCCGGTAACGTCAGGTTATCGGTCCGACTGATCCGCTCAGCGGAGTTCGTCGATGACACTCGCGTGAGACTGCTACTGCCCGTTCATCTTGTCTGCTGGCTGTGCGTCGCGTGGCCGGCTGGCTTGGCCGCCCAGACCGTCGCCGGCCCGTGGGTCGACGTCGCCGAGCAGCGGATCGAAGAGCACCGCAAGACCGAGCTGCGCGTCATTGTGCTGGACGCGCAGCAGCGCGTCGCCGAGGGTGCTTCGGTTCGGATCGAACAGCTCCGGCACGACTTCCCGTTGGGCGTGGTGCTGCACGGGCCGAGCATCCCCGGGTTCGACCCCGAGGGCCCCGTGTACCGCTGCTTCAACGCGGTGTCACTCAAGAAGCTGACGGCCTGGCCGAACCTCCAACCCAGCGGGCCGGGTGAGTTCGAGTTCCGTTCGGTGGAGACCGCGGTGAGCTGGGCGGAGGTGTTCGGATTGTCGGTGCACTGGGGCGGGGTGGTGTCGGCCGACCCGGCGTTCCAGCCGGAGTGGGCGGTGCTGCTCGACGCCGACGCGCGGCTCCGCGCCGCGGCGCGGTTGGTCGATGTGATCGGGTTCACCTTCGATGGCCGGATCGACAGCGCGACGCTGTACACGCACGGGCTCGACCAGCCGTGGCTCGGCGAGCCGGCGCTGCGTTGGCTGTTCAACCACGCGAAGACCACCAAAGCCGACCTGGACCTGCGGCTCGGGTACGAGCAGGCGCTGACGGGCGACCGCGGCCGACGCATGCTGGTGGACGCAGACGGCAAACGCATGAGCTTCGTCCGCGCCGACGGCGTGAGCATCACGCACGAGTTTTCGGATCGGTTCGCGCGCGACCCGTTGGACCGGGTGCTCCAGCGGTTGGGTCGCCTGGATTTGCCGACGATTGTCGACGGCCTGGAAGTCGGCGGCGAGAGCGCGCTCGACGCGCCGCAGAACCTCGAGGCGGCGTTGATCACGTTGTTCGGCGAGCCGAGCGTCGAGGCGATCTTCTTCACCGGTCTGACGGCCGACGTGCTGCGTGACCCCAACGCCGCGTTCGTCGACGAGACCGGTCGGGCGACGAGTTGTGGGCTCGTGCTCGAGCGGTTGTTCCGGCAGCGGTGGTGGACCGACCGGACCGTGGAGGCCGACGAACTCGGCAACGTCCGGCTGCGGGTCTTTGCCGGGCATTACCGTGTGACCGCAACGCTGCGCGACGGCACGGTGCTGCAGACCGAGGTGCTCGCGCCCAAAGCGGACGAGGAACGCGTTGTCGTGCTCGAGCCGGTGTGGGAACAGTCGACGGCGGTTAGCGGAGTCGAGACGGAGTGAGTCTTGAGGTTTGAGCGGAATGTCCTGCGACTTGAGACGTGGGTGTTGAGGTTCGGCGGCGTGCAGCGGTCCGGGCAGCGATTACCATGCCCGGCCCATGGCGGACCCGACGAAACAGATCGAAGCGGCGTTGCGCGGCGCGGTTGTCGCGGCGCTCGGCCCGGACTACGCCGACGCCGACCCGATGGTCCGGCCCGCGAACGACCCGAAGCACGGCGACTTCCAGGCCAACCTCGCGATGGGCTTGGCCAAGCGTGCCGGCGCCAAGCCGCGCGACCTGGCGGAGCGGATCACCGCGACGCTCGGCGACGCGGGCGGGTTGCTCGCGGAGCCGGCCGACGTCGCGGGGCCCGGCTTCATCAATATGACGCTGTCGCCGGCGGCGCTCAACGGCGCGGCGAACGCGCTGCGGAACGACGCGGCGCTCGGCATCGAGCCGCACTCCGAGCCGAAGCATGTCGTCGTCGACTACGCCAGCCCGAACCTCGCCAAGGAGATGCACATCGGGCACCTGCGGTCGACGATCATTGGTGACGCGCTGGTCCGCGTGCTCGCCGCGCTCGGCGACCGCGTGACCCGGCACAACCACATCGGAGACTGGGGCACGCAGTTCGGCATGCTGCTCGAACACCTGATCGACACGGGTTGGGACGCGGGGGGTGAACACGAGATCGCCGACCTCAACACGCTGTATCAGGACGCGAAGAAGCGGGACGACACGGACCCCGCCTTCGCGGAGGCGGCGCGGAAGCGGGTCGTGGCGTTGCAGGCCGGCCAGCCCGAGGCCCGCGCGATCTGGGCGGCGCTGATCGACGAGTCGGTCCGGCACATGAACGAGACGTTCGCTCGGCTCGCCGTGCTGCTGACCGACGACGACCTGAAGCCCGAGAGTTTCTACAACGACCGGCTCGGGCCCACCTGCGCCGATCTCGAGTCCGCCGGCGTGGCGACCGAGTCCGACGGCGCGCTCTGCGTGTTCGGTGAGTGCGAAGACGAGTCGCCGCTGATTGTCCGCAAGTCGGACG
>JANQPR010000250.1 GCA_028285385.1 Phycisphaera sp.
GTCGGGTGTGATGGGCTCGAACCCCTGCCGCAGCGCAAACGTGTCGGCCCCCTGCCCCACGAGCATCACGTTGTTGGTCTGTTCCGCCACCGCCTGCGCCACGCGGATCGCCGGGCAGGTCACACGGACCGCTGCAACGCTGCCGCAGCACAGGTCGCTGCCGCGCATGTAACCGGCGTCCAGCTCGACGACGCCGTCCCGGTTCGGCAGCCCGCCGATGCCGACGGTCGGGATACCGGGGTCCAGCTCCACGGCCGCGGTCGCCTCGACGCACGCCGCCGAGAGGTCCCGGTGGGACTGCCAATGCGCCCAGGCGGCACGCACCGCGTACGCACCGAAATCCCATGTGGCGACAAAGATCGGGGAGGCATCACTCACGCGGCACTCACATTTCTCGGGTCGACGAAGCAGCAAGGCACAATGCGGGTGCCGTTTGACCAATATTACGCGAATCCAATCAGGGGGAGTAGGAATCACTCGACGCGTGACCTATGATGGCACCCATCCAAGGAGCAGTAAATATGCGATTTTCGGCAGAACCGAAGCGGTTGTTCACGGTATCGGTCAGCGGCCTGGGCCTGATCCTGTCGGGCGCCGCGTCCGCACAAACCGTCGGCGGATCGTCCACGCAGTACCAGACGCTGACCATCGACTGGGCCGGCGCGGACGCAACCGAGACCGGCGGCGTCACCAACCCCTTCATGGACTATCGACTCGATGTCGAGTTCAACGGGCCCAACGGCGAGGTCATGGTCGTGCCCGGGTACTACGCGGTGGATAACGGGGGCGCGCTCGACGCCTGGCGCGTCAACTTCACCGCGCCGACCGCGGGCCAGTGGACGTACACCCCCCGCTTCTACGAAGGCGCGGGCATCGCCGTCGCGGACGCCGGCACGCTCGGCACACCCAACGCCACGCGGATCAACGGCCAGGGCGGCACGGTCAATGTCGCCGCCGCCGACCCCAACGCCGCGGGCTTCCTCGCCAAGGGCACGCTCGCCTACACCGGCGGGCACTACCTGCAGTTCGCCAACGGCGACTACTACATGAAGACCGGCGCGGACAGCCCCGAGAACTTCCTCGGCTACGAGGGCTTTGACAACACGACCAAGGGCTCGGGCGGCAAGGGCATCCTCCACCCCTACACCGCGCACATCAGCGACTGGAACCCGGGCGACCCGGACTGGGACGACGACGACGCCGACACGGTCGCCAACGACGGCCGGGGCATCATCGGCGCCGTCAACTACCTGCACAACCTCGGGGAAGCCGGCTACACCGGGCCGGCCAAGGTCAACTCGATCTACTTCCTGCCCATGAACACCGGCGGCGACGGCCAGGACACCCACCCCTGGGCCTCCACGACCATCGACCAGTCCGGCAACATCAACAACGACAACGAGCGCTACGACCTCTCCAAGCTCGACCAGTGGGACAAGGTCTTCGCACACGCCCAGGAGAAGGGCATCATGCTCCACTTCGTGCTCAACGAGGCGGAGAACCCGAACAAAGAAGAGCTGGACGACGCCACGCTCGGCGATGAACGCAAGCTGTTCTACCGCGAGATGATCGCCCGATTCGGCCACCACCAGGCGATCACCTGGAACGTAAGCGAGGAGTACAACCTCAACAACGCCTTCGGCGACAACGACGAGGCCGAGGCGGAGACCGTCGAGCCCTTCGCCGACTGGATCAAGTCGCTGGACCCCTACGCCCACCCGGTCACCGTCCACAACACCGGCAACCCCAACCCCGGCGGCGGGCCGACCGCGGGATCGTGGCAGTACTTCATCGGCGATGAGTCGTGGGACATCACCTCGCTGCAGCTCTTCAACAACTTCAAGACCGTCGGTGAAGCGGTCGAGGCCTTCCGCATCGCGACCGACAACGCCGGCCGGCCCATCCCGATCATGATCGACGAGCCCGAGTCCGTTGAAGACATCAGCTTCGATGAAGTCCGCAAGGAGATGATGTGGGACATCCTGCTGTCCGGCGGCAACGTCGAGTGGTACACGCGCAGCCAGGACCAGTCGCTCGACGACTTCAGCCTGCTCAAACAGGTGTACGAAGAGACCTTCTTCGCCCGCAGGCTGCTCGAAGAAAAAACGCCCTACTGGGAGATGGACCCCGGCGACAGCCTGCTCACCGGCGAAGACGGGTTCGCAGGCGACTCGGACCCCGGCGAGGTGTTCTACAAACAGGGCCAGGCCTACGTGCTCTACCTCCCCGATACCGACGGGCAGGCGACCGGCTCGCTGGACCTCTCGGCCGAGACAGACAACTTCCAGTTCCGCTGGTACGACCCGACCACCGGCGCGTTCATCGGCGACGCCGTCCTGCTCGCGG
>JANQPR010000256.1 GCA_028285385.1 Phycisphaera sp.
GGCCACGCCCGGCGACCCGCGCGTCGACGAGTACACGGCCTGGGCGGGTTGGGCCGACGACCAACGCGGCGGCTTCGCCTCCGCGGCACAACGGTGGCGGCGGGCGGACGCGTGGGTCGACGGTCTCCGAGCCGAAGAACGCGTCCTGTTGCTTGGGGACGCAATGCTCAGCGAGTTCGCGGAACAACTGCTTGGCGCCGACGAACGCCGACGAGTCCGGAAACTCTTGCAACAACGCCAACTCACGCCACCCGGTGGCCCCGAGGCGCTATTGGAGAAACTGACAACCGACCGTCAGACGCTCACCGCCGCTATCGCCGAAGCCCGGGCGGGGCACGCCCGCGCCATCCGTGACGTCTCACTTCGAGGTGTTGACGAACGCCTGCTTTCGGCACCGGGTGCCGACACCGCCAAAGTCTTGGCCGCGCTGCAAGAAGCGGGTTACGTCGTCGACGAATCCGTATTGCAGGACGCGTTGCCCTTCCTTGAGCGGCGTCGACTGGCCGATGCGTTGCGTTCGGGGTTGCAGGAACCGACGCTGCGGCGGGCCGTCGCGCGCCGAGCGAAGGTTGGGCTGAACGAAGTGCGGGCAGAGCTGTTGCCCGAGTTGATCCACGACGATCACGACGCCGCGTGGGTGATCGAATCACTTCCCGACGACGAACCGCGCGTAGGCCTGACCGCGAAGCAGCTTGTCGACTTCGCGTGGCACGCCCGGCGTGAGGCCCGGCTGAAAGCCGTCGCGCCTCCGTCGGCGGGGCCAAACGAAACCCGGTCCGGCTGGTGGGGGCTGCCGCCGCGGACGGTGTTGCTCGTCGCGCTGTCGTGCCTCGTCTGCGTCGCCGGCGTGACGAACGCGATGATGATGTCGGTCACCGAGCGTTTCACCGAGATCGCAACGATGAAGTGCCTTGGCGCCCGCAGCGGTTCGGTGCTCACGCTGTTCCTGCTGGAGTCCGGGGTGCTCGGCGTAGCGGGCGGGCTGATCGGGGTGGTCCTCGGGTTGGGGCTGACGCTCGCCATCGGGCTGGTTAAGTTCGGCGCGCTGTTGACGGAGGCCGACGGCGTGGCGACCGACCTGGCCATCCTGGGCGCCGGCGCGTTGGCCTTCGGGGTGCTGCTGTCGATGCTGGCGGCGTTGCTGCCGTCGATGTTTGCGGCCCGGCTGCCCCCGATGGCAGCGATGCGTGTGGAGTAACGACCGCGTGAGCGAATCGAACGCCGAACAACCCGTCGCCGTCCGCACCCTCGGCTTGAGCAAGCGTTACGGCCAGGGCGACGCCGCGACGCACGCGCTGCGCGGCGTCGACGTCACCGTCGCGCGCGGCGAGTTTGTGGCCGTCATGGGCCCGTCCGGCTCGGGCAAGAGCACGCTGTTCAACATGGTCGGCGCGCTCGACGCGCCGACGGCGGGTCGGATCCTCATCGACGAGGTCGACGCCGCGCAGCTCTCGGCCAACGAGCTCGCGTTCCTGCGCTGCCGGAAGGTGGGTTACATCTTTCAGCAGTACAACCTGGTGCGGTACATGACGGCGCTCGAGAACGTGACGCTGCCGATGACGTTCGCCGGCGTCGACGCCGAGGCCGCGCACCGCAAGGGCATGCAGCTGCTCGAGCAGGTCGGGATCGCCGACCGTTGGGACCACCGCCCCGTCGAGCTCTCCGGCGGGCAGCAGCAGCGCGTCGCGATCGCCCGGGCGCTAGCGAACGACCCGATGATCCTGCTCGCCGACGAGCCGACCGCCAACCTGGACTTCCAGACCGGGCAGGCCGTGCTCGACCTGCTCGGCGATATCAACACGGAGCGCGGCGTCACCATCGTGTGCTCGACGCACGACCACCGGCTGCTGGCGATGTGCGACCGGATCATGTGGGTGCGCGACGGTCGGATCGAACGCGTCCAACGGCGGGACGAGTTGACGATCCGCACCGGGCACATCGGGGAGGAGGCGTCGTGAAGCGTTGGCGTCGCTCTGCTCCGTCCTGCGTCGGTTGGATGGCGGCCGTGGTGTTGGCGTTCTCGGCTGCCATGGATGCGCGAGGCGGGTTCGACCGCTTCAAGCTCGACACCGAAGCGCTCGCCGCGGAGCCGCACCGCCTCGCGGGGAGCCCGGAGAACCTCGCGGCCGTGGAGCACGTGACGCGGCGACTCGAAGTGATCGGGGTAGCCGATGTCTTCCGGCTCGACGTGCCGACGTTCTTTCCGGCGCACAATGCCCGCGACGTGACGCTCGAGGTGAACGGCCAAAGCCTGCCGCTGCACCCGATGCGCGCGAACATCGTGGCGAACCCGGTCACGTCAACGGACGGCATTACGGGACCGCTGGTCTTTCTCGGGCGAGGAGAAAACCGGAGCGACTGGTCGCGCGTCCGGGGCGCGATCGTCGTGCTGGATTACACAGCCCCGGCCGACGCCTGGCACCACGCGTTCGAGCGGGGCGCGCTGGCGGTGGTCTTCCGCGGCCTGCCCGGCGACACCGCGACCGACGCCAAGCACGCCTCCGTGCCCGTGAACCTGCCGCGGTTCTACGCCCCGGCAGACCCGGACACCGGGCTCAGCGCCGGCATTGATCTGACCGCGCCACAACCCGAGGCGACCCTACGCGCGCGAGTAACTTGGGAGCCGGGCGTCGCGCCGTGTGTCATCGGCGTGCTGCCCGGCCGGGGCGGCGACGGCGTCGACCCGCAGGAAGTCGTGGTGCTCGCGGCGGCGCTCGACACCCTCGGGGCCGTCCCAACCGAAAGCCCGGCGGCGCGGCGGGCGGGCAACGCGGCGCTGCTGCTGCAACTGGCCGAGGCGTGGCTTGTCGACCGGCCGGCACGGACGACGGCGTTCGTGTTCTTCAACGCCCAGTCGCGTGGGCTCGAGGGAGCCCGACGGTTCTACGACGCCTTGGCGATGCCGGAGGCGGACCTGGACGCCGAAGCGAACCGCCTCGGCGCCGAGCGCGCCGAGTTGGACGCGCTCGCCGGCGCGCTGGTGTCCTGGCGTCGCGACCGGCGTGCACTGCCGAGCGCCGACTTGCTGCCACTGCTGCAGCGGGAAGCCGACGCGGCCGCCGCCGATGCCTCCCGCTCCGCCCGGTCGTGGCGCGTCCGGCAAGACCGGCCGGTCGAACAGTGGGAAGAGCCCGCCCGGCAACGCTACCAGCAACTCCGGGCCAACGCCGCGGCGTGGGACCCCTTGCGCCGATGGCTGCACACCGGGCAAGAAAGGCTCGGCGACGCCCCGCAAGCGGACCGGGTGTTGTCGGGCCTGGCGGCCGCCGCGACGGCCTTCGTTGAACTCCGCCAGCGCGAACTCCGGCAACTCGAGACGAACGTCGAACAACGCCGTCGGCTGCGCGCGGCGTTGGGGGTGAACGCCGACGCGTTGTCGCCCGTGGCCTTGCACCTGGATTTCGAACTGACCGGCGACATGCCGACGTGGGGACTCTACGTCGGCAACGACACGGACCAGGCGACCCAGGCGCGGACCGTGCCCATCAGCGGCGACGCGCCGGGGTTCCACGCGGGGTTGCTCGCTCACTTCCGCGCTAACCGCGTCGCAACCGGCGACGACGTCGGCCTGTCGACCATCCTCGACGGTCGCACGCTGCGCGACCCGTGGGCGGGCGCCAAGGTGTTGCCCGCGTTCGTCCCGACTGCCGGGGCGATCGCCGGACAGTTCGGCCACAGCCACGCCGCGGTCGTCACCACGCACGACGCCCGCCCTCGCGAAGGTCACCCCGCCGACACGGTAGAGCGTTTGAACCTGCCTGGGCTGTACGCCCAGGGCCTCGCCGCCGCGGAACTCATCCGCACGGCGATCGACACGCCCGGGCTGCCGGCCAAACCGGCTTTCAAGGCGCATGCCAAACGGCTCGAGCGGGGTTGGACCGAAGCCGGCCCGTTCGGACCCGTTGCCAACTGGCGTATCGCCGGCGGGTTGTCCGAGCAGCGCCCGGCCCGCGGCGCAATGGTCGTCGTCTGGCCAACGTTCGAGCGCGGGCGTGGCAATCAGCTCGCCTGGGACATCCATGCTCAGACCGGTGTCGCCTTTTTTGAACCCGCGCGCTTCGTCGGCGTCGACGCTCACGGCCGATTCGCGCTGCCCGCGATCCACCCGCACCTCGACGCCCACCTCGCGACCCTCGCCGCGGTCACTGACAAACGCGGCCAAGTTGTTGGCGTCTCGAACCAACAAACGCTCGTGCATCAAGCCAACGCCGCCGTCCGTACCGACCTGATCCCTGCCCGCGGCGCCGGCATGGTCCTACGCCCACACGAGCTGATTCCACCGGGGCCGCTCCGCGTCATGCTGCCCGGACGGGACACCCCGCCGCGCGAGAACGAGTCCCTCGTTGGTTTCGCTTCTCCGTTGAGCTTCGCGTACCTGAGCGACCACCTCGACCCCACGACGATCGGTGTCTTCCAGACCGCTGGCCCGGTGCGCTTGCCCAATGAAGGTATCAACGGCCTGGCTCACACCGACCCGGGCGATACACTCGCTACCAGCGCCCAGAACCTCACCGCGCTGAACGACGAAAGGCTACGCCGGCTGCGAGACCGTGCGATCGTCAAGCAAGACCTCGAGGTCCTGCACCGGCGTGCGGCGCGTGCGGTTCGGGGCGAAAACGCCAACGAAAGCAACTCGAGTCACGCCGCCCGTACCGCCTACGCGCTGTCTCGCCGGGTGTATCAGCCGCTCCGCGACACGATGAACGACCTGATCGTCAGCGTTGTGGTGCTGCTGGCGTTGGCGATCCCGTTTGCCTTTGCCGTGGAACGCCTGGTCTTCGCGTCGGCGAAGGTCCACGCCCGGGTCGCAGGGTTCGCCGCGGTTTTCCTCGTCACGTTCTTCCTGCTGCAGGCGACGCACCCGGGCTTCGCGATCGCGTCGGCGCCGGTGCTGATCTTCCTGGCGTTCGCGATCCTGCTGCTGTCCGTGTTGGTGATCGTGCTGCTGCTACGGAAGTTCCGGGTCGAGCTCGACACGATCCACGGGCAGCAGGCGGGCGGCAAACAGCCGTCGGCCGAGGCGTCGCAGGCCGCGACCGCGCTGGCGGCGATGCAGATCGGTGTCTCGTCGATGCGGCGCCGGAAGATCCGCACGGTGCTGACCGTGCTGAGCGTGGCGGTGCTGACGTTCACGGTCGTGTGCTTCGCCGGCTTCGAACCGACGCTCGCGGTCCGCGTGCGGGCGCTGGGCCCGACGCCGACCGGCGCGCCCGCCGACGCCGTGTGGCTGCGGTCCCTGACGTACGCGCCCCTGCCCCCGGCGTTCGCGGACACGGCCGGCGCGGTCGCGAGAGACGGCGTCACCGAGCGCGTCGTGTGGGCGACCGCGGCGTCGCTGCCGTTGGCGCGGGCGGACGACGGCGCTGACACGCAGACCCGTGCGATGCTGGGCGTCAGCCCGGAGACCGTCCGCCGTTGGCCGGCGCTCGCCGCGGCGTGCTGCGCCGACGTGCCGGGCCCCAGCGCCGCGGCGAGCGCCGGCCAACGGCGGACGGTC
>JANQPR010000260.1 GCA_028285385.1 Phycisphaera sp.
ATCGGTTTGATTGCGCAGCCGACGCCCGACGCCCGAGACCCGACACTCGGTCTCAGGTTCTTTCTTTGACAAGTGAAGCAGGGGCGTGCGGCCCCAACCCAAACACTTTTCCGTGCGTCAGTACGACGCGACGGCCTCGGGCTTCAGCGCGTCGACGAACGCTTCGAGCAGCCGGTCCTGCGTCTGCTTGAGCGTCGTGTTCGTCACGGGCGGGCGGAAGCCGTTGAAGATCATGGAGAAGGCGTAGACGCGCTCGCCGCGCGGCGCACCGGCGTCGGCGAACACGAGGTAACCCGACAACGCCGACACGCCGTTGATGTAGCCCGACTTGGCGTGCACGGTCGCGCCGGTGACGTTCTTCGCGCGCCGGCGGAGCGTGCCGGTCTCTCCCGCGACCGCCAGCGAGCTGCGGAACACGTCCCGCAGCTCGTCGTTGCGGTGCAGGTAGCGCAGCGTCTCCACGAGCACACGCGCGGTGGTCACGTTTTCCTTCGACAACCCCGAGCCGTCCACGACCTTGGTGATCGCCGGCTGAACGCGGGTGCCCAGGCGTTCCTGCAGGAACATGCGGACCGCCGCGGCGCCGGATTCGAATGTGCCGGGCTGCCCCGTGAGCTCGAAACCCAGACGCTTCAGGAGCGCCTCGGCGAAGAGGTTGTGCGAGTCCTGGTTGGTGCGGTCGAGCACGCCGGCGAGCGTGGTGTTCACCCGGTACAGCGTCGTGCCGGACACCGGCGGGGTTTCAGCGGAGGGGTGGTCGACCCGGTCCACCGTGATCCCGCGCTGGCCCAGGCGGTACCGCAGCAGCTCGCCCAGGAACATCGGCGGGTCGTACACGGTGGTGCGCAGCGGCTCGGAGCGGGCGTTGCGCACCTCACCGCCGAAGGTGAAGCGGTTGGCGGTGGGGTCACGCTGGATCCAGAACGCGTCGTGCTGCCCGGTGACGGCGCGGTTCACGGTCGACAGCCGGGGGAACCAGGGGTAGACCTGCACGGTCGGCGCCTCGCCGCGGAGCGTGGGCAGGTAGAGGATGTCGAGCACGTTGCCGTGGAAGTTGATCCCGGCGACCTGGGCGCAGTACCACTTGTCGAGTTGGTTGTCCGGCCAGGTCGGGTGGACGTAGGCCCGGTCGAACACGCGGTCGTCCATCCACAACGTGTCGATCTCGGTGTGTCCGGTCTGTTCGATAGCGTCGACCCAGCGGTCGAGGACGTCGTCGGGCTCGAGGTCGAGCGCCGCGAGCAGGACGTCGTCGCCCAAGGCCGGGTCGCCCGAGCCGCGGAGCACGAGATCGGGGGGGGCGGGGGTCGCCTCAGCGTTGTCCCCGTCGGTCACGTCGGCACTCGGCTCGATCAGGTCGAGGTCGGTGCTGAACGTGAAGGTCGCACCGAGGCGGTCGAGCGCCGCGGCGGTGGTGATCACCTTCATGTTGGACGCGGGGGTCATGGCCCGGTCGGGGTCAATGCCCACGATCGCCGTGTCGCCCGCCAGGTCGTAGAGCAGCACCGAGACCGTGGTGTCCCGGAGGTTGGCGTTGGCGATGAGCTTGCGGACTTGGTTCTCGAGGTCGGCCGCCGCGGGCAACCCCGGGAGCAGGAGCAGCAATAGAAGAACCACCGCGGTCCGCCGAGCCGAGGGAAAGCGGGTTGAACGGGGATCAATCCGCATTTTTTGGCATTGGGGACGGTTTTGTGGATCGTCAGGTGTCGGCATGGCGGGTCCGGAGCGGGCCAAGTGGATGGAACGGGGCTGGCCGAAACAGCGGAACCGGCCCCGGAACCACTCTATCGGCCGGGGACGCGGAATCGATGATCCGCCGTGGGAGTGGAGGGAAACCGAATCAGGTAGGCGTATCGGCGGTACTTTCATAAGTTCTTCTGATTCAAAATGTGGATCAAGTAGATCTTCTTATTTTTCTGGGGCCGGGATTGGGCTATGATCCTCGCTCTCCTGAAACCGGTTCAGGCGGGTGGGTTTCGCCTGTGGCGATGTTTCGGCCTCGGTTGGGGCTGCAGGCGGCTGTTGGGAAGTTGGGCGTCCGGGGTTGGTCGCCGGGATTTGGATGTGATGCCGTGAGCGAGTTGTCAGCCCTGCCCATTTTCGTGGATGTGGTGCGTTGCCGGAGCTTCAGCCGGGCGGCGGAGCGTCACGGCGTGTCGCAATCGGCGGCGAGCCAGCGGGTGTCGCAGCTGGAGAAGTCGCTAGGGGTGAAGCTGCTGGACCGGTCGGTGCGTCCGCCGGCGTTGACGGAGCCGGGGCGGGTGTTCTTCGAGGGGTGCGCGGAACTCGTCCAGCGGTACGACGCGTTGACCACGGCCGTTCGCACGCACGCCGAGCAAGACGCCCGGAAGCGCGTGCGGGTGATGGCGATCTATTCGGCGGGCATCGCCTGGCTGGGACGGGTGCGGGCGACGTTTGCCGAGCGGCACCCCGGCGTGTCGGTGAGCATCGAGTATGGCTCGCCCGACGCGGTCCGTGTCGCCCTCGAACACGGCACGGCGGACGTCGGCATCGTCTCGTTCCCCGACCGCTTGTTCGAGACCCCGGCGGACTCGGTGGCGTCAAAGAACAAGAATCAGCCGTTCGCGTGGCGGGCGCTGCGGGACGAGCCGTTGGCTGTGGTCTGCCCGGTTGATCACCCGTGGGCGCGGGAGCCGTCGGTGTCGGCACGCCATCTGTCGCAAACCTCGGTCCCGACAACGGGCTCCGACCGTCTCGATTCCGAGATGCTCGCGTTCGACGCCACGCTGCCCGTCGGCGCGGCGGTGCGCGACTACCTGAAGCAGCACGGCGTCACGCCGCGCATCACACACACCTTCGACAACCTCGACACACTCAAGGCCGCGGTGGTCGGCACGGGTCGGCCGGCGATCTTGCCCCGGCACTGCGTCGCGGCCGAGGTTGCGGCCGGCACGCTCGCCGCCGTCGCGCTGCGGCCCGCGGTCGCTCGACCGATCGCCGCGGTGTACCGAAGCGAGCCGGCGCAAGAGAAGTCGAAAACGCCGGACCCGGCGTCGAGCGCGTTGCCCGGCCGTTCGCCTTGGCTCGACGCGTTCCTCGATCACCTGGCCGAGCACGCCGCGTTGGACGACGGCAGCCCGCCGACCGACGCGACGCCCCCTCGGCCGTTCTTGATCCCGGGCGTGGCCGCCGCAACGCCTACGCCGACCCCGGCGGCCGGCGTTGTCTGACCGCTCCGGCCACCCGGACACTCGGCCCGGACCGCCGAGCGTCTCACGTCTGCTCGTTTTGCCCGCACGACCCGCCGCCTGCTTCGCCGTCCGCCCTCCCGGATGACGCCCATGAACCCGACCCCTCCGCAACAGCCCGACCGCGCCCCCGGAAGAAGCCCAGCCTCTGCCGGCTTGCCCGACCGCCAAGGCCTCTACGACCCCGCCAACGAACACGACGCCTGCGGCATCGGGTTCATCGCCCACATCAAGGGCCAACGCTCACACCGCATCGTCGCCGACGCCCTCGAGATGCTCAGCCGGATGGATCACCGCGGCGCGTGTGGCTGCGAAGCCAACACCGGCGATGGCGCTGGCATCCTCACCGCCAAGCCGCACGTCTTCCTCCGCCGCGCCGCACATGAAGACGCGAGCATCGACCTGCCCGACCGCGGGCGCTACGGCGTGGGGAACATCTTCCTGCCCCGTGTCGAGACGTCCCGTAACGTCTGCAAGCGCCAACTCGAGATCCTCGCCGCCGAGCAGGGCCTCAAGCTCCTGGGCTGGCGGAAGCTGCCGCAGGACCCGGACGGCGCCGACGTCGGCCCGACCGCCCGGCGCACCGAGCCTTGGATGGAGCAGGTCTTCCTCGCTCCCGACGACGCGTCGGTCGACAGCGACACGCTCGAGCGGATGCTCTTCATCACCCGCAAGCGCGTCAGCCACGCCGTCCGCCACTACGCCGGCACCGAGAAGACCGACGCCCACGCCGACGGGCGGCTGGAGGAGTCCGGGCTGTTCTACATCTGCTCGTTGTCCAGCCGGGTGATCGTCTACAAGGGTCAGCTGCTCTCGACGCAGGTGCCCACGTACTTCGCCGACCTCCGCGACGAGGAGTACAAGTCGCACCTCGCGATGGTGCACTCGCGATTCAGCACGAACACCTTCCCGAGTTGGGACCGCGCCCAGCCCTGCCGGTGGATGAGCCACAACGGCGAGATCAACACGCTGCGCGGCAACGTCAACTGGATGAAGGCCCGCCAGGGGTTGCTCGACAACGACGCGCTGCGGGAGCTGTGCGGCGGCGATCTCGAGCCGTTGTTCCCCATCATCAACCACGACAACTCCGACTCCGGCACGTTCGACAACGTGTTCGAGCTGCTGCTCATGGCCGGGCGCTCCGTGCCCGAGGCCGTGATGATGATGATCCCCGAGGCGTGGGAGAACCACGACGGCATGCCCGCGTCCAAGCGCGACTTCTACGCCTACCACGCCAACGTCATGGAGCCGTGGGACGGGCCCGCGTCGGTCGGGTTCACCGACGGCCGGTACATCGGCGCGACGCTCGACCGCAACGGGCTCCGCCCCTCCCGCTACTACCTCACCGACGACGACCGCGTGATCATGGCGTCTGAAGTCGGCGTCGTCGACGTCGACCCCAAGCACGTGATCAAGAAAGGCCGGCTGCAACCCGGGCGCATGTTCCTCGTCGACTTCGAGCAGGGCCGGGTCGTCGCCGACGACGAGCTCAAGCGCGACATCGCGCAGCGCCGCCCGTACGGCAAGTGGCTCAAGTCGCAGCAGTTCACGCTCGACGACCTGCCCGTCGCTCAGCCGCCCCCGCCGCTGAGCGAGGACGACCGCCTCGCGCAGCTCCAGGCCTTCGGCTACACGACCGAGCACGTGCACCAGCTCCTGCTGCCGATGGTCAACGCCGGCAAGAAGTCGAAGGAGGCGCTCGGCTCGATGGGCAACGACGCGGCGCTCGCCGTGCTCTCCGACAAGCCCCGGCTGCTGTACGACTACTTCAAGCAGCTCTTCGCGCAGGTCACCAACCCGCCGATCGACCCGCTGCGCGAGACGATCATCATGTCGCTGCGCACCAGCGTCGGGCCCGAGGGCAACCTCCTCGATACGCAAGAGGAGCAGGGGAACCGGCTGCGCCTCGAACAACCGGTGCTGACCGACGCACAGCTCTCGTCGCTGCGATCGCTCGACGGCAAGAACAACCCGCACCGCTGGTCGACCGCGGTCATCGATGTCACCTTCGACAAGCCCGACACCGCCGGGCTCAACGGCGAGGCGAAGGGCGTGATGCGTGACGCGCTGGTCGCCGCGTTGGATCGCGTGTGCGACGAAGCGACGAAGGCGATTGGAGCCGGGCACGAGCTGATCGTGTTGTCGGACCGCAGCGCGAACGCCGAACGGGTCGCGCTGCCCGCGCTGCTTGCGGTCGGCGGAGTGCACCACCACCTGGTCTCGGCGCAGCAACGGACGCGCGTCGGGTTGATCCTCGAGTCCGCCGAGCCGCGCGAGGTGCACCACTACTGCACGCTGTTCGGCTACGGCGTCGACGCGGTCAACCCGTACCTCGCGCTGCAGGCGATCGACTGGCTCCGCGAGCAGGGGTCGATCGACCCCGACGCGACGCCCGACTCGCTCTTCGCCGCCTACGCCCGCAGCGTCGGCATGGGCATCGAGAAGGTCATGTCCAAGATGGGCATCTCGACGCTCGCGTCGTACAAGGGCGCCCAGATCTTCGAGGCCGTGGGGTTGCAGAGCGAGGTGATCGACCGCTGCTTCGCGGGCACCGCGTCGCGCATCGCCGGCGCCGACTTCGCCGTGCTCGCCGAGGAGGTGTTCCGTCGGCACGCGCTCGGCTACCCCAGCCGGAAGCGCGTGCGTCTGCCGCAGCTGCCCAACCCCGGCGAGTACCACTGGCGCCCCGGCGGCGAGACGCACGGCTGGAGCCCGCAGGTCGTCGCCTCGCTCCAGGCCGCGGCGCGGACCAACAGCGTCAACGCCTACGACCAGTACGCCGCGCTGTGCAACGACGACGCCCGCCACCGCGGGACGCTGCGCGGTCTGCTCGAGTTCCGCACGGATGAATCCGAAGCAGTTCTGCTGGACGACGTCGAGCCCGCGAAAGAGATCGTCAAGCGCTTCCGCACCGGTGCGATGTCACTCGGCGCGCTCTCGAAGGAGTCGCACGAGACGCTGGCCGAGGCGATGAACTTCCTCGGCGGGCGCAGCAACTCCGGCGAGGGCGGCGAGGACCCCGAGCGCTTCGCCGTCGAGCGCGACGCGGACGGCAACGTGAAATCCAAGCGGTCCGCGATCAAACAGATCGCCTCCGGCCGGTTCGGCGTCACGAGCTACTACCTCGCCAACGCCGACGTGCTGCAGATCAAGATCGCCCAGGGTGCGAAACCCGGCGAGGGCGGCCAACTCCCGGGCTTCAAAGTCGACCCGTACATCGCGAAGATCCGGCACTCCACGCCGGGCGTCGGGCTGATTTCGCCGCCGCCACACCACGATATCTACTCCATCGAAGACCTTGCGCAGCTGATCTACGACCTGAAACGCAGCAACCCGAGCGCGGACGTGTCGGTGAAGCTCGTCGCGGAGGTCGGCGTCGGCACGGTCGCCGCGGGCGTGAGCAAGGCCAAGGCCGACCACATCCTCGTCTCCGGCGCCGACGGCGGCACCGGCGCGTCGCCGCTGACGTCGATCAAACACGCGGGCCTGCCGTGGGAGCTCGGCATCGCCGAGACGCACCAGACGCTCGTGCTCAACGACCTGCGGTCGCGCGTCCGCCTCGAGGCCGACGGCGGGTTCAAGACCGGGCGCGACGTCGTCATCGCCGCGCTGCTCGGGGCCGAAGAGTACGGCTTCTCCACCGCGCCGCTCATCAGCGTCGGCTGCATCATGATGCGCAAGTGTCACCTGAACACCTGCCCCGTCGGCGTGTGCACGCAGGACCCCGAGCTCCGCAAGAAATTCACCGGCACGCCCGAGCACGTGATCAACTTCCTCTTCCTCGTCGCCGAGGAAGCGCGGAAGTACATGGCCCAACTCGGCGTCCGCACCATCGACGAACTCGTCGGGCGCACCGAGTTGCTCCAGACGCGCGCGGCCGTCGAGCACTGGAAGTCCGCGGGGCTGGACCTGTCGTCAATCCTGGCCCCGGCGACCAAGCCCTACCCCCACGCCGAGGTCCGCAAGACGCAGCCCCAGGACCACGGCCTCGAAGAACACTTCGATCAGCAGCTCATCGTCGACGCGGCGCCCGCCCTCGAGCGCGGCGAGCACGTCCGCATCGATCGGCCGGTCACCAACCTCGACCGCACCGTCGGCACGATGCTCAGCCACCACGTCTCCAAGCACCACGGCGGCGACGGCCTCCCGCACGACACCATCGAGGTCAACCTCCGCGGCAGCGCCGGGCAGTCGCTCGGGGCCTGGCTCGCGAAGGGCGTCACGCTCAAGGTCACCGGAGACGCGAACGACTACGTCGGCAAGGGGCTGTCCGGCGGCAAGCTCGTCGTCACCCCGCCCGATAGTGTCTCGTTCAAGCCCGAAGAGAACATCGTCATCGGCAACGTCGCTTTGTACGGCGCAACGAGTGGCGAGGCCTACTTCCGTGGTGTCGCGGCCGAGCGCTTCTGCGTGCGGAACTCCGGGGCCCACGCGGTGGTCGAGGGCGTCGGCGACCACGGCTGCGAGTACATGACCGGCGGCCGGGCCCCGGAGTTCCGCACGCAGAAGCGCTCGGCCGCGACACCACGGAAGTAGGCCTCGCCACTCGGTGCGC
>JANQPR010000261.1 GCA_028285385.1 Phycisphaera sp.
CCGCGACCGCTGCGCCTCCGCCGGGGAACAAGACCGTCGCCGCCGACCCCGCCGGCCCGGCGACGTGCGCGACCGTCCACACCTCGCCGTCGGGACTGACCACCACGCCGCTGCCGTTGCCGTCGCCGTCGCCGTCCGCCGCGTGGATCGACACCACCGCCGGCGACACCCGCGCGATCGTTCCGACGACCAGCGACTCGAACGCACGGATCGAATCCTTGTCATCAACGACTTCAGCCCCTGCGACGCCGGCGTTGCACCAGACCCCCACACCGACGCACAGCAGACTGATCAACCCGCCCGCGCGACTCACGACCGCTTCTTCTTCCGCTTGCGGACCTTTGTCCCGGGCGTGCCGGGCTTGGCGGCCTTCTTGCTCTTGCTCGGCATCTTCACCTTGCCCAGCGCCGGGGCCGACTTCACCTCGGCAATCTGATCCCGGATCGTCGCGGCCTTCTCGAACTCCAGGTTCTGCGCCGCCTCGAGCATCGTCTTCTCCAGTTCGGCGAGCAGCTCGGCCCGGTCGTACTCCTTGCCGTCGGTGGTCAGCGCCTCCTTCGCCGTTCGCCGCGCACGCAGCTCGAGCTCGATGCCCCGGCGGATCGCCTTCTTCACGGTCCTGGGCGTGATGCCGTGCTCTTCGTTGTAATCGATCTGCTTCTTCCGACGACGTTCGGTTTCGTCGATCGCGTCTTTCATCGACGGCGTCACCCCGTCGGCGTACAGCACGACGTGCGCGTTCTCGTTCCGCGCCGCCCGACCGATCTGCTGGATCAGGCTCCGCCCGCTGCGCAGGAACCCCTCCTTGTCCGCGTCCATGATGCACACCAGCGACACCTCGGGCAGGTCCAACCCCTCGCGCAGCAGGTTCACGCCGACGAGCACGTCGAACTGCCCCTCGCGCAGCTCGCGCAGGATCACGACGCGATCCAGCGTGTCGATCTCGCTGTGCAGATACCGGCAACTGATGTCCTGCGACGCGAGGTAGCTCGCCAGGTCTTCCGCCAACCGTTTCGTCAGCGTCGTGACCAGCGTGCGTTCGCCCGCGGCGATGCGCTCTTGGACACGTTCCAATAGGTCGGGCACCTGGCCGTCCGCGGAACGGACTTCGATGACCGGGTCGATCAGGCCCGTCGGGCGGATGATCTGTTCGACAACCTCGCCGCCGGTCTTCTCTATCTCGTACGGCCCGGGCGTCGCGGAGACAAACACGACCTGCGGCCACTTCTTTTCGATCTCTTCGAACGTCAGCGGCCGGTTGTCGAGCGCCGAGGGCAGGCGGAACCCGTGCTCGACGAGCGTGACCTTTCGATGGCGGTCGCCGTGGTACATCGCGTGCATCTGCGGCAGCGTGACGTGACTCTCGTCGATGATGAACAGCCAGTCGGCGGGATCGAAGTGTTCGACCCCTGCGGCGTCGGGCATGGGCGTGTGGGTCTCGCCGTCGGGCTTGCGCGACTCGGGCGAGTCCCGCCACTCGTAGTCGCCGTGGTACTCGCCGGCCTGCGCGTCGGGGAAGTAGTCCAGCAGCGTGTACGGCATCGAGCCGGCCGGCCGGCCGTCGAGGTGTCGGCTGTAGTTCTCGATCCCGTTGCAGAACCCGAGCTCTTCGAGCTGTTCGAGGTCGTACTTCGTCCGCGCGAGCAGGCGCTGCGCCTCGAGCAACTTGCCCTCGCTGCGCAGCTCGGCGACGCGGTGGTCGAGCTCGTCGCGGATCGCGTCGAGCGCCCGCTCCTGCTGGTCTTCGGGGAGCACGTACTGCACGGCCGGGTAGATGAAGACCGCCTTCTCCTCGGCCAGCAGCTCGCCGGTCGTCGGGTTCACGAGGGACAGCGACTCGATCTCGTCGCCGAACAGCTCGATGCGGACGGCGTACTCCTCCCCGGCCGGGACGATCTCGACGACGTCGCCGCGCACGCGGAAGCTGGCGCGTTTCAGGTCGTACTCGCTGCGGCTGTACTGCATGTCCGCGAAGCTGCGGAGCAGGTCCCGACGCACGACGCTCTGCCCGACGTTGAGCGCCATGACGTGCTTTTTGTATTCGTCCGGCGAGCCCAGGCCGAAGATGCACGACACCGACGCGACGACGATCACGTCCCGCCGCGAGACGAGCGCCGACGTGGCGGCGAGGCGCAGGCGGTCGAGGTCGTCGTTGCGTGACGAGTCCTTCTCAATGTAGATGTCGCGCTGCGGGATGTACGCTTCGGGCTGGTAGTAGTCGTAGTAGCTGACGAAGTAGCTGACGGCGTTGTCGGGGAAGAGCTCCTTCATCTCCTCGTAGAGCTGGGCGGCGAGGGTCTTGTTGTGGGAGATGATGAGCGTGGGCTTGTTCACGCGGGCGATGGTGTGGGCCATCGTGAACGTCTTGCCCGTGCCGGTCGCGCCGAGCAGGGTTGAGTACTTTTGCCCTTGCTGGAGGCGTTCGGCGAGCTGGTCGATGGCGGCGGGCTGGTCGCCGGTCGGCCGGAACTCGCTGACCAGGCGGAAGTGGTCGAGGCCGGCGTTGGACGACGTGGCGGGCATGGGGCCAGTTTACGCGGCGGCCGCGGGGCCACGTGTTGCCGTCGGGGCCCTCGCCGGGAATGTTTTCCGGGGGCGGCGTATTGTTGCGGCATGAAAGCCCACGCCCCGACCGTCGCGCTCGTCTCCGTCGCCGCCGTCGCCACCGCCTCGGTATTGCTCACCGCGTCGCCGAGCCCGGCGGGCCCCGCGTCGCAGCCCGCGACCCAGTCGGCCGGCGCCGCGGCGTTCGACCCGTTCATCGCCTACGACGAAGCGTTGCGGGAGTTCGTGGACGACGACGGGTGGATCGACTACGCCGGCCTGAGCGAGCGGCGCGGCGGGTTGGACGGGTACGTGCAGTGGCTCGCCGGCGTCCAGACCGACGGCATGAGCGACGACGAGCGCCTCGCGCTGCTCATCAACGCCTACAACGCGTTCACGCTGCAACTCATCGTCGATCATTTCGACGGCGGCGCGTTGGAGAGCATCATGGACCTGCACGACGGCAAGCCGTGGGACCGGGAAGACTGGAACTTGGCCGGCGACATGATCTCGCTCAATCAGCTTGAGCACGAGATCATCCGCAAGGAGTTCGACGAGCCGCGGATCCACTGGGCCGTCGTGTGCGCCGCGTTCTCGTGCCCGCCGCTGCGCAACGAAGCGTACACCGGCGAGCGGCTCGAAGCGCAACTCGCCGAGCAGGAGGCGTACGTCCTGAACCTCGCGCACCCGCGGTTCGCCCAGGTGCGGGACCGTCAGCTGCTCGTTACCCGGCTGTTTGAGTGGTACAGCGGCGACTTCGGCGCCTGGGAAGACTACGTCATGAGACGGATCGACCTCGCCGGCGAAACCGTCTTGTCAAGCCAGATCGGCTTCCTCGACTATGACTGGCGGCTGAACGACGTCTCGAACCGGCCGGGTTAAAAACACGAATCAAGAACCGGGCTCGGCTGCCGCCTCGGCTTGCGCCGCACGGATGCGGTGCAACAAAATGTCGGCGATGTCGCGGGTCCGGCGGTCGATGTAGTGGCTGTCCGGCTGGAAGTTCTGCCCGTCGGTCGAGGGGAACAGGTCCGCCGTCGAGATCACGTCGATCCCCAGGCCGCGCAGGTGCGTGCCCAGCCACCGGCCCAGGTGCCCCGGCTCGCCGCGCGCGTGCA
>JANQPR010000104.1 GCA_028285385.1 Phycisphaera sp.
CGACGGTCGCAAGACCACGAAACGCAGGCCCGGGCACGTCGCATACCCGGAAGCAAAACAGACTTCCGGGGGTCCGTCCGGCGAGGCGTCGCCCCACCCCCCGCGCTCCCCGCGGGGGCACCGGCTCTACCCCCGGGCCAACCGACGCCGACCGGCGCACAGAACCGTCAACAGGCCGGCACCCAGAGCCGGTTCCGGCACCGCCGCCCCATCAAAAGCCGGCGTGTACAACGCCCCCCAGTTCTGCAGGACGCCGTCGAGCTCGTTCTGGGTCACGCGGTCGTCGGGCTGCCAACCGGTCCAGCCCCACGACAGACGCGTGGCCGTGTCGGCCCCCCAGTTCTGGAGCACCAAGTCCAGATCACCCTGATCCACGCGATAGTCGCGGTTGTAATCGCCCCGCGGCGGCGGCGGGGCCAGAAAGCTCCCGTCGACAAAGGGACGCGTCGTCACCGGGCCGAGTTGACCACCGGCGGACCCGTAGACCGTCATCGTGCCGTTAGCGTCGTCCGACAGCGTGATCGTGGCCACGGGGTAGAGCGTTTCGTCGGCGATCACGGTCCCGCCCGGCGGGAAGTACGCGATGTCGATAAGCGAGTCGTCGAAGGTGTAGGCGTTGGCACCGCCAATCCCGACCGCCCCGCCGGCGATCCCGGGCACCGCGTCGGCGTCGGCGCTGTTGAACGCGCCCAGCGTGATGAAGCTGTCGTACTGCAGCGACGGGACAAGCCCGAAGAACGCCGGGTTGGGCGCGGTGTCGGCGCCGAACGAATCCTGGTAGATCGTCCCCGAGGTGAGTTGGACCAGTAACTGCACACCCGTGAGCTGCCCGTCGAAACTGAGCAGGATGTCGTTGACGACGAAGCCGGGCACCACGTCCTGCGGGACGCTGAACACGTCGACGCCGGTGATCTGGGCGGTGGTTCCCGACGCCGACGTGAGCGTTGCGGCCGCCGCCATCGGGGCGATGAATCGGAACGGTTTCATGTCATTGGCTCCCGGTTCTGACGTCGATGAAAAGCGCTGCACTGCCCGTCACACGGCCATGACGACGGCGACGTACCGCCGCGAGAAAGATCAAGCCCGCGACGCCGACCCCCGGCTCGGGCACGGCGGTACCGGTGAAGTCCGGTGCCGCGCCGACGCCCCAGTTCTGCAACACGGCGTCGAGTTCGTTCTGCGAGGCCCGGCCGTCGTGGGGTTGGAACTTGCTCCAACCCGGCGGCGTGCCGCTCGGATGGTCCTGCCCCCAGTTCTGGAGCACCAGGTCGAGGTCGCCCTGTTCTACGTTGCCGTTGCCGTTGAAGTCGCCGGGGTCGAGGTGGGCGATGACACCGTTGACGATCGGGAACACATCCTGGCGTAGGTCGTCGAAACTCCCGGTCGAAGCGTCCACCGTGATCTGCCCCTGCGCGTCCTCGCTGAGGGTGATTCGGGCTATGAGGTATCCAGCCTGATCCATGACGACCAGGCCGCCCGGCGGGAAGTAGGAGATGTCGATCAAGCTGTCGCCGAAGGTGGCAGAGTTACTTCCGCCGGGGATGCCCACCGCCCCGCCTGCGACGCCGGGTGCGGCGTCCGCGGTGGCCGACGTTGGGCCGCCCAGGGTGATGAACGTGTCGAACGCCAGCGACGGGAAAAACGAGATAATCCCTTCGTTTGGCGCGTTGTCGCCGCCGATCGGGTCTTGGTAGATCGCGCCTGCATCGAGTTCGGTCAACAACTCCACGCCGGAGAGTCGGCCGCCGAAGTCCAGCCGGATGTCGTTGGTCACATACCCGTCGAGCGTCGCACCGCCGGCCGAGTTGTCGACCCGGACGGCGGAGTAGCCCATGATCTGGCCGTGGGCGGTCGACGAACCGACGGCGAAGGCGGCCACGGTTACGAGCGACGGGAAGATGCAAGGCCGGACGGGCATGGCGGGTTCCTCCGTGGCGTGCGGGCGACGGCCTGGTTCGGCGGGCACGGGCCGATGACCGGCGCGGTTTACCGGCGACGCCGGAACGCGGCCGCGGCGACGAACCACCCCGCCACAACGCCGGGCTCGGGCACGGCCGCACCCGCGAAGTCGGGCGACAAGCCACGGCCCCAGTTCTGCAGCACGGCGTCGAGCTCGTTCTGAGTCACCCGGCCGTCATGCGGCTGAAGCGTGGTCCATCCGGCCGGCGAGCCCGTGGGGTCGGTCTGGCCCCAGTTGAGCAGCACCAGGTCCAGGTCACCGCCGGAGACCACGCCGCTACCGTCGAAGTCGCCGACCAGAACGGGCGGTGGCACCAGGCTGCCGATGACGCCGTTGACGATGGGGATCGACTGGGCTGGGAGATCGCCCACGCTTCCGGTCGAGCCGAACACGGTCAACTCGCCGTTCGTGTCATCCGAGAGCGTGATGCGGGCGATGTAATACCCGGTTTGATCGAGGATCTGAACCCCGCCGGGAGGGAAAAACGCAACGTCGATGAGGCTATCGGAGAACGTCGACGAGCTTGCCCCGCCGATGCTGACCGCGCCGCCCGCTAAGCCGGGCGTCACGTCCGCCGTCGCTGTAGTCGGGCCGCCCAGCGTGTAGAACGTGTCGAACTCTAGCGAAGGAAAAACCTGGAAGAACAGATCATTCGGCGCGGTATCACCGCCGCCTTCGAACACGGGCGTCTGGTAGATCGTGCCGGCCTGGAGATCGGTCAAAAGCTGGATGCCCGACAACTGTCCGGTGAAGTCCACCAGGATGTCGTTGGTGACGAAGCCTGCGAGCGCTTCCCCGCCGGCGGTGTTGTTGGCCTGCACGGTGGAGTAGCCACTGATCTGGGCGGACGCGACACCGGCCAAAAAGTCAACCAAAAACGCAGCCAACAGGGCGCGAGCAAGGCAAGCACGCATGGATACGCCTCCGGGGCGCGGCCGAAGCACAAGTCGGCGGGTTGCCGACGCGGGGCCGCTTCTGCGACCAGTTTATCCGAGATTCCGCCACGCCCAACGCATCGTAGCGCGGAACGTACGAAAAAACCCGCCGTTCGGCGGGTGTGAGAAGCGTTGGGTTGTGGGCCGGTCAGCGCGACGCGCGACGGCGGAGCAGTGCCGCGGCGCTCAGCAACAGCGTCGTCGCGGCGGCGGGCTCGGGGAGGGCGCCGAGGCGGAGGGGTGAGCCGCCGATCGTGTTGCGCAGGAGCGGGTTGGTGTCGGCGAGGACGGAGTCGATCCAGCTGGTGAACGGGCGGACGCGGAGGAAGCCGTTGATCTCGCCGTAGTTCCCGTCGAGGGTGCCGTCGTTGACGTCGGCGGCGAAGACGGCGATGGCGCCGAGGGTGAAGCCGGTGCCGTCGTAGATGAACGCGGGGCCGCCGGAGTCGCCGGCGGTGAGTCCGCCCTCGAAGCGGGTGACCTCGTCGGTGAAGATCTGGTTGCCGGTGCCGTCGGGGGCGTTGAAGTCGGTGAGGAGGATGCGGCCGTCCTGGATGCCGTCGATTCGGTTGGTGGAGATGCGGAGGGTCTGGGCGGTGCGGTTGTTCTCGCCGACGTCGCCGGTGCCGGAGTAGCCGTACCCGAGGATCATGGCGGTGCGGTTGAGCTCGGTGTTGCTGGTGCGGTAGAGCTGGGCGGGGCTAATGTTGGTGACGGGCCGGTTGAGCTTGACCAGGGCCATGTCGTTGTTGAAGCCGGGGTCGTTGGAGGAGTAGGCCGGTGGCGCGGCCCAGCCGAGGATGCCGTACTCCTGCCCGCCGACGGTGAATCGGGCGGCGCCGGTGCCGTCGACGACGTGGGCGGCGGTGAGGACCCAGTCGGGGGCGACGAGCGTGCCCGTGCCGGTGAGCGAGAGGTTGTTGGCCGCGGTGTCGAACCGGCCGATCGAGTAGTAGCGTGGCCGGTTGGAGCGGTTGTTGATCGTCTTGATGGCGACGTCTTCACGGATCGTGATCGCGTTCGCCTCGGGCGCCGGCAGGGCCAACGGCATGACCGGCAACAGTGCGGCGCCGAGCAGCACGGGCAGTGCGCCGCGGGCGATGGCGGAGCGCGGGTTCGTCGAGGACTTCGGCGTCGAGCGAATCATGTCAGGTCTCTCGGGAAACACATACGACGGGCGTCGCCGAACGTCCGTGCGGGCCGGTCGGGGCCGAGGAGGTCGTGCGGGTCGCGACGAAACCGCGGCGGCGATCGCGTCGGGAACGGGCCGGGCCCCGGAGTGGACATCGTGCCCTCTCTCCTCGGGCCTTAGCGTCGGCGCGGCCCCGCCGTCTCGTCGGCGGCTTGCACCGCAGGGACGGCCTGCAATGGCCATCGACTGCGCCGAGACGGGTCTCGGAGCGAACGCCGGCCGCGGGTTCTCGGACCCGCAGAAAGGCAGTATCGCAGAACCCGGGCGTCACGTAAAGATGTGAAGCTGGTGAGTCTGTCGGGGTTTACGGCAACCTGAATGCGATTAGAGCAGCCCGACCGGGTCGACGTCTACGGCCGTGCGGGCATCGCTGACGAGCTTGGCGTCGTTGCGGACGGCGGTGAGCAGCCGTTGGATCGCCGCGGCGGTCGACGCAAGCAAGCGGGTGTCGAAGCGGTAGTGGTCGGCGACGCGCTCGATCGGACACGGCGCCGGCGGGGTGAGGTGGACGCCGAGGCCGTCGCGGGCATTGGTAGCGGCCAGTACGGCGTGCAACTCCGTGATGCGCTTGAAGGCGTCGAGGCGTTTCTCGTCGCGGACCACGATGCGCGCGAGCCGTGTGCTCGGCGGCAGCCCCGCGTCGACGCGGATCGCCAGCTCACGTTGCGCGAAGGCGGCGTAGTCGTGCGCCGCGGCGTCGCGGATCGTCTGGTCGTCGGGGTTGAGCGTCTGCAGGATGACCGCCCCGGGGTGTTCACCGCGCCCGGCCCGGCCGGCCACCTGCGCGATGAGTTGGAACGTGCGCTCGGCGGCGCGGAAGTCGGGGAAGTTCAGCGACGTGTCCGCGGAGACGACGCCGACCAGCCGGACGTTCGGCACGTCGAGCCCCTTGGCGATCATCTGTGTGCCCAGCAGGACGTCCGTTTCGTGTTGCGCGAAGGCTTCGAGCGTCGCGCGGTAGTCCTTGCCGGTGCGCATCGCGTCGGCGTCCATGCGGGCCAGTCGGGCGCCGGGGAACTTACGCTCGAGCTCGCGCTCGATGCGTTGCGTGCCCATGCCGAATGTCACGACCTTGCGGGAGCAGTCGGGGCACACCTGCGGCAGGCGCTGCTCGGCGAGGCAGTGGTGGCAGCGCACGAAACCGCCGTCGGGCAAGGACTTGCTCAGGTGGTAGACCATGAGCGCATCGCAGTGGTCGCACTGCATCAGCCAGCCGCAGCGCTGGTCGGGGCAGGCGATGTAGTTGGCGAAGCCGCGTCGGTTGAGCAGCAGCACCGCCTGGCCGCCGGCGTCGAGCGTTTGTTGCAGCGCCGACTCGAGCCGACGCGAGAGCAGGTGGACGTGCTTGTCCTGGGCGCGCTCCTTGCGCTCGCGGTTGACGTCGACGATCTCGACGTGCGGCAGCTTCGCCCCGGGCACGCGGTCGGGCAAGTCGATCAGCCGGTAACGACCCTCGGGCGGCGTGGTGTGCGCGTAACTCTCCAACGACGGCGTCGCGCTGCCGAGCACGACCGGGCAGCCCGCCCGTTGCGCTCGCCGAACGGCCACGTCCCGGGCGTGGTACCGCGGCAACTGGTCCTGCTTGTACGACGCGTCGTGTTCCTCGTCGACGACGATCAACCCGACGTCCTCCAGCGGCGCAAACACCGCGGAGCGCGCCCCGATCACGATCCGTGCCTCGCCCCGGCGGATGCGTTGCCACTGCGCGTGCCGCTGCGCCGCCGTCAACCCCGAGTGCAACACCGCCACCCCGCCTCCGGCCCCGGCAGTTGCGTCTGCATGGCCCGATGACGAAAGCGCGCCGAATCGCGCGGAGAACCGGGCCACCGCCTGCGGCGTCAGCGCGATCTCGGGCACCAGCACGATCACGCCAGCCGACGCATCTCGCCCCCGCAGCGCCTCGATCAGCCGGAGGTAGACCTCGGTCTTGCCCGATCCCGTGACGCCGTGCAGCAGCGAGACGGCGAACGTGCCGAGCGTCGCTTCGAGGTGTTCCAACGCGTCGCGTTGCGCGGCCGTGAGTCCGACGGCGCGCCCCGCCGACGCGTCCGCCACCGGCGTCTCCAACTCCGCGTCGACGACGCGCAGCTTCTGCGTCTCCAACTGACCGGCATCGATCAACCGCTTGACCGGCGACGTCGTCTTCGCCCCGGCCAAATCCGCCAAATCCCGCAACTCGATCCAACGGTCGGGCGGCGCGGCGTCCAGGACCGCGCGCTGCAGCTTCGTCGTTCTCGTCATCGGCAGCGCGTCGGCCGTGCGGCGGACCATCGTCTTGGCGTGCACCCCGACGCCGCGCTTCACCGCCGCCGGCAGCATCGTCTGCAACACCATCCCCAGCGGGCAGACGTAGTACGCCGACACCCACCGGGCCAGCTCAACGAGTTCCGGCGGCAGCGACACCCGCTCGCCGACGCGGCGCAGCACGGGCTTGATCACCTTCACCTCCGCCACCAGGCCCGCGGGCGGCGCGTCGAGCCGTTCGAGCACGTACCCCGCCGCCGGTTTGTTCCCACGGCCCAGCGGCACTTCCACACGCTGACCGGCCTTCAGGTCCGCCAGCGCCTCCGGAACGGAATACGTCAAACCGCCTTCCGCGACATCCAGCCCGCGCTCGACCGCGACCAGCGCATACCCCACCGGTTCGCCCCCACCAGCAAACAGCACGTTGTCTCCGGGGTCGAGCGTCGCCACGGGCGCGAGTGTATCGCTGCCCCGTTGAAAGGTTCATCCGGAGGCGGGGTTGGTACATTGCCGCGTCCCATGGCCGGCGGCGTGACCAGCAAAAACAAGGGCAACGACACGCCGGCGATGCGGCAGTACCGCCGGTTCAAGGACCAGCACCCCGGCTGCGTGCTGTTCTTCCGGATGGGCGACTTCTACGAGATGTTCTACGACGACGCGGAGCTCGCGCACCGCACACTGGGCATCACCCTGACGCAGCGGACCGAGGGCGTGCCGATGGCGGGCGTGCCGTACCACAGCGTCGAGGGCTACCTGCGCCGGATGATCCAGGCCGGCCACCGCGTCGCCGTGTGCGACCAGGTCGAGGACGCGTCGCAAGCCAAAGGCGTCGTGAAGCGCGACGTGACACGTGTCGTCACGCCCGGCACGCTGACCGACGAAGGCCTGCTCGACGAGTCCACGCCCGCGCCACTCGCCGCCGTGTCGTTCCCGGAAGACGGCGTCGCGGCCTTGGCGTGGGCGGAGTTGTCGACCGGGGCCTTCTGGGTGATGGCCGTCCCCGCGGGCGCGGCGCGCGACGAACTCGCCCGCATCGGCCCGGCCGAGTTGCTCTACTGCGAAACCGCCGACAGCGTCACCCCGGCGCGCGTCTCCGCACTCGTCGAAGGACGCGGCGAGGTGCCGCCGTTGACCCCGCGCCCGGCGTGGTCGTTCCGGCTGGGCGAGGCGGCCGCGCTGCTCAAGAAGCAGTACCGCGTCGCGGAACTCACCGGGTTCGGCTTCGCCGACGACGACCCGGCGCTCGGCGCCGCCGGAGCGGTGCTGCACTACCTCCTCGAGACACAGCGGCCCGGCAACGACGGCGGTGACACCGCCGCGACGCTGTCGCACCTGCGCCCGCCGCGCCGGTTCCACCGTGAGGCGCACCTCATTATCGACCAGACCTCGCTCGCGTCCCTCGAGGTCGAACGCACGCTGCGTGGCAACGGCACCGCGGGTTCGCTCGTCGGCGTGCTCGGCGGCAACGGCCGGGCGTGCGCTACGGCGATGGGCAAGCGGAAGCTGCGCGACTGGCTCTGCTTCCCGCTGGCCGACCGCGACGCGATCCTCGAACGGCAGCGCGTCGTCGCCGCGCTGGTCGAAGACACGCGCTTCGCCGACGAACTCGCCGAATCCCTCGACGGCGTGCAGGACGTGCCACGGCTCTGCGCCAGGCTGTCTGTCGGCCGCGCGAGCCCACGCGACCTCGTCGCCCTGGGGCGATCGACCGGCGCCGTGCAACGGATCGCCGCCTCGCTCGACGGCAACCCGACGGTTCGACCTTACCACCAGCGCGTCGCCGCCGTGCACGACGTGTTGCTGCCGCTGTCACAACGCATCCTCGACGCCTGCCGCGACGACCCGCCGGCCCACCTGCGCGAGGGCGGCCTCTTCATCGGCGGCCACGACGTCAAACTCGACGAGCAACGCCGGCTCATGGCCGACTCGGACACCTGGCTCGCCCAGTACCAGGGACAGCTCACGCAAGAGACCGGCATCGCGTCGCTGAAGGTCGGCTACAACAAGGTCTTCGGCTACTACATCGAGGTCACCGCTGCGAACAAGACGAAGGCCGACGAGTTCATGCAGACCGACGCCGGCCGACCTTGGACGCGGAAGCAGACGCTCAAGAACGCCGAGCGGTACATCACGCCCGAGCTCAAGGAGTACGAGGGCAACGTGCTCTCGGCGAAAGATCGCGCGGTCGCCCGGGAACAAGAGCTCTTCGCTGGGCTTTGCGGCGACTGCGAGAAACAGCTCGACGCGTTGCACGCGTTTTCCGAAGCCGTCGCCGAGTTGGACGTGCTGCTGTGTTTCGCCCGACGGGCCGTGAAGCACAACTACTGCCGCCCGGAACTGACGGACGAGCCGGTGCTGCGCATCGAGGCGGGACGCCACCCCGTGCTCGACGAGTTGATCGACGACCAGTTCGTCCCGAACGACGTGGCGTTGAGAGTGTCCGGCGGCCAGTGGCCAGTGACCGATGAGGTCACCAAACAGACGCAGCCATCAAGCACTGGCGACCAGACACCGCCCGTTGGCTACTCGCTCCAACTCATCACCGGCCCGAACATGGCGGGCAAGTCGACCTACATCCGTCAGGCGGCGCTGATCGCATTGCTCGCCCACACCGGGTCGTTCGTGCCGGCGACGTCGGCGACGGTCGGGATGTGCGACCGCATCTTCACCAGGGTCGGCGCGCACGACGAGTTGCACGCCGGGCGTTCGACGTTCATGGTCGAGATGACCGAGACCGCGAACATTTGCCACCACGCGACCTCTCGAAGCCTCGTCATTCTGGACGAGATCGGCCGTGGGACGTCCACGCTCGACGGGCTTGCGCTCGCGTGGGCGATCACGGAGCACCTCGCCCACGTCGGCTGCCGGGCGCTGTTCGCGACGCACTACCACGAGCTGACCGCGCTTGCCGAGCGGTTCGAGAACGTCGGCAACCTGAACGTCACCGCCCGCGAATGGAACGACCAGATCGTGTTCCTGCACCGCGTCGAACCCGGCGCGACCGACCGCAGCTACGGCATCGCCGTCGCCAAGCTCGCGGGCCTGCCCCGCCCCGTCGTCGACCGCGCCAACGCACTGCTGCGTGACTTGGCGGTCAGCCACGGCACGCCGCCCGCACAAGCAAAGTCTGCGGGGCAAGCAACGGCTTCACCCTCCCCCCCGCTAACACCGCAGATGTCGCTGTTCACGGAGTACCTCAATCACCCCGCCATCGACGCCTTGCGAGACCTCGACCTCGACCAGATGTCGCCGCTCGACGCCTTCGACGCGCTGCGGAAGCTGCGTGACCGGGTCGACGACGGCGAGGCGTGACCGCGTAGGATGCGACACCGCCGATGCCGTCCTCTACGCCCATCACCACCACCGCGCTACACGACGGGCCCATCGACCCGGGCGACTGGTTGTCTGATGCGACGGTCGCGGGTCACGACGCCGGCGCCGAAGCGGTGTTCCTCGGCCGGACTCGCCCGGAGACGCACCCGCAGCACGGCGCGCTCGTCCGGCTCGAATACCACGCCTACGCCGACATGGCCCGGGCGCAACTCCGTCAACTCGCTGAACACGTCGGGGCGGAACACGGCCTCACCGCCGTCACGCTTGTGCACGCCACCGGCCCTGTTGCGCTCGGCGAGGTGTCGGTCCTCGTACGCTGCCTCGCACCGCACCGCGACGCCGCCTTCGCGGGTTGCCGGAACGCGATCGACACGCTCAAACGCGAACTGCCGGTCTGGAAGCGTGAGGTCTGGGCCGACGGCGCGACGTTTCAGGCCGGCCAACCGGCCCATTCGATGCGTTCCGCAAGGGTGGAAGCATGAGCGATGGCGTCTCCGAGGCCCGCGGCGACTTCCGGGTAGTGCAGGCGGTGTACCTGCTACTGCTGGGCCTGTGGGTTGGGGCGATGGTGATGCTGGTCGTCGGCGCGATGGCGGCGTTCGCGTTCGTGCGCGGGATCGACGGCGTGCTGCTCGTCTCGTTGGCCGGATGGGAGGGCGAGCAGGTGCACAGCAACGCGCAGGGGTTTCTGGCCGGCGGCTTTGTGGGCGCGATGCTCGGCCGGCTGGTCGTGCTCCAGCTGGTCTGTGCCGCCGGTTTGGCGGTGTGTGCGCTGCTGCATTTCCTCTGGTTCCCGCGACACCTCGTCGGCGGGCGGGGCGCGAAACGGCAGGGCGTCCGGCTATTCCTGCTGGGCGTACCGGTGCTCGTGGTGTTGTTCAATCAGTTTGTTGTGACGCCGGGCATCGAGAAGTGGCGCGACCCTAAGTACAACCCCGGCACACCCGCCGAGTTGATCGACAAGGCGGAGGACGCGTTCGACTTCTACCACCAGCTCAGCACGCGGACATACGGCGTGTCGACGCTGATGCTCGTTGTGGCCCTCGGCATGACCCCGTGGTGCTTCCGTGACCCACCGGCCAAACTCTCCACGGAGGGCGAACGCGCGTGAGCACACCCGCCGCCTCCAGGAACGAACGCGCCCGCGCCCGCCGGCTGTATGCAAGGCTCGACGCGATGTACCCCGAGGCGCATTGCGCCCTGGACCACCGCAACGCTTTCGAGTTGTTGGTCGCCACGATCCTGTCCGCACAGTGCACCGACGAAGCCGTGAACAAGGCCACGCCCGCGCTCTTCGAGAAGTATCCGACCGCGGAAGCGATGTCGAAGGCAAAGGCGACCGACCTCGAGAAGCTCGTCAAGACCTGCGGCTTCTACCGCAACAAGGCGAAGAACCTCCACGCGACCGCGGTGATCCTGACCGAGGATTTCGGCGGCAAGGTCCCTTCAACGATGGAGGAACTCCTCGGTCTGCCCGGCGTCGCGCGGAAGACGGCGAACGTCGTCCTCGGCAACGCGTTCGGCATCAACGAGGGCGTCGTCGTCGACACGCACGTCGGCCGGCTGAGCGTCCGGCTCGGGCTGACCGAGGCCGACCCGAAGAACGCCGTGGCGATCGAGAAGGACCTGACCGCGCGGCTGCCGCGCCAGACATGGACGCAGTGGTCACACCTGTTGATCTGGCACGGCCGGGCGGTGTGCAAGGCCCGCAAGCCGGCGTGCGACGGCTGCCAACTCAAGCGCAGCTGCCCGCAAGTCGGCGTCGACGACTGAGCCGGAGCGCGCGATACTGGATCACGGCATGTCGGATCACGACCCACCCAACGAAGCCCGGAGAAGCGGCGACCGCCCGCCGCCCCGCAACGCGTTCGAGCGCTGGCTGCGCCGCTTCGAGAACCCAACGGTCGGCGACTTGATCATCGTCGTCGGGCTGATTCCCGTGATCGCGCTGCTGGCGTTGGTCGTTTTCGTTTGGCTGCTGAGCGGCTGAACGCAGACACGAAAGGGGCCACCCCGTGACGGAGACGCTGGAGTTGCGGACGCAAAGCCTGACCCTCGTGCTGTCGTCGCCCGAAGAGGCCCGGCGGGAGATCGCCGCGATGCCGCCGGAACATCGGGCGCAGGTCTCCGCCGACTGGATCGAACGCGTCACCTCGGCAACGGCCGCGAACCCGTGGGTCCACGGCTTCACGATGATCGAGACGGCCACGCAGACCCGCGTCGGGAGCGGCGCGTTCAAGGGCCCGCCGGACGACAACGGCGCGGTCGAGGTGGCCTACGCGGTCGAGCCGGATCACCAGGGGCAGGGCTTTGCCACCGAAGCCACGGACGCGTTGGCCGAATACGCGCTCGGCCGGCCGGGGGTTGGGTTGGTGTGCGCCCACACGCTGCCCGAGCCGAACGCGTCGACCCGCGTGCTGACGAAGTGCGGCTTCCGTTGCGTCGGCGAAGTGACCGACCCCGAAGACGGCCGGGTCTGGCGTTGGGAACGGACGCGCAAGCCGGCGTGACACCGCCACGCGATTCGGCGGGCGGCGCTGCCAACGCCGTCAATCCAGCGGGTGCATGACCAGCCCCGTCGCGAGCTTGGGGTAGAAGTACGTGCTCTTGGGCGGCATCACCTCGTCGGCCAACGATACGTCCATCACGCTGCGCAGCGGCGTCGCCCGCATCACCACGCCCAGCCGGCCCGGTTCCGACTCGGCGAGTCGTTTCATCTCGTCGAGGTCCGCGGTGTACTTGAAGCTCACGCAGTCCGGCCCGAACTGGGGCTTGAGCACCCTCTCGATCAGGCCCTCGTGCAGCAACGCGACGTCGAGCTTGCGCCAGACCTCGGGCTTGTCGGGCAAGTGCTGTTTCAGGACGTCGTCGGAGGTCGGGTTGAGGCCGACGGTCTGTTTCGTGGTCGGGTCGTACAGGCCGAACACCGCGTCTTCGGTCGACTCGACCAGTCGGAAGTCGTCGTGGCTGCTGAGCAGGTCGGCGAGCTTCGCGGTGGTCATGTCGCCCAGGCCGCAGATCACGCGGTGCGTCGGCAGGACGATCATGCCCGGGTCCTCGGCGGCGACGAGGACGAACAGACAGGTGTCCGCGCCCGGCAAGTCGGCGTGGTCCTTGCCGAACTGCAACGCGGTGGTGTACCGGTGGTGCCCGTCGGCGATGAACACGTCCGTCCCCCGGAAGTGCGTCGAGAGCTGGCCGAGCGTCGCTTTGTCGTGAACGACCCAGCAGCGGTGTTGGACCCCGTCGTCGGTGGTGCCGTGGTAGTCGGGGGCGCGGCCGTCGAAGTGTTGCGAGAGTTGGTCGGCGACGACGGCGTCCGGGTCGGAGAAGACGCCGAAGATCGGGGAGAGCTGGGCCGAGGTTGCGGCCATGAGCTTCGTGCGGTCGCCAATGCCGCCGGCGAGAGTCATCTCGTGCCGGAAGACGCCGCCGCCACGCCGGTTGAACTCTTCGAGCTTGAGCCCGGCAAACAGGCCGCGTCGCCTAAGCGTCTGACCGTCGACGGTGTAGACCTGTTCGTAGGCAACGACGGCGAGGGTGTCGTCGCGTTGCAGCACGCCCGCTTCGGTCCACTGCCGGAGCGTCGCCGCGGCGGCGACGTAGGCGCTGTCGGGGCCCACTGTCTTAGGCGGCGTAACCGGCAGGTCAACGGCGACGATGTTGTGCGGGTCGCGTGACAGCAGGTGCTGCTTCGGGCCCTCGTCGAGCACGTCGTAAGGCGGGGCGATCTTCGTGGTCAAGTCGTCGCTCGCGCTCACGGCGTAACGCAACGTGGGGATCGGCTTGAGTTCGGGCATGGCGGGTCTCAACGGCGG
>JANQPR010000108.1 GCA_028285385.1 Phycisphaera sp.
TCGTTCAGTCCGCCGCGAATGACTCACCGCGTTGCCCGCCGGGCGCCTCCGCCGTTCCGCGAAGTGATCCCGAAGAGTCCCGTCCGAACGCGGGTGGCCCGATGTGATTGCTGCGTCGCAGGCTCTTTCTTTGACAAGTGAAGCAGGGGCGTGCGGCCCCATTTGAACAACTCACCCGCTGCGGGTGAGCCACTCCGTTTCGAGCGGCTCGAGCTGGTCTCGCAGCGCGGCCCGTTCGTCCTGCAGGGATTTCATCTTGTCGCCGTCGGTGTAGACGGACGGGTCGTTCATCGAGAAGTCGATCTCGGTCAACCGTTCCTCGATCTCGGCGATGCGGGCCTCGAGCCTTTTCTGCGACAGCTTCGCCGCGGGGCTGCTCTTGCGGTCGCGGATGTTCTTATCTGCGGGGGCTTCTGCCGATGCCGTCGGCGGTTTGGCTTTCGGCTTCGACGCCCTTTTCTTTTCCTGCGTCGCTGGCGTTTCCTGGTTTTCCTGCGTTTGCGCCGCGAGCCACTCGCTGTAGGTGCCGAGGAACAGCTCGGCGCGGCCTTGGCCGTCGAACACGATGAGCTGGTCGACGAGGTGGTCGAGCAGCATGCGGTCGTGCGTGATCAGGATCAGCGTGCCTTCCGCGCCGGCGTTGCTGCCCGCGGCGGTGGAGTACTTCTTGCTGGCCGTGGTGTAGCGGCGTAGCGCTTCCTCCAGGCGTTCGGCGCTGGGGATGTCGAGGTGGTTCGTGGGCTCGTCGAGCACCAGCAGGTTGTGCCCGACGCACATCAGCCCAGCCAGCACAGCCCTTGACCGCTCGCCGCCCGAGAGCACGCCGAGCTGCTTGTCCTGCTCGTCGCCGCGGAACAGAAACGCCCCGGCCAGATCGCGCGCTTCCTGCTCGGTGTCCGAAGGCACGAACGACCGCAGGTACTCGACGACGGTCTTGGAGAGATCGAGGTGTTCGTGGGTCTGTTTGAAGTGTCCGACGTCGACCTGCGCCCCGAGCTTGGCGCCGCCGGAAGTGGGGGTTTGTTCCCCGAGCAGGCAGCGCACGAGCGTGGACTTGCCCGCGCCGTTGGGGCCGATGACGCCTAGTTTCTCGCCGCGTTTCAGGCTGACCGACAGGCCGCGGAACAGCGGCTTGTTCTCGTACTCCTTGGTGATGCCGTCGGCGACGATTACGTTGTCGCCGCTGCGTTTCTTGGGCGAGAAGTCGAGCTTCATCGCGTCGAGCTCCATCGGCGGCTCGATCGCGTGGTCCCGGATGTAACGGGCGAGTTTCGTCTCCCGGCCGCGGGCCTGCTTCGCGCGTTGCCCGGCACGGAACTTCTCGATGAACTGCTTCTCGCTCTTGATCTTGGTCTGCTGCTTCTCGAACGCCCGGCGCTGCTCCTCGATGCGTTCGCGGCGCAGCTCGCGGAAGGCCTCGTAGTTCCCGGGGTACTCGACGAGCGAGCCTTCTTCGAGTTCGTAGATCTTCGACACGACGCGGTCGAGCAGCCAGCGGTCGTGCGAGATGATCAACACCGCCCCGCGGAAGTCGCGCAGGAAGTTCTCGAGCCATTGACGTCCGGCGATGTCGAGGTGGTTGGTCGGCTCGTCGAGCAGGAGGATGTCCGGCTCGGTGAGCAGGAGCTTGGCCAGCGCGAGTCGGCCGCGCTGCCCGCCGGAGAGGTCCTTGCACTTGACGCTGAAGAACGCGTCGTCGAGGCCGAGGCCGTGCAGGGTCTCGTCGATCTTGTGGTCGACGGCGTAGCCGCCCGAAGAAGCGATCTGCTCCTCGAGCGCGGCGTATCGCTTCATGCAGCGGTCGAGCTCGTCGGGGTTGTCGTAGACGGCGGGCTCGCCCATGCGGTGAGAGAGTTCGTTGAGTTCGTCGTGGAGCTTGGCGAGCGCGGCGAAGGCGTGGCCGGCCTCGTCGCGGAGCGTGCGGTCGGGCTGGAGGTCGTGGTCTTGGTGGAGGTAGCCCGCGGTGGCGGAGCGGGCGAGCTGGATCTGCCCGTCGTCGGGCTTGACCCCCGGGAGTTTGGCTGCGGCGGCTTCATCGACGGAGAAGGACTGGGCCGCGATCATCTTGAGCAGGGTGGACTTGCCGCAGCCGTTGCGCCCGACGAGCCCGACGTGCTGCCCGGCGTCGAGGCTGAGGTTGACGCCGTCGAGCACGAGGCGGTCGCCGAAGGCGAAGCTGACGTTGGCGACGGTGAGGAGGGCCATGACGGTTGGGCAAGCGGCGGCGGGTCGGATCGCGCCGGAGAGCGAGCGATTGAGCGGCAGAGTGTAGGGCGTGGTTTAGGGTTGCGGAGGAACCACGCACCGTGTGCGTGGGCATGGTTGTCGTGCATTCGGAGCATCGGACGCGTGAATCGGCGGAACCTCGTCATCGTGATTGCGCACGGGCTGCGGAGCGACGCCCTGTCGGACGAGGGGCGGTGGCCGCTGCGGACGCCGGCGATGGTGGAGCTGGCCGGCCGTGGTTTACGGCTGGTGGCTCAGTCGTGCTGCACGGCGGACCCGGGCGGGGCGGTGTCGCTGTGGACCGGGTTGCACGGGCGGCAGCACGGGGTGCTGCGCGAGGGGCAGCGTCTGTCAGCGTTGGACGATTCGTTGCCGCGGTGGTTGAAGGACGGGGGTTACTACGTCGCCGGGGTTGGCGAGTTGTCGGCGGTGTCGTCGTTGCTCGACGACTTCGTGCCGGTCGCGCCGGTGGAGGCGGTCGAAGCGGATGGGTGCGCTTATCTAGGGTCGGCGGCGGCGCGGGGGCACGTGCCGATGCTGGCGGGGCAACGAAGACAACGGTTACGAAGAGGCCCGTTTCTGCCGGACCGATTGATGCTCGAGCCGACGCACGACATCGACGGGTTCATCGCGGAGCAGGCGGTGCGGAAGTTGTTGGCGATGCCGATCGACCGGCCTTGGGCGTTGATCGTGTCGTTTACGGGACCGGGCAACGAGCTGCCGCCGCCCGCGATGTACGACAGTCTGGTGGAGCCGGGCGAGTTGCGGGGCGGGTTCTCGCCGGCGGACTTGTCGCAGATCGACGCGTTGGGCGAAGCGGCGTACCCGCGGTACCTGTTGCAGAACCTGGACGAGGCGGCGGTGACGCGGGTTCGGGCAGATTACCTCGGCCGGGTGTCGCTGATCGATCACGGCGTCGGGCGGTTGCACGAGGCGTTGCGGGACCGCAAAGACGGGCACCGGGTTTGGTCGATGGTCGCGTCGGACCGGGGCGTGCTGCTCGGCGAGTCGGGGCTGGTCGGGCACCGCAGCGCCTTGGCGGCGGCGGTGGACACACCGTTGATCGTCGCGCCGCCACCAGGTGGTTCGTTTCGGGGCGAAGACGATGAAGTCGCAGTCGGCGGGTTGTTCAGCGTGGCTGATGTCGCGCCGACGGTCGCGGCGTTGGCGGGGGTGGATGCGCCACCTGGGTTGGCGGGTCGGTCGCTATTGCCGTTGTTGTCGGGCGACCCGTTGCTGCCGAGTCGGGACGCGGTGCTGTGCGAGTTCGGCGAGCGGGTCGTGTTGGAGACGGCGTCGCACAAGGCCGTGTTCGACGTGCGGGACGGCCGGGCCTTGGCGGTGTTCGACCTGGTGCGCGACCCGGACGAGACGCGGAACGTCGTCGATCAGCCGCGCGGGCTGGACGTGTTGGATTCTCTGAGGGCCCGGCTCAGCGACGCGTTGCTTCCGCTTCGGTCGGCCTGAACGGTTCGACGGGGCCGAGGATCGGGTCGGTGTCGGCGCGGGGCTGTTTCCGGAGCTTGTCGTATTCGGAAGCCGAGATGCGTTTCGTCGAGCCGTCGCGGTCGGTGGCCGTGTAGTAGCAACCCGGGAGGGCGGCGCCCGACGCCAACACGATTGCAATAACGACGCTGCGGTCCATGCCTCGATCGTAGCCCGTCGCCTTCACGCGAAGCTGCCAGACATGTCGACGGGCTTGCCGTCGGTGACGACCTTTTTCTTGAAGGTTGACTTGGCCTTGAGCTCGTCGAGCAGGTCGGCGTAGGCCTGGCGGTCGGTGGGGATGTCGACGGGCTTTTTCTGCAAGCCCGACATGAGCATCGCGTTGCCGAGCTCGAGGCCGTGGATGCCCTCGGTGCCGGGCGCGACGAGGTCGTCCTGCGTGCCGCCTTGGCGGATGGTGTCGACGAAGTTCCGGGTGACGCGTTCGTGCTCGGTCCCGGCGGCCGGGGCGGGCTTGATGGTCAGGTCGGCGAACGGGACGCCGGCGAAGCGCTCGGGGGAGGTCTTGGTGAACTCCGGCACCGACGTGGCGGTGCGGAAGAAGCTCAAGCCCTCGCCGCGGTGCCCGTCGGAGATGATCGTGCCGTTGGTGCCGGCGATCTCGAGCCGGTTGATCCCGGGGGTTTGGCCGGTGCTGGTGACGAAAGTGCCGGTCGCGCCGTTGTCGAACTCGAGGATGGCGGTGACGTCGTCCTCGACCTCGATGTCGTGGTACTTGCCCAGCGCGGTCGTGGCGGTGACACGCGACGGCGTGCCGACGAACCAGCAGAGCAGGTCGAGGTTGTGCGGGCACTGGTTGAGCAGGACGCCGCCGCCCTCGCCGGCCCACGTCGCCCGCCAGCCGCCGGAGTCGTAGTAGGCCTGCGTCCGGTACCAGTTCGTGATGGTCCACGAGATGCGCATCAGTTCGCCGAGCGAGCCGTCAGTGCAGAGGCGTTTGATCTCGACCCACGCGGGGTTGGTGCGTTGATTGAACATCCCCGCGTAGAGCAGCCCGGGGTTCGCCTTGAGCGCGAGCATGTACGCCGTGTCTGTCTGCTCCGCCTCGAGCGCGGTGACGGCGACGGGCTTCTCGCAGAGCACGTGCACGCCGGCCTCGAACGCGGCCCGGCAGAAGCGCGGGTGGTCGTAGTGCGGGCAGGCGATGAACACCGCGTCGATCTCGCCGCTGCGGATCATCGCCTCGCCGTCGGTCCACGCCTTCGTGCCGAACTTCTCGGCGATCGGCTCGACCACCTCCGGGCTGACGTCGCAACTCGCGACGTAGTCGAGGCCGTCGACCTTGTCGAAATACGTGTGGTGATTGCCGGCCATGCTCCCGGCGGCGCCGATCACACCCAAACGAACAGCTTGCATTGCGGACTCCTTTGCGTGGGTCACCTTAGCAAGCCGGTGGCTTTGGAGGATTGCCGTTGCCTGAGGCCGGTGTTAGTTTGCCCCGATGCGCCAAGCGGGCGTCGCAAATCGCCTCGCCGCCGGGCGCCGACGGGTGAAACCAGGGAAACGAGCCATGCTGGAGACCGTCCAACCGGCCCCGCCGGACCAGATCCTCGGCCTGTCCGAGGCGTACCGCGCCGACGAGCGGGGGGGCAAGATCAACCTCGCGGTCGGGGTCTACAAGGACGCTGCGGGGGACACCCCCGTCCTCGCCGCGGTCAAGGCCGCGGAGCAAGCGTTGCTGAAGGAAGAGCAGACCAAGAGCTACCTCCCGATCGAAGGCCCGCCGGCGTACGGGCAAGCGGTCCGCCGGCTGCTCTTGGGGGCCGGCCACCCCGCGGTCGCCGACGGCACGGCGCTGACCGCCGCGACACCCGGCGGCACCGGCGGCCTCCGCGTCGTCGCCGACTACTTCCACGCCAACCACCCGGGCGCGACCGTCTGGCTCACCGCCCCGACCTGGGCGAACCACCCGCACATCTTCGCCGCGGCCGGCGTTCCGACGAAGACCTACGCCTACCTCGACGTCTCCGGCTTCGCGCTGGACTTCGACGCGATGCTCGGCGCGCTCCAGCAGGTGCCCGCCGGCGACGTCGTGCTGCTGCACGGCTGCTGCCACAACCCCACGGGCGTCGACCCGTCCGCCGACCAGTGGAAGCAGATCGCATCTGTGCTCAGCGAACACGGCGTGCTGCCGCTGCTCGACTTCGCGTACCAGGGCTTCGGCGACGGGATCGAGCAAGACGCCGCCGGTCTGCGTGAGTTGATGCGGGCCTGCCCGGAAGTCTTGGTCTGCTCCAGTTTCAGCAAGAACTTCGGGCTGTACAACGAGCGCGTCGGGGCGTTGACGGTCGTGGCCGATTCGGCCGACACGACCGCCGCCGTCATGTCCCGTGTCAAGCAGAGCATCCGCCGGAACTACTCCAACCCCCCGGCCCACGGGCTCTCGGTCGTGCGCCGCGTGCTCGAAGACGCCGACCTCACCCGGCAGTGGGCCGACGGGCTCGACGCGGTGCGGCGGCGC